>QHUA01000113.1:0-21393 GCA_003221805.1 Gemmatimonadota bacterium
GCACAATGACGAAGATGGCACCGTCGGGCGACGCGCACGCCGATCACATCACCACGTCGTCCAGCTCCGGCATATCCGCTGCACTCACAGCTGCCGACACTTCCAGCGCAATACCTCCGGATGCGGCGGGTGCAGCTGCACGTCTGAGTGCCTCGCCGCGGCATGGTGAGTGGGCAATGATTCACACTGGCGATCGGGACAGCGTGAAGGCATGGGTCGTCTACCCGGAGAGAAGCACGAAGGCGCCGGTGGTGATCGTCATTCACGAGATTTTTGGATTATCGACGTGGGTACGCAGTGTTGCGGACCAGCTCGCTGCGGGTGGCTTCATCGCAATTGCCCCGGATCTTCTGACGATGAAGAATCTCCCAAGCGGTCCTGATAGCCTGGTCGCAAGAGTGGCTACAGACTCGATCAGAACTCTAGATCCAGTCTCGGTTCAGAAGCAGCTCGACGCAGTCGCTCGGTACGGAATGTCCCTTCCTGCTGCGCAGAAGAAGTATGGTATCGTCGGGTTTTGCTGGGGTGGGGGCGTCTCTTTCGCCCATGCCGTCCACGCTCCAAGCCTTGGTGCTTCCGTCGTCTACTACGGTACGTCACCCTTGACGAGCGATCTTGCATCGGTTCAAGCGCCTGTTCTCGGCTTGTACGCAGGGAACGATGCTCGTGTCGACGCTACGATTCCCGCTGCCGACACAGCGCTACACGCTTTAGGGCGGACCTACACCTACAACATTTATCCGGGTGCCGGACATGGCTTCCTTCGAAACCAGACCGGCATGAACGGGGCAAACATGACGGCCACCCGTGCAGCGTGGCCAGCCACAATTGCCTGGTTCAAGAAATATCTGGGATTGTGAAGAGAATGAATCCCTGATTCCACACGTTTCGTCAGACTCGTGAAAGCACTGCCAATAACTTTCCTCGTCGCGTTTATCGCCGGCCTCGTGCTGGCGGTGATCGCGATGCTGCACGGCGTCGAGTACACGCGTCCGAACAGGTCACGAGCGCCGTCTCCGTTTTTCAATCTGCCCACTCTGGCTGCTTTTGCGATCGGGTTTGGCGCGGTCGGTTATCCGGTTGCATCCCGCACCGGACTGCCTGCGTGGGGTGTTCTCTTGATTGCGGCAGCAAGTGGTGTTCTCGCCATCAGTGCCATGATCACGCTACTAGCCAGTTGGGCATTGCGCGGAGCTGCAGCAAATCCGGTGGCCGATGAACACGAAATCCAGGGTCAGCTTGCGATTGTCACCCGTGACATTGCCGCAGTCGCGCCCGGCGAAATCAGGTACGAGCTAATGGGGCGAGAGATCAGAGTTCCGGCGAAGACTCTGAGCGCGAAGCCACTTTCCGCTGGCGCTGAGGTCGTTATCGACCGGATAGAAAATGGAATCGCATTTGTCGAGGAATGGGCGGTGGTAGAACAGCGGATTTAGGTCGCCTGGCCTCTTATGCCGCGTGCATAGAGCAAAAGCCACTCCGGCCAATTTCCGCTCATCTCGAAGAAATCATCGAAGTAAACGAGGCCGCTAGCCTCGAGGTCTTCAATCAATCGCGTCAAGAAATCCTCAGATGGTAGCGGCCCGAGTGCGACGAGCCCTTCAACAACATGGAATTCCTCATCAGTAAGGTTGTAACTCGCATCGATGGCACTTCGCACGAGCCCGACCCGTTCAAACGCACTTTGTCTTATCAGAATAACGGGGCGATCATGACTAAACTCCAATGCCATGAATTAGGTTCGATAGGAGACTAACTTCGTGTTTGGTGCAGGCCCTTATCTTTAACGTATGTCGATCTCGCCGGGCTTCGAGTCCGAATTTGACGTCGTAGTAGTCGGTGCCGGACACGCTGGGACTGAGGCAGCCGTCGCGGCCGCACGCCTAGGATCCCGCGTAGCGCTGGTGACCAGCGCGCTGGAGACAATCGGCCAGATGTCGTGCAATCCGGCGATTGGGGGTGTCGCCAAGGGCACCGTCGTTCGCGAAGTCGACGCACTCGGCGGGATCATGGGCCGAGCCACGGACCTCGCCATGATCCAGTTTCGGATGCTCAATCGAAGCAAAGGACCTGCAGTCTGGGCACCTCGCGCGCAGTGCGACCGCGGCCTCTACCGCCGCGCAGTCCGTTCGCTGCTCGAGGAGCACCCAAGTTTGCAGACCATACAAGGCACCGTCGCCCGATTGGTTTTCTCCGCAAGTGATGGACGCGTGGTCGGTGTCGAGACGGTCGAAGGTAGACGCTTCGGTGCGAAAAGTGTCGTCATCACTACCGGCACCTTTTTGCGCGGCCGAATGCACATCGGCACGGACACACGAATCTCGGGTGGACGAGCGGGCGAAGCCGCAAGCACTCACCTTGCTGAGCAGCTCGAGCAGGCCGGGTTGACCGTTGCGCGCTTCAAGACTGGAACTCCGCCGCGCATCGACGGACGATCGGTCGACTTTTCAGCTCTCGAAATCCAGGAGAGCGAGATCGAGCAATTCGATTATTCGTGGTCGCATTTCTGGCGGACGAAGCGGCGGGATGGATCGACAACACGTCATCCTGGCCAGATGCCTTGCTGGATCACGTATCTCGAATCCGAAGGGAAGCAGATCATCAAGGAAAACATCGGGAAGTCCGCGATGTACGGCGGTGCAATCTCCTCACGTGGGCCACGGTACTGCCCGTCCGTCGAAGACAAGATCGTAAAGTTCCCCGCGGCGGAGCGCCATCAGCTTTTCCTCGAGCCGGAGGGTCACGATACAACGGAGCTATACGTCAACGGGCTGTCGACTTCGCTTCCGGCGCCGGTGCAGCTCGCGATTCTCCGATCCGTTCGCGGACTCTCGGATGTAAGAATGAATCGCGCCGGGTACGCAATCGAGTACGACTACTATCCGCCAACCCAGCTCGATGCATCGCTTCAGGTCAAGGCTGTCCCCGGTCTCTACTTCGCTGGACAGATCAACGGCACGACCGGATACGAGGAGGCTGCCGGCCAAGGCGTCGTCGCAGGGTTGAACGCCGCACTCTCGACGCAGAATAAGCAGCTCGTCGTATTAGGGAGGGAAACTTCGTACATCGGAGTGCTGGTCGACGATCTCGTCACGCGCGGCGTCGACGAGCCTTACAGACTCTTCACCTCCCGATCCGAGTTCAGACTAACGGTTCGTCAGGACAATGCACTACGGAGACTCGGACTAATCGCAACCCGACTTGGAGTTTATTCCGAGCTCGAGTCGGATCTCGTCTCGCGTAGACTCACCCAGGAAGACACGGCGCTCCGATTGGCCGAGTCGACGAGCATCAGTCCCGACGACGCTTCGAGTATTCTCGCCAAGGCAGGTACCACAGCGCTCACACATTCGGTGAGGATCGCCGAAGTCGCCAAGCGTCAGGATGTACTGCTCCGTGACCTCTTCAACGCGGCGGGAATTGCCGCCCAAATCGATCAGGAGGCACTTGTCACTGCAGACTTGGAGATCAAGTACGCCGGCTATTTCGCGAGAGAGAGAATACAAGCCGAACGAATGCGGCGGATGGGTGACTTCTCGCTGGATCCGGATCTCGAGTACGGTGAAATGCGCTCGCTATCCTTCGAGGCGCGTCAGAAACTGACCCGACTAAGGCCTATCTCCCTTGCGCAGGCCTCGCGAATTCCCGGGGTCAGTCCCAGCGACCTGCAGAATCTCGTGATCGAGATCGAGCGCAGGAAGCGCCTGGCAGCTACGCAGTAGCAGTAATCCGCGTTGAGCTCCACTCGATTACGAGAATTGCGGCAGCGATCAGAATTCCACCGGCGAACGTCGCGGCACTAACCTGGTTACTCAGCACAATCACTCCCAGAATCGCAGTGAAGAAGGGTTCGACCGTCGCGATTATCGCCGTCCGCACCGGACCCAGCACAGAGAGACCCTTGATGAGCGAAGAGAAAGCGATGACAGTGGAGACCACAGCGAGCAGGAAGATGTTCGCCCACGCTGAAGCAGCCTGCGGAATGAAAAGCTCTCCCGCAAACAGCGCAGCAAGAACGAACGAGACCGCGGCTCCGACAATCAGCCAGAACGTGGCGAACATAGCTGGTACACCTTCCTGGACGTGTTCGAGAGCTGGCAAGTAAATCGAATAGAGCACCGCTGATACAAGAGCGAGACCGACACCGATTGGATTGAGTTTCTCCATCGGCATTCCAACCATCACCGTCACTCCGATCAGCGCGAGCATCAGCGCCGCAACACGCACCGTCGTAAGCCGTTCGGTACCACGGAGAGCCGCGATGATCGCAACCCACGCTGGGTACGTGTAAAACAAAAACGCTAACGGTCCGACTGGGATGTACCTCAGAGAGTAAAGGCTCAGGTAGGTAATCAGCGCTTGCCCAAAACCGCCGATCAGTAGAAGCTGGATTACCCGCCGCTTCGGAGTAGAAACTGGTTTCCGCGGGCGCGCCGTCGCCCCGAGCAGAAAAGCGCCAAGTACATAGCGCCACACCATTATCGTGAGAAGCGGAATCCCGGCGTCGGTGGTGAGGACTGTCAGAACGGATATCGAGCCGAAGCTGAGCGCCGAGATCACAATCAGCGCTGTTGCACCACCAATCGGTGCGCCCGAGGATTCCATCGGACGAATGTAGCTTTAGCCGATATCGGAGGCCATTTTCCTGAAGGCTCTCAACCGGAACACGAAGTCCCATCAATGACATCGACGCTCAATCCAGAAACAACTTCCTCCTCGGACAACAGAGAAGAGTTCAAGGACCTCGGCTTCGGCACCGAGGTGGCAAGAGGGACACGACGGAGGCTGCTGAATCGTGATGGCAGTTTCAATGTCGTGCTCGAAGGACTCAATCCACTTTCGTCACTCGGACTCTATCAGTGGCTATTGACGATTTCCTGGCCCCGGTTCCTCGGCTTCATCACGGGCTCGTACATCGCGATCAACGCAGTCTTCGCGTTCGCGTATCTGCTCTGCGGGCCGGATGCACTTCAGTCCACTACTGGCAGTTTCGCTAATGAACCTTTTTACAGAGCATTCTTCTTCAGCGTCGACTCGTTTTCAACGATCGGCTATGGTAACATCATACCGGTAGGTGTCGTTCCGAATACCCTCGTCACGATTGAAGCGCTGGTCAACATCGTCGGTGTTGCATTTTCTACTGGCCTTATGTTCGCCCGCTTCTCTCAAGACTGCACTGGAGTTCAGAATCGCGAACGCAAGAACGAGCCAGCTCATCGATGTTCGGGTACAGGCAATCCTGACAAAGATCGAGCACGTTAACGGCTCGACGATTCGGAAGTTTTACGAGTTAGAACTGGAAAGAAATCGGGTCGTGTTTTTCCCGCTGAGCTGGACAGTGGTGCATCCGATCACCCCGGAGAGTCCGATGTGGGGATTGAAGCACGCGGACCTTATGGAGGCAGATGCGGAATTGCTGGTCCTATTAATCGGGACCGACGAGAATTTGTCTCAGATCGTCCACTCGAGATCCTCCTACGAGGCAGGAGAGATCGTGTGGGGTGCGAAATTCGTGAATATGTTCATGCGCAGCGAGACTGAAGGCATCATCGGAATGAACCTGAACCGAATTCATGACACTGAGCCCGGTACTCTCTAAGGCGTGATGTGCAAGTCTGGCTTTCTATGACGTCTCTGATCTATCAGTTCAAACCCTCTTCGAGATCGGACTCTATGAAGAAAATTGCCATAATAGCCCTGGTATTAGCGCCATTAACAGCGCATGGACAGGACAGCCCTGCGACACTAGTGACCATTCCACAGATAGCCGTATCTGGACGGGGCGAGATCAAGGTTTCCCCAGACAGAGCCACACTTCAGATCAGTGTTCAGACGCGCGCCGCGACTGCGGCGGCTGCGGCAGCCGAGAACGCGACCAAGCAACAATCAGTGCTATCAGCGCTCCGAGCACTCAGCTTCACCAACGATCAGCTTTCCACGGTCAACTACAACGTCTATCCGGAACAGCGATACGATCCAGGAAAGGAGCCGGAGATCGTAGCCTACAATGTTACGAATACTGTCCTGGTCGACGTACGTAAGCTGAGCCAGGTCGGTCCGGCAATCGATGCCGCCTTATCACATGGCGCGAATATGATCACATCTCTTCAGTTCTACGCCTCGAATACCGAGGCAGCTCGCAGAACTGCTATAGGAACCGCAATCGAAAAAGCTCGTGCCGATGCGGAAGCCGCTGCGCGCGCTGCTGGTGGTTCGCTGGGAAGCTTACTCGAGATCAACGTCGGGGCCTACAATCCTCCACCTCCAAGACCGCTGATGATGGCCCGTGTCGCCGCTGGAGTCGCACAAGCAGAGACTCCGATTCAACCGGGGGAGGAGACGCTGTCAGTAGAGGTCAGCACGCGGTGGAGGTTTAACCCAGCAAAATAACCGGTATTTCCACATGGAACACTGAGCAATAGTTCCACGTGGAAATACCCCTTAGCCCTGGGTAGATTACGCGCCATCTCGAACAGCGGAATTCGTGGCGCGCATCATCGCAATCGCAAATCAGAAAGGCGGCGTTGGTAAGACAACGACTGCTGTGAACCTCGCCGCTAGCTTGGCCGCGGCCGAACAACGAACTCTCCTCGTCGACGGAGACCCCCAAGGCAACGCTACCAGCGGAGTAGGACTACAGAAGGAGAACGTCCCTCTCACGCTCTACGATGTCCTCGTCGGGAATTCCGATCTTAGATCATCCCGCCAGACATCGATCCAGTTTGAGAAACTGGACGTCATCGGCGCTACTCCGGATCTGGCTGCCGCTGAAGTCGAACTTGTCGACAAGGAAGATCGTGATCATGTGATGCGCGGCGCTGTCGATTCGCTCCGCGAAGACTACGAGTACGTGATCATCGACTGCCCGCCTTCCCTCGGGCTGATCACCATCAACATGCTGGTAGCAGCCGATGCCTTGCTCATTCCCCTGCAGTGCGAGTACTACGCGCTCGAGGGATTGTCGCAACTGCTCAATACAGTTCATCGCGTACAACACGGAGCTAATGAAAAACTGGGCATCGACGGCGTACTGCTGACAATGTACGACTCCCGGCTCAACCTCTCACGACAGGTCGCCGACGATGCGCGGGAGTACTTCGGACCGAAGGTATTCAGAAACGTCGTGCCTCGAAATGTCCGCTTGGCTGAAGCACCCAGCTTTGGAAAGCCGATCATCCTCTACGATGTCGCGTCGGTCGGCGCACAGGCATACATGAATGTCGCCAAAGAACTAATCGAACGAACAGCGCAAGGAGACGACGGTGGCCACTGAAAAAACGCCGCGCAGACTGGGCAGAGGACTCGAAGCTCTGCTGGGAAGCGCTACTGGTCTCGCAACCAGCGACGAAGGCGCGCTGAAATCGATTCCGATAGGACAAATCTCCCGCAATCCATTCCAGCCGCGACGTGAATTCAACACGGAGGATCTAGCAGAGCTTCAGGAAAGCCTTCATGCCAGTGGGCTCCTCCAGCCGATCACCGTGCGCAGACGGCTCGGCAAAGATGGTTTCGAGCTCATCGCCGGCGAGCGTCGCTTGCGTGCAGCTCGAAACCTCGGCTGGAAGGAGATTCCTGCAATCATCAAGGAAACCGATGACAAGACTCTACTCACCCTTGCGTTGATCGAGAATCTCCAGCGCACCGATCTGAATCCAATCGAAGAGGGAGAGGGGTACTACCAGCTCTCGAACCAGTTCGGTCTCACCCAGCAACAGATCGCCGAGACGGTTGGGAAAGACCGGACTACGATTGCCAATATGCTGCGGCTGCTACAGTTGCCGGATCTGGCCCGACGCCTTCTTCAGGAGGGCCACCTGACAATGGGCCACGCCAAGGTCCTCCTCGGCCTCGAAGATCCAGAAAAAATCGTTGAGCTCGCCCAGGTAATTCTCGCCGAAGGTCTAACAGTGCGGGACGTTGAACGGCGCTTACGCGATGTTGTTGGACCAAGGACAGGCAAGAAGGCCGGCCGGCCAAGAGCCACTGATAGACAGTCACCCGAAGTGAAGCGAATCGAAGACCGCCTGAGGCGGTTCTTTCAGACTGACGTCATACTCAAGGCCGGACCTGGGAATGGTGGGACCCTATCGGTCCATTTTTACTCCGCAGACGACCTTGAGCGCATTCTTGAACGAATGGGGGTACCTGGCTAATCAACAGCGTTGTGAACCTCAGGCCCGTAACACGTTGCAATATAAGCAGTTAGTAAGTTCACAACATGTGCAGCGCCAAAGTTCTCCACACCGATTTCTCCAGGCCTCAATGACAAAAATTCATGAATTGGCAGCTTATACTGATGAGCTGCTAGGAACCGACGAAGTACCAGATTACCCAGCTGCCTTGAACGGGTTGCAGCTTGAGAACCGATCTGCAATCAAAGGAATTGCGGCGGCTGTCGATGTATCCACAAGGGCTATCGACGGTGCAGTTAGAGTCGGAGCGAACCTCCTCATCGTGCACCACGGAATGTTCTGGGGAGGACTCGAGCAACTAAGAGGCGCTTCGTACCAGAGGCTCCGTACTCTGCTGGAGCACGACGTTGCTGTTTACTCCTCGCACTTACCACTTGATCGACATCCCACTCTCGGAAACAACGTGCTGCTCGCGAACGAGCTCGGCCTGAGGCCAACCGGCACGTTCGCAGACTACAGCGGGTTCTTCATCGGAGTCAGCGGCGAGAGCGATGTCGAAACGTCAGCTCTGGTCCAGAGGGCAAAAAAGTTTGCGACGGCGTTCTCAGGCGAAGTTCGCGTAACTCCAATCACGCAAGGCCGACGAACGAAACGATGGGGGATGTGCACCGGTGCCGGCGCTTCCAGCGACACGTTGAAAGAGGCAGGAAGAATGCAAATCGACACATTGATCGTCGGTGAAGGTCCGCATCACACCGCAGTCCAGGCCGAAGAGAGCGGCCTCGCGATCATCTACGCCGGACATTACGCAACGGAGACGCTCGGCGTACGCGCACTAGCCGAGCATCTTGGCGAGAAGTACGGAATTCCAGCCAACTTCGTAAGCGCTCCGACCGGTCTATAGAAGTCGTATCTCAGTCATCGCGCGTCAGCAGTCCGTATAAGCACTGTTCCACGTCGAGCGCCATTCACCAGGAGCGGTTCGCTCCACGAGTCCGAGCTTTCCGCCTTCATCGTACTCGACATTGACGACAACAGCCGGACGGTTCGCAATCCGCACCACGGCAAGCATCTCGGTGGCTTGAGTTGATTCCTCAGCTCCAGCGGTTCTGGTGTAGTAGCTAACATTGAATTTTCCACTTGCGCCGTGTGGTCGTTCACCAAAGATCAAAAGGTGTTCAACTCGCGGGTTTGCTTCTTCATTCACGGCTCGAACGACATCGGCAATGACTACGTCGACGGTATCCAGGGAAAACTTGTAAGCAGATCGCACCCTGAACGGCAGACCGCGGAAAGTCGGATCCACAGCAACCGGAAGCGTCGCTACTGTCTGCGCCAATGCCACCGCAAGTGCAGCAGAATCTGCGCTTGGCATCGCCTCAATCGAATCGATTTGTATATGCTGAACGCGTCCGCTGACAAACCCAATCTGCCAGTTCCCATGCGGTGATTTCAGTCTTCCAATCGGCCACGAAAAACATCCCGAGGCCGTATCTGTCTGCGGAATAGGTGAAGCAGCAACGGCCGATGCGGTTTTGCCACCTCTCCCAAATAGATCAAACGTGAGCCCGGAGATGGGTGGAGTGATTCCACGAAACGACTCGATGGTGCTGTCAGTTGCCTCGGGGAGAACGACGCCGACAGTGTCGTTGCCACTGCCGGATGACACGATCATCAGCGGTCCTGCATCCGGGTTCCAATTGGTATTTGCTACCGGCCCCGACGGATAGACAGGGGGAAGTGAACCGGCAGAATCAGCGCTTCTCCGATCGCTGCCGCGGCATCCGACGAGGATACCAGCAAATACAATTGGCAAGCACCAGTCAGCCAGACGTGGCATCATAGTCGTAATTTGTCCGGCATCTGTCCCAGCGTCGAGAGTAGTAACGGCTGCTACGTCACCATACGTATTCGTTTGACTGGCGTAATAGCGTAGTCTAGAGTCGCATCAGCCCACTTAAGAGGGCATCCATGAGATCAGCGCCAGTGAGCTCGATCAAAAGCAACGACATGACACCGGAGATAGGCCTTGAGGTCACCCCTGGCGGAGACCTCAATCCACCACTCGCGCCTTTCCGCGAAAGGCTCAGTTGGGCGCTGTACGACTTTGCGAACACTGTTTTCTCAATGAACATTGCCACGCTCTATTTCGCCGCGTGGCTCGTCGCAGACCTCGGACACTCCAACACACTCTACGCAATCGTTAATGGAATTGCGTCAGCGCTGGTTGTCGTGTCTATACCTGTTTTCGGTGCAATCTCCGATGCAACACAGAGGCGAAAGCCGTGGGTAGTTGGTTTCACGCTGCTCGCATGTGCATCGACAGTTGTGATGGCAGTGCTCGGGCAAACAGGCCTTCCTCTCATCGGGGAAGGGGTCAAGGCAGGACTGAGTTCACCCCTCATACGTCCAGGAGTTGCACTCTTCGGCGTACTCGCGGCATTCACAATTGCCAATTACACGTATCAGGGTGCACAGCCGTTCTACAACGCGATGATGTCGGAGCTCGCCCCGGTTGATCACCGAGGCCGACTTTCGGGGATGGGAACTGCACTCGGCTACGTCGGTTCAATCACAGGCGTCGTGCTGACCTTCCCCTTCTTCACTGGTCAAATGCCGATCATCGGCGCGATTCCGGACAAGATCGTCAATTTCCTTCGGAACACGATTCCGTTTACAACGCATGCCGGACGTGTTTCCACCTTCGTGCCTACTGCTTTTCTCTTCCTTCTCTTCTCGTTGCCTTTATTCGTCTTCTGTCGTGATCACAACGTAATTCACGGAAAGAGAAACGTCGCTTGGAGAGAAGCATTTCGCGATGTTAGAGATACACTGAAGGAAGCCAGGAAATATCCGGGTACGCTGAGGTTCATCCTCACATCTTTTCTCTATCAGGATGCAATGGGAACCATCATCGCGAACATGGCTCTCTATGCAATCTTTGCGATGGGGTTCGTGAAGGGCTCAGAGGCGACGCTGTTCGTGATTCTTACCGTTCCCGCCGTAATAGGCAGCTATGGCATCGGCCGGCTTGTCGATCGATTCGGACCAAAGAAGACATTGTCGTGGGTTCTGGCGAGCTGGATTGTGCTACTCGTTTCAATGATCGTTGCGCCATCGAGGAGTGCCTTCTGGATTGTTGGAGCATTGATCGGTCTCATCTACGGCGGGGTTTCCACCGCGGAGCGGCCGTTGCTCCTCAGTCTGGTTCCAGATGTGGAGGCTGGTCGTTTCTTCAGCCTAATGGTTCTGTCGTCGAGAGCCGCGGCTGTTGTCGGTCCATTCGTCTGGGCGCTGGCGGTCGATGGCCTCACGCCGTCGATGGGAACTGGCTTCGCCTACCGCGCCGGAGTAATGACTGTGGCGATCGGTATGGCGCTCGCCTTGTGGATGCTGCGTCGCGTGCCCGACAATTTTTCGAGAATTCAGTCCAAGTGATTTATCGGGTCCTACGATGGATTGCGGGCATCGCACTACATTGGTTTTACCGTGACATTCGCATCGTCGGCGACGAAAAGATCCCAGGTCGTGGACCGCTGCTCATCGCGGTAAACCACCAGAATGCACTCGTCGATTCATTGATCGCAGGCTGGATCATGCCTCGACCAATTACGATAACGGCCAAGGCTACACTCACCAACAATCAGCTCATTGCTACGCTTTTTCGAATCGTTGGCGTGGTACCACTCCGACGTGTGAACGACGAATCCCAAAAGAGGAATGGTGCCCCACAGGATCCTTCGCGTAATCGCGGTGCATTCAGTGAGATTCAAAGAATCCTGAAGAACCGCGGTGCCGTACTCATCTTCCCAGAAGGGAAGAGTCACAATGCGGCCAGTCTGGAACCTTTGCGAACGGGGCTAGCCAGACTTGCCATTCAGGCACGTGATGAACAGAAGGTCGATGGTCTGCAAATCCTTCCTGTCGGACTCATTTTCGAGGACAAGGGCACACCTGGCTCAGTAGTCAGTGTGCGAGTGGGAGCGCCGATCGAAATGGACGCTTGGGCAGGCGATGATCCACTGGAGCTGACGTCAGAAATTGCCCGTCGACTTCGCAGCGTCTCCGAGGAGGCCGTGCTCCCGGTGACAGCTCCTTCTGTGCCTGGTGACAGTGTTCCCCAAAGACCGCTGCTGGTTACTATCGCTGCAGCCTGGGGCCGAGTCACTCACGAACTGCCAATACGAATGGCACGAACACTCGCGCTGAGACGAAGCAGCGATGCCGATCAACCAGCAATGTTGACTATGATTTTTGGCATTGGCCTAGTGCTTCTCACCTACGTGCTCCAGATCGCTTTGGTAGGCGCATTAGTTCGCTCTTTCTGGATCTGCTCACTTTATCTGGCAAGCCTGCTGATCGGCGCTTACTGGGCAGCGTTCGAAAAACATCCCCAGCATTACTAGCTCAGTCCTCCTTGGTCTCCAGCCAGTTTTTCCCAACACCAAGATCGACGACAAGAGGCACTGATAGCTGGGCAGCGTTCTCCATCTCGTACTTAACCAGATCCTGTACCTGATCCAGTTCATTCGGCGGGACTTCGAAGACGAGCTCGTCATGGACCTGTAGCAGCATCTTGCCCTCCAGCGCCTTTGCTCTAAGAGCACCGTCGATTCTGATCATAGCGATCTTAATCAGATCAGCCGCTGAGCCCTGAATTGGAGAGTTGGCAGCAGTCCGCTCACCGAACGCGCGAATATTGAAATTCCGCTCCCTCAATTCAGGTATGTACCGACGCCGCCCAAAGATCGTTTGCACATATCCTTTCTCACGCGCAAACGCGACCATTACGTCGAGGTAGTTCCGGACACCTTGGAACCGCTCGAAATAGCGAGCGATAAAGGCTTTTGCTTCCGCATGCTCGATCCCCAGCTGCCGAGAGAGCGCATGCGCACCCTGTCCGTAAATCGTGGCAAAATTGATCGTCTTGGCGCGGCTGCGCATGGTGCCGGTTACATCAGCGAGTGGCACATCGAAGATCAGAGCTGCTGTCTGCCGATGGATGTCGCCGCCAGCACGGAATGCCTCCACGAAAGCAGAATCTCCCGACAAGTGCGCAAGGAGACGCAATTCGATCTGAGAATAATCAGCAGCAAGCAGCTGCCATCCCCGGCGCGGAATGAATCCGCGTCGAATATCACGCCCGAGCTCCCGCCGGATCGGAATGTTCTGGAGGTTGGGATCACTGGAAGACAGGCGACCTGTCGAGGCAACTGTCTGATTGTAAGACGTATGAAGCCGTCCCGTCTTCGGATTGACCAATCTCGGTAATGCATCCAGATACGTGCTCTCGAGCTTCGAGAGCTCTCGGTATTCCATGAGGAGAGTCGGCAGCGTGTGACCCTCTTCAGCGAGCTCGGTTAGAACGCTGGCGTCGGTTGAAGGTCCAGTACTAGTCCTCTTCAAGACGGGCAGATTCAGCCGTTCGAACAAAATCTCCCGAAGCTGTGAATTCGAATTGATGTTGAATTCCGTTCCTGCTGTTTGATAGATCTGCTGCTCGACCACTTCTCGGTCTGTCTGGAAACGCTGCTTGAGAGAGGCAAACCACAGTAGATCGATCGTGACGCCGGTCCACTCCATTTCCGCCAATACATCGATGAGTGGAAGCTCGATCCCATCAAGGAGCCGCGTCAGCTCATGGGCCTCGAGCTGTGGCTCGAATATCTCGCGGAGCCTGAGTACCACGTCTGCTTCCTCACAGGAGTAGTCACGTGCAGCTTCGACAGGACATTCCTCGAATGGGATCTCGGAGCGTCCCTTGCCGCAAAGATCCGCATACGACGTCATTGTGTAGTCGAGGAATTCGAGACTGAGCACATCGAGCCCGTGTGACCGTCGGCCAGGATCGAGGACGTAGCTCGCCAGCATCGTATCGAAATCGAGCCCTGCCAACTGAATTCCCAGGGATCTGAGCAACAACAGGTCGAACTTGGCGTTGTGGGCAGTTTTGCGGATCGATGCATCCTCGAGGACATCCCGCAGCGGTTTCATCTCAGGTGCATCGAGGGGAGGAAGATTACGGACCGCTGCTGGACGTTTGTCTCTGAGCATTCTCGCAGCAATGCTCAGGGAGTCGCCGTTAGCCTTCTTCTTTTTCGCAGCTGCTCCTTCAGGAAAGACTTCATCACCTCCGCGAATGAGGCCACGGTCTTCCGGCGCGTCAGTAGCAGACCGGTCGCCCGGTACGTCGACCAGCAGATCTCCCTGCCCACTCCGTGGCAACCGATGACGCAGCGGGAAGTAGTAGGCTTCACCATTACCCAAGCCGATTGAGATCGAGATCAGCGAAGAGCGCAGAGGATCCGCTGTCTGCGGGCCGTCAGCATCGACGAACGCTTCCGTATCGAGCGAAATGAGCTTCGTCTCGCGTGCTCGCTGCACGACGTGGGCGATGCCCTCGAGAGTGTCAACTGTTAGGTAGTTGAAAACCTGCTGCGGCTTTTCCTCAACCGGTGCTTGGACAGCCATGTCCTTGGCGAGTGAGTGGAACTCCAGCTCGATGTAGAGATCGCGCAGTCGCTGGTAGTCCGGGGCTTTGGTTTTCAGAGATTCGAGGTCGAGACTTACAGGCAAATCGTCACGAATGGTGACTAATTCCTTGGACAGGCGTGCGTTCTCCGCATGCTCGAGAAGGGCTTCGCGTGGACGCTTCTTGGTGATCTCCGACGCATGCTGGAGGATAGATTCGAGGTGACCGTACTGCTTCACCAGCTCGGCGGCAGTCTTGTCGCCGATTCCTCTCACGCCAGGGATATTATCCGAGGAGTCCCCGACGAGAGCGAGGTAGTCCGTCACGAATTGAGGAGCAACGCCAAGCCGCTCTTCAGCGTTCTCAAGACCTACCCAGTGCTCTTCGACATTCGCTGAGCCGCCGCGTCCCGGGTTCAACAGCCAGACGCCTGGCCTGACGAGTTGCTGGAAGTCCTTGTCTCCCGATACGACGACTGCGTTCACCCCGGCCTCAACGCTTTTCGCAACCAGCGTCCCGATAACGTCATCGGCTTCGTATCCGGGCAGGGTAATGATCGGAATCCGGTAAGCATCCAGGATTTGGCAGATGCGATCCATGCCCCGATCGAAGTCAGACTGCAACTCCTCGGTCAGTTTCTCGCGCGTAGCTTTGTAGGCAGGATAGCGCTCATGGCGGAATGAGAGACCCGAATCATGTACCCAGCCGATGTACTCCGGGTGATGATTGGTATTGAGCAGTCGCAAAAAGGTCGCAATCCCCCAGCTCGCCGACGTGTTCTCACCCTTGCTCGTCGTAAGGGGGCGCGAAATCATCGCGAAGAATGCGCGATAAATGAGCGCATAGCCGTCGACGAGGAAGAGTCGCGGGCTTTCAGGACCTTTCATGAAGTCAATATAAAACGCCCTCGTCCCGACCGAACGAGAGCATCAAAGAGTTGTGGGGACCTGCCAGAGTTAGATTCTTATCGCTGGCGACGAGCATTCAGCGCCAGGAACTCCGTTTCACTCGGTCTGGTGAGTCTCCATTTCCCAGTGTCATCGTAAAAGATGAGCTGTGCGTCGTACTGTCTGTACTGCCAGATCTGAAGCCGCGTGGTATTGCCCATCTGCGTTGTTGTAATGCTTTGGTTTACGTTGCGCTCGATGATCTGATCCGGTTCACCAAGGGCAACGAACACCATTCCGCGGTCAGATAGCCAGCCCGGATTACGATCCATCCTGAATTGCGCGTTCGCGATCTGGATCCGCCCGAAGTAGGCCTGCATATCCTCATTGATGGGCGTCTCGGGGTAGGGGTCAGTTGCCCGAAGAAATTCTGCCCAGACTGATGCACGTTTTTCCGGTGGAGCTGATTTCAGCGCGTTCAGCCGACCTGGAGTGGCAAAGAATCTCAGATACCCGATCATATCCTCAAATGACATGAGCGGGATGTCTTCGCCGAAACTCACAAATAGCGGCGCTTTTACAGTATCGGTTGCATCTCGCCGCGTGAATGAAACCTGGGCAGTCCCAATTCCAATGTTGGAAATCGGAACCGACACGATACCGCTGAAGAGCATTCCTCTGCGTGCCAGGTTAGCTGAGTCGCGCCATACCTGCGCTCCTTTGTCATTCCGCACCACAAAGTCCACCGGCAGGCGCGGACCTTGGCCATACGCCTCGATGTATACCGCAACAGTACTATCCCGACCGAAGACGGCACTCGAGCGAGGACTGGCAAGAAGTCCCGGTGCCGAATCGAGCACCGCTCTGCCGCTTGCTTCGTAAACCAGGACCGGTGTGGAGAGACGCCCAGCTCCAAGAATTGGCACCCCGACAGATGCCTGCTGAGTTGCACTACGCGATCCGCCAACATCGCGTATCATCGCTGACAGGGTGTAGTCACCAGGCGGTAGGTGGAAATAGTGCTGGAATATCACGCTCTCGTCGGTTCGGTTTGTCTCGCGAAATGACCCGACGCGAACGATCTCCATCGCGTTAACGGTCGCCACATCGGCACCACCGCGACTAAGCGTGAGACTCACTTCATACGGAGCGCGGTAGCGATCTCCTTCCCTTGTGAAGGTGAGAGCACGATTTGGCAGTGAGATGCTGACGAGAAGAAGCGTCGTGTCCGGAGATCTGCTTGCAAACGCCGAAATCTTCCCGACAAATGCAACGGGGCCAGGCGCAGCAAGCAGTCCGATCTGACGATACAAGTCGCTCATATCGGGTGCTGAAGCGCCTGTTGACGCCAGTACGCGCGGGTTCGGCTCATCCCTGCCGCCCGATGTCGTCGAACTGCTACACGCAAGTGCAGCAGATCCGAGGAACAACAGACCTAAACGGACTCTGGATGTGGTGCGCATGACCAGGAAATACCCTATCCGGCTTTTGCGGTTTCTATTAGCTTCGCGGGCGTGTCCCGAGAACAGATGGTCGGCACCCCTGTTGCCGGCTATACCATCAAAAAAGAAGTGGGTGAAGGCGGGACATCCGCCGTCTACCTCGCTGAGCATCCGAATCATGGCACCGTCGCACTCAAAGTGCTACGGGAAAAACTACGCCAGGACAAGACCGCGGTGGCTCGCTTCATCCGCGAGGCCAAGTACGGCGCAAGAGTAAGACACCCAAACGTCGTCGAAACCATCGAAATCGGTCAGGCCGATAATGGACTTCATTTTCTCGCCATCGAATGGGCCGAGGGCGAGATTCTCGACCGATACGCCAAACAGCACGCTCCTCTGCCACGAGATGAGGTTGCAACAATTGTCTCGCAGATTGCAGCCGGCGTTCAAGCCGCTCACGACGCAAACATCGTTCACCGCGACCTGAAGCCTGAGAACGTGATGTACGACCCGAAAACGCGCCGCGTGAAGCTGCTGGACTTCGGCATCGCGACTGACACTCAAGCATCGAGTGACGAGCGTTTGACACGCGCCGGCTTTTTTGTCCGCACCCTCATGTACATCGCACCCGAGGCCCTCTCCGGCGAAATCGTTACAGCGGCGGCTGACCAATACAGTTTGGCAACCATCGCCTATTTCCTGCTCACACGCTGCCTGCCCTACACTGCCAAGGCACCAAGAGAGATGTTCACTCAGCTCCTGACAATGCCTCCTATTCCGCTAAAGGACGCAGGAGGAGCGGACGCAGAGTTCAGCTTCTCTCAAGAGCTTAGCGACGTGGTGATGCGCGCACTCTCGCGTGCGCCAGCCAGCCGTTATCCGAGCGTGCTTGCGTTTGCCAACGCGTTCGCTGCTGCAGCAGCAATCTCACCAGACCAGCCAAACATGCTGAACAAGTTCAAGGGACTACTTCGGCGTAATCGATAAATCAGCCGGATCGACAGGCAGCCAAAGCGTAAAGGTCGAGCCTTTCCCCAGCTCGCTGTCTAGCTCCACCATTCCCCCAATCAGCGCGGCGAGTCTCCGGGAGATCGCCAATCCCAATCCGGTTCCTCTTTCCGCTGAATTTCCACGCGGTCCGGCGTCAACCTGCTCGAACTCTTCGAAGATTCGGCTTTGGTCTGCAGGGTCGATTCCAATACCAGTATCAATTACCTGAATACCAATCCACGGGGTGGTGGGGTAGGGGCTCCGATCACTTTGAGGAGCAGGTCCACTATCGGGAAGGGAGTCGACAAGTCGAGTGCGAACGACGATGCCGCCCTCGTTGGTGTATTTGACGGCATTCCCCAACAGATTTACGAGGATCTGACGCAGATGGGTGGGGTCAGTTCTAATCCTGGGAAGTGCCGCACCCATCACCAGCGACAGACTCAATCCCTTCTCGCTCACCAATGACTCGATCTCGCTGGCAACATCGAGCACGAATGGTCGCAGATCGATGGTCTCGGTGTGAATCTCGAGTCTACCAGCCGCCATTTTCGCCAGATCCAGTACCTGATCCACCAGGTGCCGCAGGTGATTGGCAGAGGCCTCAATCCGCTCCACTGGTTTCACCTGTCGCGGTGCGAGCTCTCCGTAGACACCTTCGCGCAGCAGGTCGACGAACCCGACAATCGCATTGAGTGGAGTTCTAAGCTCGTGAGATACGTTCGCCAGGAACTCGCTCTTCATCCGATTGACGCGAAGTAGCTCCGATGAAAGGCGTTCCAACTCCTTGGATCGTTCTACAAGGCTTCGTGCCTGCCTTCTCTCATGCCGAAGAACAAGGGCAAGACCCAAAACAGTTGCCAGAGAAATGATCCAACCGATCAGGCCAGTCCAACGATCGATTTGGAGCTGCGAAAGCGCGTGCATTGACTCGAATCATAAGAATCCGTAACCTCCCGCACCATGACCGATAATGAGCGATTGATCAGGCTGTTAGCCGAGCGCTCTACAAAGCGCGGTCACTTCACACTCGCGTCTGGCAAGCAGTCCGAGTACTACATCGATGCCAGATTGACCACGATGAGCCCGGAGGGTCTTTCGCTCATTGGCCGCCTCGCTCTCTCCAGACTACGTGAGTGCGGCTGGCCGGTGGATTCCGTCGGCGGTCTAACCCTCGGTGCGGACCCCATCTCCTACGCCATCAGCTACGCAAGCGCCTCATCTTCTAAGCCATTGCGAGCATTCACGGTGCGGAAAGAGGCGAAACCACACGGAATAGGAAAGATCATCGAGGGACCGTTCGAAAAAAATGATCGGGTGGTCGTGATAGAGGATGTCATCACAACAGGCGGCTCCGCACTCCGCGCGATTGAAGCGGTACGCGCAGAAAGCGGAACTGTGTCCGGAGTGCTAGCCCTAGTCGATCGTGAAGAGGGAGGACGCCAAGCAATCGAAGCTACCGGTGTCAGGGTGATCAGCATCGTGGCTGCCAGTCAGATAATTAGAGCTCTCGAGACTTAGCACCTGCTTTCGGTATCCAGCCCGGGTACGCTGCGGATGGTCGGAAGGAACAGAGCACTTCCGCGTAGGGCAGGACCAGCTCGGTCCTGAAGAATTGAAGCATCCCCTGACCATCGTAGGTACTCCTGAATTTCACCGGCGACATTTTCATGACTGTCCGCACGTGTCGGCCAAAACTCTGAGGTGATGAGTAATCCAGGTGGTTAGCAACACGGGCAACTGATAGCCCTGGATTCTCAAAGAGTCTGGCAGCACGTATCAGTCTGGCGAGGGAGAGATAGCGCTTGGGCGCTGGCAGCTTCGCCCGAAAGAAGCGACTCATCAAGGTGCTGGGCAGAATGTTTAGATGCCGAGCGAGTTGCCTTACTGTCGAAATGCGAGGCGAGGAATCAAAGAGGAGCTCGAAGAATCGCCAGCAATCCCTTGAAACCCCCGGCAGATCGAGACCGATCTGCGCAAGAGCGGAGCGTTGAAGATCACTCGATCCCTGTGACGCCAGAAGATTTCTGAGCGCTTGCCATCCCGAAGGCATCCTGGCATCGACAAGCGTTCGAATCCCAAGCTGACCAAGAGCAAGGGTAGCGTGTGGTGTAGAGTTCTGCGTCTCCGTCAACAGTGCAACCGCAGGTACACGCGGGAACTCTCTCACCATCGCCGCCACACGACTCGAGTTCTGCGATCCGTACCTCGTAACAGAAATCAGAACGAGGTTCGCTCTCTGTTCCCTAAGATCCGAGAGAACTTCATCAAGCGATTCTCTGTGGAGCGCATCGCACAAGTCTTGCGCTGCGGCATCAACATGAGATCGCTCCAGCGGCGTGAGAATAGTCGATACTGGAGTACGAATGGCATTACGCTTGGGGTCGGGCGGCATTTGAACCTCACGGTTAGAGTGGCAGTGGCGACCCTTACCGAAAGCGCAACATACACCGGTACGTCAGATGCTCGTCATGCTTTCCGGACGAGAAGACCTTCAGATCCTCGAGCATCGTCATTTCTATTATATTTTGATGAGGCAAATGGTCGGACGATCGCGGATAGTATCGCAATGATACTTATTCGAGGAAAGTCCGGGCTCCAGTGGACAGGCTGCCAGGTAACTCCTGGGCACAGGTGGCGAGAGTCGCCCGTGACGGACAGTGCCACAGAGAACAGACCGCCATCTTTCGGGACGGCAAGGGTGAAACGGTGGAGTAAGAGCCCACCGCGCTCATGGTAACGTGAGCGGCACGGCAAACCCCGGCTGGAGCAAGGCCAAATATGCGGCGAGAGGCGTCCACCTCGATCAAGACACCGCGGGTAGGCTGCTAGAGAGCATGGGCGACCATGTTCGAAGAGAAATGATCGTCCGGATTGCGCGAGTAATCCGACAGAACCCGGCTTACAGACCATTTGCCAACAATCTGACAACCTCCGGCGGCTTTGCTGTCGGAGGTTGTTCTGCTTTACCAGGCTTTGAACCGATAGGAAGAACTCTGAGAAATGCGCTTGATCTCTAAATGGCGGTTGCTCTTGACTACGTGCCTGGTTGGCTGTGTCAGCTCTCATGCACCAGTGGCTGGTCCACCATCGTCGCCGCAACCTGTTCCCGCCACCGTTCCATCACCTGCTACTTCGTGGACATTCAATTTCGCACCAAGATCCATTTCCTACAGGGTTTCCAGAACTGCAGTGATCGATGGGGGTGCAGACCCACAGACACGAAGAGAGATCTCCACTAACTCAACACACGAGTCGCTCATGCTGAAGGCCAGCGCGGATACGATTGCATTCACGGCAGTTCTCGACACGTTCTCGACAACCAGACAGGGAGTAATTGGTTCCGTACAGCCGGGGCAATTGCCCCTTCAATTGTCAGGGGTACGCGTTGGAGATAGTCTAGTAATCTCAGGCGATAGCCTTACCCAGGCTTGCAACCCTGTTACGTCAGCGCTGATTACTGATCTCCA
>QHUA01000113.1:21415-27084 GCA_003221805.1 Gemmatimonadota bacterium
AACGAATTCAACCGGGTGTCAGGGATCGATTCCGACCACGTCGCGGGTTCTCCATTCTTACCACGTGACGGGTGAGACCATCTACGAGGGAATTCGCACACTTATTGTGCAGCGAAGTGATACGATTCAGGCGGAGGGGGAAGGTGCACAACAGCAGCATCACCTGACCCTCAGGGCTAGTGGAACAGGCACTGCAACCTATTACCTGGATACTGACAGCGGACTAATCACACACCTGAGTGTCGGCCAGGATCTCGATTTGTCAATAACGGCGTCAGGTAAGACGAGCCATTTCCAACAGACTACTAGGCAGGAATTTGCGTCCGTCCGCTAGTCGACGAGGCGAAGCGGCATCACCAGGCACATATACGACGCCGGATCCTTCCATCCTTCAGGCTCAATAGTCGCCGCTCTCTCCGGAGCCTTGAAGGTCATTCGTACTTCGTCGCTCGGTATATAGCGCAGGATCTCCAGCAGATAGCTGGCATTGAATCCGATATCCAGTTGATCACCAGTGTAGCGAATGGGAAGCTCGTCCTGGGCTTCACCAAGATCGGGGGTCTGCACATTGAACTTCAACATCCCAGCGTTAAACGACAGCCGAATTCGATGCGTCTGGTCCGAAGCAATAACCGACATTCTCTTCAGCGCACCTGCTAGTGCGACTTTGTCGGCTATGGCAACCCGATCATTGTCCTTCGGAATTACCTGCTCGTAGTTCGGATAAGGTCCTTCGATCAACCGCGTGAAGACGGCCGTAAACGGGGACCTGAAGCCGATATGATTGTCACCACGTGCGATTTCGAGCTCCTCTTCAGCAGGAAAGAGTCTCCTCACTTGCTCGAGCGCTTTTGGTGGAACGATCAAATCACTGGCCGGTGCGCTGGCAGAGTTAATCGGCATATCCATCTTTGCCAACCGGTGCCCATTAGTCGCCACCATCCGCATCTGATCTGGCCGGAGCTCCCAAAGCACGCCATTCAAAATCGGCCTGCTCTCCTCAGCAGAAACCGCAAATGAAGTATGCGAGATCAGCTGCTGAAGATCCCCAGATCTAATTCGCCAGCTTTCGTTGAATCGCACCGACGGAAAAGTTGGAAATTCATCCCGAGGTAAACCAAGTAGCTTGAAACGTGAGCGCCCACAATCGAGAGTCACCCGTTGCTCTCCAACCGCGGCGATTTTCACAGGAGCTGGTGGTAGCTCGCGAGCAATCTCGCTCAGCTTTTTCGCAGGTACTGTTACTGCCCCGGCCGCATCTACGTCAGCCATTACTTCAGTACTAACAGCAATATCCAGGTCAGTACCCGAGAGCTTGATTCCTTTGTCAGTTGTCTCCAGGAGAATATTGGCAAGGACTGGCAGTGTTGTTTTTGCCGGGATGCTTGCGGTAACAGCTGCCAGCCCTTCCTGCAGTTTTTCTCGAGAGATCGTGAACCGCATTCCTACCCCTGTGGGAATCAGCGAGGGTGCTTAGTAAGTCTATCTAGAGACTTAAGCTAGTAGTTGTAGCAGGGCCTGTGGAGTTCTGTTGAGTGGGTCTAACTTATGAAGACAGAGAGATTTCCGCTATGTTGGCTCATGTGCGGTCAGATGTTGGTAAGCAGGGAAAGTAAGGAAAGTCAGCATCGGTGTTACAAGACCGCGGTGGTTTCCACACGCCGAGTCATGCGAAAGTTGAAATTCTCGAGGTTATTGCGAATTCGGTTGATACGGGCTCTGAGTGCTGAATCATCTGTGATAGTCTGTTGAACTTTTTCCAGACTGTGAATGACAGTGGAGTGATCACGTCCACCGAAGGCATTGCCAATCTCGACGAGCTGTGTCGAGAGTAATTCGCGAGTAAGGTACATGGCAATCTGTCGCGGTGTAGTGAGGGTCTTCGTCCTGGTTTTTGATCGCAGGCCATCAACAGTTACACCCCACTCCTTTGCAACTGCCTGCTGAATGGTAAGAATGGTTAGGGATCCTAGTGGTTCCGGCTCGAATCCTTCAAGCGCGCGGAGTTTATCGCGTAGAGCCTCTCTTGCGACATCGACTGTTATGTCCTTGTGCTTGAGCGACGCATAAGCGAGAAGCTTGATGATTGAGCCTTCGAGCTCTCTGACATTCGAGCGAACGTGTTCGGCGATGAAGTGGATTACGTCGTCTGGGATTGTCAGCTCGAGCCGATCGAGTTGGGCCTTTTGCTTAAGAATGGCAACGCGGTGCTCGAAATCGGGCATACTGATGTCGGCGACCATTCCCCACTGGAACCGGCTGATTAGCCTTGCTTCTAGCCCGGCGATTTCTGATGGCGGCCGATCGCTGGTGAGCACAATTTGCCTTCCAGCCTCATAAAGTGCATTGAAGGTGTGGAAGAACTCTTCCTGTGTAGTCTCCTTTCTGCCCTTGAGGAAGTGAACGTCATCGATCAGCAGGAGATCCGTTTCCCGATAGCGCCGGCGGAACTCAGCTCCGGTTCGATCGAGAATGGAGCTAATAAGCTCGTTCATGAACTGCTCGGTTCCTACATAAGTGATCCGGGTTGCTGGACTACGCTGAAGAGTCTCGTGTGCAACTGCCTGCATGAGATGTGTCTTCCCCAGGCCAGTATCACCGTAGATGAAGAGCGGATTGTAGACCTTTCCAGGCGCTTGGCTGACCGCATGAGCTGCCGCAGCGGCCAGTTCATTCGATTTTCCGATTACGAAGAGGTCGAAAGTGTAGCGCTCACTTAGAGGAGCACTGGTTCCGTTTAATGGCGGAGATCCCTTTGTGGGAATAGCTGAGGGAGAAGGAGGTGGGGGGCTGACGAAGAAATCCATCTGGGAACGGCGTTTCCGCTCCTCATTGACGCGGAAAACGACGTTCAGCGGATGGCCAAGTACAATGGGAGCGTAGCTCGACAGTAGATCGGCGTGTTTTGAGTCGTTCCAGTCAGCCGTAAACTGGTCAGGTGCGCCTACGAAGATGGTGCTGCCTTCTATTGATAGAGCTTCGGTCGGCTCGAGCCAGGCTTGAAAGGTTTGATCGGGGAGTTCCTGGCGTGCGCGGTCGAGTATACGCTTCCAGACTTCGGCAGGACTGAGCGACATGACGCGACAGCCTATCGGTTTTATGTGGAAAAGTCAAACTGTGTGATGCGAACGAGTTTAGCTGGCTTGAAGTATCTTCAATGGTGGGATAGTTTTACCCGCTTCATAGTGCAGCAGTTATTTCTGGTTTCTGGAGCATTTTGATGGGCAAGCCCACCTATCGTCCCCGGAATAAACGCCGGATCCGCACGCACGGTTTCAGGTTGCGGATGGCTACTAAATGGGGACGCGAAGTTCTTAGTCGGCGCCGCAAAAAGGGACGTAAACGGCTCACCGTCCAGTTGCCGACGAAATACGCCGGCGCCTAAAGCCCTGGGCTTTCCTCGCCGGTCGCGACTTACGAGCGAGACCGACTTGGAAGCGGTACGGCGCACAGGGAAGCGAATGCAGACCGAGCGTCTCGAAGCTCGAGCATCCACTTCCCTGTTGCCGTATCCGAGGGTGGGTATCGTAGTGCCCAAACACCGGCAAAAGGTCGTCGACAGAAACCGTGTGAAGCGTCGCCTTCGAGAAATCGTACGGACCAGGGCTCTTCCTGAGCTCGGTTCTATTGACCTTCTCATACGCGCCAAGCCCGAAGCCTATGATTCGAGCTTTGAACAACTTTCTGATGATGTGAAAGCGATCAAGCAGTGGGCTTCAGGACTGACACGGTGACGCATGCGGACGGTTTTCATTTTTCTCATTCGCGGCTATCAGGTGGGCATATCACCGCTGTTGCCGGCCAGTTGTCGTTACTATCCGACGTGTTCGGCATATGCCATCGAAGCGTTCACCCGGTACGGCGTCATCAAGGGAATGCGACTGACTGTAAGTCGCATTCTTCGCTGTCACCCCTTCCGGCCGGGCGGATACGACCCGGTGCCCTGAATGGATAAGCGTTTTTTTCTGGCGCTCTTTCTATCGCTCGTAGCAATTGCGGTTTCACAGCTGCTCTTTCCGCCGCCGAAGTCTGTACCGTCGAACCAGCGTAATCCTGGCACCGGTGATTCGAGCGCGGTGAAGGTTTCGAGCTCCTCGACAGACAACGCAATTTCTCCGTTACCATCTGGAATCCAAACGCCTGCGAGCGCTGTGGCACGGACTTCACCAGTGGGTGGAAAACCTACCAATGGGGTGCGGGCAGCAGCTGAAACGACGGTGGTTAGTACTGCGAAGGCCATTTACAAATTCAGTAGCCTCGGTGGTGCTCCTGTGTCGGTTGTAGTTCGTGAGTACAAAAACCGCTCACCCGCAGGTGGCCTGGTGGAGTTCGTAACTCCCGGGAGCCCGCTCCTTGGCTATCGACTGATTACAGCAATCGATACTGTAGATCTGTCGCAAGTGCCTTTCACTCTTGCTCGAACGCGAAGCAGCACCGGAGACGAAACGCTCACGTACAACGGGTCTGCTGGAAGTCACACGGTGTCGATATCGTATGCAATTTCTCAAGACACAAGCGCCAGCTATCTCGTTCGCGTCAATGGGCGAATCTCAGGAGTGCAATCACCGGCGTATCTGATCAGTGAGCTGCCGAAAACCCTTCAGCCAACCGAGGCAGACACAGCTGGTGATCACCGGACTCTAGCCTACAGCTTCAAGCCTCAACGCGACCATGCCCGAAGCGTCCTGTTCGGAAGCTTGGATCCAGGCGAGAAGACTCTCGAGGCGGGTCCTCTTAGCTGGGTGGCGATCAAGAATAAGTATTTTGTATTCGGAATTCTGTCGCTTCCAAATAGTCCGCTGTTCAGTGAGGTGACGCTGACAGGCGGCCCCCGGACTTCCAAGATTGCAACAAATGCATCAGCAGGCGTGGTGCAGGAAGTCCGGGGCGGAGCCTTTGCTTACGAGATCTACGCCGGTCCGCAGGAATCTCAGCGCATGATGAGAGTAGGCCGTGACTTCGATCACGTGAATCCTTACGGGTGGCGGTTTCTACAGGGAATAGTGCACCCGATTGCGTCGAAGGTGATTCAAGGATTGCTCTGGATGCACAATCGACTGAATCTGACTTACGGCTGGGTGCTGATAATTCTCGGGGTTCTGGTCAGGCTCGTTTTGTGGCCGCTCAATCAGAGCGTGATGCGCTCGAGTCTAAAGATGCAGGAGCTGCAACCGAAGCTCGCCGCCGCCCAGAAGAAGTACAAGGATCCAGTGCAGCAGCGTGAGGCCATCATGAAGGTCTATCACGATGCTGGAGTGAGTCCATTTGCCGGACTGACTGGATGCCTGCCTGCCTTGCTGCCGATGCCGATCTTGTTTGCACTGTTTTTCGTATTTCAGAATACGATCGAGTTTCGTGGTGTTCCGTTTTTCTGGCTGCACGACATTTCAGTCAAGGATCCATTCTATATCCTTCCGCTGCTGATGGGTGTATCCATGTACCTGTTGTCCTGGATTGGAATGCGTTCTGCTCCTCCAAACCCCCAGGCAAAGATGATGGGTTACATGTTTCCCGTGATGATGACGGTCGTGCTCCTCAACATGGCTTCGGGGCTCAATCTCTACTACACAGCGCAGAACATTGCTGCGTTGCCGCAACAATGGATGATAGCCCGTGAGCGGGCGAGGGGACGACCGGCAGGATAAGAGGGGGCAGCATGCTGCGTGTCA
>QHUA01000114.1 GCA_003221805.1 Gemmatimonadota bacterium
GGAGGAGAGCGGTTAGCGCATCCAGCACCAGGATGGCAACCGATGTCACAACCACCGCCTGCGCGGTGCTGCGACCGACGCCTTCGGCGCCGACGTTGGCGGTGTAGCCCTCGTAGGAGCAAAAGAAGGCTATAGCGCCCCCGAATATAGTCGCCTTGATGACGCTATACACTATCTGAAACGGCGTGAACGATAAGCGCAGTCCCTGGGTGAAGTCCGCGCTCGTGACGTCCGTCGCCGTTATTGCGGTGAACATCGCTGTGCCAATACCGACGGCGTCGGCGAGAATCGTCAGTATTGGAAGCATCACGAGTGCCGCCAGTAGCCGCGGCACTACCAGGTACGCGATCGGATCGTAGGCCAGCGTCTCCAGCGCGTCGATCTGCTCCGTGACGCGCATCGTGCCGATTTCCGCGGTGATGCGTGCGCCGACGCGGCCCGTCAATACGAGTCCAGTCAGCAAAGGACCCAGCTCCAGAATTATCGACTGGCGCGAGATCAGTCCGACAACGGAGAGCTGGACGCCGCCGAAAAGCTGGTAGCGCGTCTGAAATGCCGTCACCGCGCCGATGAACGCCGCCACGATCGCCGCCAGCGGCAGGGAGTCGACACCGATGTTGCGCATCTGGCGGATCGTCTCCGACCCATATGTCCTCATGTCCGGGAGCGCGCGGCCGATGTCGCGCAGGAAATAGGTCCACTTTCCGACTCTGCGGAATGGACGCAGCGGATCCCGGATCAAGTTCTAACGCGCGCGAAGAGGACGGCTCCCACCAAACCGAATATGATGCTAGGCAGCCACGCTGCCAGATCCGCCGGGATCATTCCTTTACCGCCGATGCCCTTCGTCAGCTGAATCAGCATCAGGAAGATCACCGTCGTTGCCAGGCTGAGACCCACGCCGTACGCCGCGCCGCCGCGCTGCGTGCTCGTCGCCAGCGGCGCCCCGAAAAGGAGGATGACGATGCACGTGATCGGAATCGCGATCTTGAGCATCCGCTCCACCCTTAGCTCGTTCACGTCGGCACCCGATCGCTCCATCGACGCGATGAAGCGTCCGAGCTCGCGGAATCCCATGTCAGTTGGCGCCTTCTGTGCCAGCGTCAGCTGCTTGGGCGGCTCGGTGAAATGTCGGTCAACCAGCGAATCAAAACTGAACGTCAGATTGTGTAGCGTGTCGGGAATGATGTGCAACGCACCCGCTTTCAAAACCCAGCCCGTGGCTGGCTTGTAGCGACCCGAGTTGGCTGAGACCACGTACGATGGATAGTCTGGCCCCTTTCCCTTTCGCTCGATCACGATTCCCTCGAGCGACGACTCCACCAGATGCAGCGCCCCGATCTTGTAGACGCGACCTCCGTCCGCCGCGTACGCAAAATTGTAGCGGTCGTTGCCGAAATTGACCTGATCGCCTTGCAGAATTTCCAGCCGCCTCTTGTTGGTGATCGGCGCAAGCTCGCCGAGCACCAGCCCGAGCAGAGTAGCGATGACGGCGCCGACGAAGATCGGCGCGATGAAACGATAAAAGCTGATTCCCGATGCTTTGGCCGCGGTGATCTCAGAATGTCGCGTCAGCGCGCCGATGGCGAACACGGTCGCAAACAGCACCGCCGCCGGCAGCACCATGAACATCGAGTCCGGCAGCCAGTACAGGTAACTCAGCGCGATGCGCCCCCATGTGAGATGCTGACCGAGGTACTTGTCCAGATTGTCAGTGAGGTCGATGATGTTGACCAGGATCGGGAAGCCGAGCGCCGTGGCCACGAAGATCTTCCAGAACTCGATGAACACGTAGCGGTCGAGGGCTCGCACCATTCTCTTCAAGCGGCGATCCTCTCCCGGCTCAACCGCCGGTTTTTCCAGCCGATCTTCGAGCGAATCGATCCCTTGATCGTGCCGAGCAGCTCCTTCATGTCGCCGCCGCGCGCCGTTGTGCCTTCCTGACCCATCTTGGTGAGCATCCAGAGAGCGATCAGGGCGAAGATGACGTTCGCCATCCACATCGAGACCACCGCCGGCATCATCCCGCGTTTGGCGATCGATTCCCCGGCAATGAGGCAGACGTAATAGAGCGCGAACACGAACAGGCTCACGCCAATCGTGAGCCCCACACCACCCCGCGGGAATCGCAACGCGATCGGCGCGCCGAGCAGCACGAAGACAAAACAGGCTACCGCCAGCGCGAACTTCTTGTGGATCTCCACGCCATACGAGTTCATCAGCTGAGAGCTGTCCTGCAGTCTGAGACGGAGATTCTCCACCATCGCGACTTCCGCGATGTTTGGCGGCGGAGGCTGGACCTGCGGCGTCGGTCCCTGGTTGCCCGCGACAGTGCTCGACGCTGTTCGAGCGTTGGTGCTTGAGGAAGCTCCGCCGTTAGCCTGACCGCTTGGCGTGGCGTATCCCTCCCACGTGGGACCTCGTGGAGCACTCCTCGGCGTCGAAGTCGCCGTTTGCGGCAGACCCACCCGCCGCGGAGGTGGCGATGCACCCTGCGCCTTCGCTTTCTTCGGCAACACCAAAGTAAGTGCGTTGCAGTAAAGCCTGCCGAGTCCAATGTCCCACGGCGTGTTGGGATCGGTGTTGAGCACGTCAGGGCTCAACTTCGCCTTTTCTGTTTTGAGCTTCGCCAGCTTCTTCTCGAACTCGACGCGCGCTGCCTCGTGGTCTCGCCGTGCCCTGTCCTGTGCTTCCTGCATCTCGCAGACGGTCATCTCGCGGTCGCTCTTGTA
The DNA here is from genome assembly GCA_003221805.1 of Gemmatimonadota bacterium. Taxonomy (GTDB): domain Bacteria; phylum Gemmatimonadota; class Gemmatimonadetes; order Gemmatimonadales; family Gemmatimonadaceae; genus UBA4720. Next base: position 2,733 of record QHUA01000114.1, read on the forward strand.
GGAGTCGGCCGTCGTTTTCTGGAATTGATTGCCGACGCCGCGCACGCGGATGATGTCAGTCTTGAAATACAGCCGCTGGAGCTCGTTGGGACTGCTCGTCGGGACGTCCAGTGTGTTCCCGTTATAGAGAGTCAGCTCGAGGTCGGACATGTTGTTCGTCATTCGCATGTTGCCGCTGTCGGCGTAGATGGTGCGCCGCCGCGTCGGGTCAGCCATGTCGTAGATCGTGACCTCTTTCATCAGGTTCGACGCTTCGTCGATGTGTCCCGCGCGAAGATAAAGCTTTCCCGGACTCACCTCGTTGATGACTTGCACGCGCAGTCCGAACGTCGGCTTCTTCTGAGCGATGTCGCGCTGCAGCACCGCCAGCCGGTGATTCGAGCGAGGCAGCACCTGATCGTTGAACCCGATCATGACGACGGTGACGCCCAGCGCCGCCCAAAGCACCGGCTTGAGAACACTCACCATGCTGACGCCGCTCGCCTTCATGGCGGTGATCTCGTTCTCCGCCGCCAGTCGACTGAAAGCGTAAAGCGTGGCGACGAGGACGGCCATCGGTAGGGTCAACGCCACCGTCAGTGGTATCGACAGCCCAAAAAATTCGGCGATCACAAAGGACGGCAATCCCTTGCCGACGAGCTCGCCAAAGTGCTTTCCGATGTACTGCAGCAACAGGATCGACGTGAGTGCCGTCAGCGCAAAAGTGAGCGGCCCAACATGTTCCTTTAGCACGTAGCGGTGCAGTATCTTCACGGAGTGAAATATACCGTGCGCTCGTGGGTAAGCGACACGAACACAACGAGTTCCACGCGTTCGACCGAACGCTGGTCACGCCGTGCCGGGCTTGTTTTTGCGCTGGGCGCGTTGCTTTCGATGGCGCCCCGGTTCGCGCGCGCACAGAATCCACTGGACACCACTCGGAAGGTTACACCTCAGCCGCCGGTCACCCCGCCGACCGGAACGCCGGGTACGCCGGGAATCCGCCTCAGGCTCGGCCGCGATACTCTGCCGCTGATTCTCCCATCGGTGTTATCGCGCGGAGAGCGCGAATCTTTCCGTCAGGCACAGGCGCAGATCGAAGCCGCGCGTGCTACGGCGTTCCAGCAGAACATGCGCACGATCATGGAGGCAGTCTGGGGTCAGGTCGCGACGAGCAATTTCGCCACTTCGACGCCGGCGCCGAATTATCCCGGCGAGCTCCCGGTGAGGCCCAAGCCGACAGTGACACCGAAACCGCTGCCCATTCTCGGCGAGTACGCCGATCTCGGGCTGCAGCTGGACGGGCGTCTGGAGTTTCGCGGCGAGAAGAATCAGAGCGCGCTTTGCTCCTCCGCTTTCTTCTTCGACCCGGTTGCGAACTGCCGCAGCGCCTTCGAGCCGCTTGTTGATTTTCAGTTCGCCGCCAAGTCGGGAGGCATCGTCGCCGAGCGCGTCCACGTGAATCTCGACTACGACACGCAGCGCGAGTTCGACGCTTCCAACAACATCTCGATTTACTACGAGGGGAAGCGCAGCGAGTTCGTGCAACGCCTCGAGGTCGGCAACGTAACCTTCCAGCCGCCGTCGTCGCGCTACATCACCGCCGGCATTCCCAGCGGGAACTACGGAATCCAGGCGATCACCAAGATCGGCGCAATGCGCGTGAAGGCGATTCTCGCCCAGCAGAAGGGCAACGTCGTTCGCGACCGCGTCTTCACCATTGGCGACCGTACGCTGCAGGCGATCGATCGCAAGATCGAGGATTATCAGTTCGAGCCGCGTCGCTTTTTCTTTACGGTTGACCCGCGGCTGCTTGGTAGTGCGTATCCCAACGTCGACATTCTCGACACACGCAGGATGGCCGCGCTCGCCGCCTCGCTCCCCGACACCCTGCGTCCTACGAAAATCTTTCTTTATCGTCTGCTGATCGGTGGACAGCCGCCCAATCCCAACGGCCCGCAATTCAGGATTATCGGCAATCCGCGATCGAGACGCGGTCAGATCTATGAGTACCTGCGCGAGGGCGTCGACTACTACGCCGATCCTTCTTTGCTGTGGATCGCGCTCGTCCGTCCGCTGGCGCTTAACAACGAACGGCTCGTTGTCGCCTATCGAGTGCGCATTGGGGGACGCGACACCGTCTACACCGCCACCGGCGGTACGCCCGATCTCACCTTCACCGACAAGCGGGATGAGGTCGCCAACCTGATTTGGGATCCCGACGTTCAGCCCGGGGATCCAGCCTTCGATCGTGAGATCAGAAGCGTATATCGCCTCGGCGGATCGGATTTGCGGCGGCAAAGTGTCACCCTCAAGGTCGTCACCGGCAGCAGCGAAGACCAGGAAAAGCCCGTCACCGGCAACGCCGACACCTATCTCAAGTTGTTCGGGCTCGCTCAATCGACTAACAGCTCGAGCTTCGACCTCGAGAACAGAATCTGGCCGCGGCCAAGCGATCCCAATTTCCAGCTCAGTCTGGGCTCTCCCGGCGCGCACACGATTCAGGACCAGTTCCTAATCTTCCCTTCGGCAAAGCCGTTTGCGTCGAACGGTCTTGCCGTCGGCGGGAATCCGACCAACGACACGATTTATACGACCCCGCCCGAGTATGCGCGCGCAATCGGAGGGAAGCGGCGACAGCGGTGCGTTGATGCTCGGCACGGTGCAGATCAGGCCCAACTCCGAGCGTCTGCTCGTCGATGGCGTTCCCCTCACCCGTGGCACCGACTACTCCGTCGATTACGACCTCGGCCGTGTGTCGTTCAATAGGCCCGACACGCTCTTCCCGCGCGCACGCCAGGTGACGGTGCAGTACGAGGAGAACCCGGTTTTCGAGGAAACGCCCACCTCGATCTTTGGAGCAACCGCGGAGCTGCCATTCGAAAACGGTCAGATCAACTTCACCGCCATTTCTCAGAGTCAGCGCACGAACTTCACGCGTCCGCCGCTCGGGTTCGAGCCGGCAGCATCGCTCGTCGGTGGCGTCACCGCTCTCTTCAACTTTGAGGCGGAGCCGTTGACGCAGCTCGTGTCGAAGCTGCCCTACGGTCCGACGACCGTTCCATCGAAAATTGGTTTCTCCGCCGAGGTAGCGGGCAGTCGTCCTCAGACCAACGCTTCGCAGCAGGCGTATCTCGAATCGTTCGAGGCCGAAGGTGGCTTGCCGATCGCACTCACCGACCCACAGTGGTACTTCAGCAGCCAGCCCGCGTTGGGGAGCAGGATTCTGTCGCTCTTCGGTCCTACGGTGTTCGATCTTGGCCGCGCCACCACACTTGCCTGGCAGAGCAACGGCATCGATGCCGAGGGCCACGCTGTTCGTTATCGAATCGATCAGATCGACGACCACGCTGCACTGACCGGAACGGGCATCGCTGGCCCTGAGCCATTGCTGTGGCTGACGCTCTATCCGCTCGCCCTCGGTGGTCAGCTGAATAACGGCACCAAGACCTTTCACTGGACCGTGGGCAATGTTCCCGCCGGCCGCCGGTGGCGCTCCATTCGCACCGTCCTTGGCGCGGGCGGCGTCGATATCTCCCACGCCGAGTTCCTGGAATTCTGGGCGCAGATTCCCAAGACAAATATCCAGAAAAATCCGATCCTGGTTTTTGATTTTGGCGACGTCTCGGAGAATTCGGTGTCGTTCGGTCCCGACACTTTGATCATCCAGCGGGGCGCACTGCCAGGCTCCCTCGACACGACCTGGCGGGGCAAGAAGATCGAAGGACTGGATACGCTGAACAGCGAGCGGGATCCTTTCTCGCGAGCGTTCAACGTTGCGACGAATGACAACGGACTTCCGGGCGATGTCATTCACAACCTCGTCGTCGAGATCGATACGGTGCAGGGGCAGGCGCCGACGTTCACTACGATTCCGGTTGCCGCCACATGCCGCGGTGGGTACGGACTGCTGCAGATTCTAGGCGACTCGAAAACGAACTGCACGGTTCACAACAATCGGCTCGATGAAGAGGACATCGACGCCGACAATGTTCTCAACCTGACCACCGCGGAGCGGGATCAGGAGCAGTGGGAACGGTACATCGTTGACCTCTCCGATCAATCAAAGTGGACGCGAATTGGTGTCTGCGGACCGCCGCCCAAGATCACCGGTCAACCACAAGGTCCACGCGACGACGTTTGCTGGATTCTCTTCCGCATCCCGTTTCGCACCCCCGACGACTCGCTCGGCCGCCCGCTGCTGCGCCGCGCCCATGCTCTGCGGATCAGCATGATTTCAAGCAGCGGATTGAACGACGACGAGTTCAGCACCGTTCCTCTGGCGCGGCTTCGCCTCACCGGCGCACCCTGGCTGAAGGTGAGCGACAGGACGCTCCATGGCATCGCCGGCGGCCAGACTTCGACGGGATCGGTGCAGGCCGGCGTCGTCGGCACCCAGGACCAGCACTCCGGGAAGGACATTTCCTACCAGTCGCCTCCGGGCATCACCGACGCTCCGACCAGCAAGACCGTGTCGTATCAGCCGGGACGCGTGCAAATCAACGAGCGTTCACTCCGGCTCACGGCAACGGATCTCAACATCCTCGACCGTGCGGAGACCTATTATCGGTTCCCGGAGGGCGAGAAGAATTTCATGAGCTACAAGCAGCTGCGCGTCTGGGCGCGTGGCGCCAGCAGCGGCTGGGGGCACGATGGCGAGCTGCAGTTCTACATCAAGATCGCGCGTGACGACCAGAACTTTTACATGTACCGCACGTCGATCAACACCGGAACAACACAGGACGCCTGGCTGCCGGAGATCACTCTCGATTTTGCGAAGCTGATCGCGCTGCGCGCCCAGATCCAGAATGCCTATCTCCAGGGCAAGCAGCGCAATACCTGCAGCGGGCTCGACTCGGTTCTCATCGCCAATACTCCGCTTCCGGCCGGAGCAACGGCTGCTTCGCGCTATGCAGCCTGTGGCGATGGCTACATCGTCTATAGTCTGGACCCTGGCTCCAGTCCACCCAATCTCGCCGCGGTTCAGGAGCTGGCGGTCGGAATGCTACGCGTGCCAGTTCCACCTGGCGCCAATCCGATTCTCCCCAGCGATACCCTCGAGATGTGGGTGGACGATATCCGACTCGCCGGCGTCGTCAACGAAGCTGGATTCGCCGGCCAGATCGGCCTCACCATCGCAGCCAGCGATTTTGCCGATATCCGCATCAACGCCAGCAGGCGCGACGGAAATTTCCGGCAGCTCGCCGAGCAGCCGACGTTTCTGACCGACAACAACTGGGACGTCACCTCGGCGTTTCGCCTGGAAAAGCTCCTGCCCGCATCGCTCGGTCTGGCGATTCCACTCACCGTCAACTACACGTCCGCATCCGAGCAGCCGATTTACGTCTCTCAGTCAGACATCCAGGGCGACGCCATCCAGGGGCTCCGCACCCCGCGCTCGGCCGCGACGTCCATGACTCTCAGTGTCCGGCGCACCAAGGAGTCGACTGGGTCGGTGTGGTCGCCGCTGATTAACAACCTGATGCTGAGCTCGTCGTACACGACAGGCATGTCTCGCAGCGAGTACCAGGACGGGCACGCCAAGAATTTCGTCGTCGGCGTCGACTTCAACTTGTCGAGAGCGCTGTTACCTGACCTCGCTCGCTGGTCACCGACGGAAATCCATCTCACCAGCGCCTACACGAACGGTCACGACGATCGTGTCTCGTTCCTGAAGCCCGCGTTTGCGATCGACGATACCGCCCAGGCAGTCAAGGGTCGCACTCACAGCTGGCGCAACGGCAGCAGTCTCGTCTTCAAGCCGTTCAAGGCAGCTTCGGTTCGGTGGGACATCACGTCGGTCCGCGATCTGAGAGGATACGGCACTAGCTCGCCGCTCGGACTCGTTGCCACCAGCGATCGCGACAGAATCTTCGGCAGCGACGCGGGTCTCGAGCGCGAGCGAGCGATGCAGGCGGGAATCAACATCTCGCCCCCGATCACTGCCTGGTTCAGGCCGCGGCTGGATTTCGGAACTTCGTACAACATGCTGCGCGATCCCAACACACTGAGCTTCGCGCGGCAGGGGGGAGACAGCACGGGCGAGCTGAGAATCCCGCGCCGCCTCGGCAACTCGCAAACGACAACCGCTGGTCTCACCCTCGATCTTCCCAGAGCGGTCAAGCTATACACCGACAGCAACAGCGTCCTCCGCGGACTTCTGGGCGGGCTGCAACCGGTGGACATCAACTTCAATCGCAGCCTGTTGTCGGTGTACGACGGCAGCGCCGCGGGCGCCTCACTCGCCTATCAGTTCGGGCTCGGCGGCGTCAACACGTTCCGCGAGATTGGAAACGAGCTCGCTACCAGCGTCGGTCTCGTCACACAGTTCTCTGTAAATCAGTCGCTCAACCTTCCGTTCGGCGCCAACATCGCCAGCCGGTATCAGCGCATCAACACGCGCAACTGGACGCGCAGAATCGAGCAGGGTCAGGACATTGTTGATGGAACGCAAATCGTGTTTCCCGACGTAGCGTTCCGTTGGACCGGACAGCCGAGCGGGCTCAGGTCGATAATCTCTAATGTCGGGGCCAACGCGCGCGTACTCGAGACTCGCCAGGTAAATGGAACCCAGCCGCTGGCGGGCGACACCCTCGATGACAGAGGAAAGATCCGTGTTCGCACCTATCCACTGAGCGGTTCTCTGGTCTTCGCCGGCGCCAGGCCCCTCGCCGCGACTGTGGGGTACTCATTCTCGAAACAACTCGACGCCAAGCCGGGACTAACCAGTAATGGTGACAACTCGGATTTCAGCGTCGATGTCTCCAAGCCGTGGAAACTTCCTGCCGATTGGAATGCGAGAAGCGATTTGCGGACCCGCGTGAGCTATCAGAAGAGTCTGGGTCAGAATTTCGTGGTGAACCCACTGGCATTAACCGGCGAGAGCAGATTGACCGACAACGGTCGTCGCGCCTTCAGCATGAGCGCCGATACCGATGTCGCTGAAAATCTTTCGTCGAGCTTCGTAGTCTCGCGCGTAGAGAGCTTCGACCGTAACCTTAACCGCCGCTTCACACAGACGGTGCTCAGCGCAGTGATGCACCTGCAGTTTTACGCCGGGGACTTCAAGTGAGATCGATGCTCGTCCTATTGACGTTTTGTCTGCTTCTCGGGTGCAAGAGTGACGCAAAGGAGGGCAGTGCCGCGCAAAGGAACGCAGTGGCGGGCACATCGACTGGCTTCAACGGAAGCGCGGCGTACAACTACGCCAGGGCGCAGTTCGATTTCGGTCCGCGCGTCCCCGGAACTCCCGCCGCACAGAAGGCGGGGGACTGGATCATCAGACAGATGCGCGCCCGCGCTGACACTGTGATCGTCCAGAGCTTCACCTACACCACGGCCGACGGGAAGAAGCTGCCACTACGCAACATTCTGGCGCGCTTCCGTCCCAATCTCCCTGACCGCGTACTCTATATCACGCATTGGGATTCGCGACCAGTCTCGGAGTCCGCGACCACTGAAGCCGAGAAGAAGATACCGGTGCCGGGAGCGAACGACGGCGCTTCCGGTGTCGGGATGTTCGTCGCTCTCGGCGACGTGCTGAAGAGAACGAAACCAGTCGTCGGAGTGGACCTCCTTTTCACCGACGGCGAAGACTACGGCCAGTTCGGGCCTCCTGAAGTAGACGTGCTGATCGGATCGAAGTATTTCGCCGCGCATTTCCCGTCGCCCGGATACAAGCCGATCTACGGAGTGTTGTGGGACATGATCGGCGACAAGGATTTACGCATTCCTTACGAGATGAACTCCTTTCAGCAGGCACCGGAAGTGGTGTCGCGCGTTTGGCAAACGGCGGCGGATCTCGGCTACGGGGACGTCTTCGTGCAGGAAAGTGGCGGGCTCATCACCGACGATCACGTTCCACTATTGAACGCGGGAATACACGTGATCGATGTGATCGATCTCACCTACCCCCCGCACCACACTCCCTACGACACGATGGACAAGATTTCCGCAAAGTCCCTCGCCACAGTTGGAGATGTCGCAACCGCGCTGGTGACGCACAAATAAAAAAATGAAAGGGAAGCTGACGGTCCTCATGATCACGGCCTTCGTGGACATGCTGGGCCTGGCGATGATCATCCCGCTGCTTCCTTTCTACGCCACGAAAATGGGTGCGTCCGCGACAATCGTTGGGATCCTGATCGCTGCTTTTTCGATCGCCCAGCTCGCTAGCGCTCCGCTGTGGGGCCGCTTTTCGGATCACTACGGGCGTCGCCCAGCGCTCCTGTCAGGGCTGCTCGTCTCGGCGGTTGCCTATGTGATTTTTGCCTACGCCAACACGCTCTCGCTCCTTCTCCTCTCCCGTGTCGTTCAAGGTCTCGGCGGCGGCACGATCGGCGTCGTCCAGGCGTACGTTGCCGATGCGAGCGATCCCAACGATCGCGCCAAGAGTCTCGGTTGGCTCTCGGCGGCAACGAGTTTTGGCGCAGTTGTGGGACCGGCGATCGGATCCGGACTCATTCACTGGGGACATCACGCACCGGGAATTGCCTCGGCGATCTTCTGCATTCTGATCAGCGTCTTTGCCGGCATCTACTTGCGCGAATCCAAGGAGGATTCTCAAGCGACGGGCGAGTACGAGGTCGCCCCTCAAACCAGCTCGCGCGCCGTCTGGAGTGTGATTGCCCATCCAAAAGAACCCGCGCAGCGATTGATCTGGATCTATGCGATCGCCATCGGCGGCTTCTACGGCACTGCACCGACATTGCCACTGCTTCTTGCCAATCGCCTTCCCATCACCGAGGCCAACGTCGGTTTCTTCGTGATGTACCTCGGAGGCATGGGAGTCTTCGTTCGTGCCGGGCTACTAGGCCGCATGATCGAGTGGCTTGGAGAAGCGCGCCTTACGCGACTGGGTCTGGTCCTGCTCGCGGTCGGGCTGTCGGTCGTCGCTGCGGTACACTCTTATCTAACGCTCCTGCTTGCCCTCACTTTAATGCCGTTGGGAACCGCGTTTGTCTTCCCGTGCGTCACCGCAATGCTTTCGCGCGTGGTTCCTAAGCGCCAACGCGGCATGTACATGGGCGTTCAGCACACCTTTGGCGGCGTTTCGCGCGTCGTTTTCCCGCTCGCCGCTGGCGTAGCGATGGACCACCTCGGACTTGGATTTCCGTTCGTGATCGCAGGCGTCCTGGTGCTGTCCACGCTCCTACTAACGACCTCGATGGAAGAGTACGCTCCCACTCGCGCCGCTTCGGTGACATAGGCCAGACTGACACCGGTAGGGTCGCATCATGCCGACCCCCGCCGAACGAAAGGCGTTTCTCTTTTTCACAGTTGTTTTCGTGCTCGGGGCCTCAACGCGAGCGTACCGAGTTTTCCACAGTCATTCTCCGAGTGACGCCAGGGCTCGCTCCGCCCTCGAGCTCCAGATAAAAGCTGCTGATTCGGCGCGGCGCGCGGGCTTGCGAAAGCCTAAACGGGATCGTCTACCAAAGGCGCCTCCGAAGCCCACGGGACCGCTAGATCTGGATGTCGCCAGCGTCAAGGAAATCGAAGGACTTCGACATATCGGGCCGACGCTGGCGAAGCGAATCGTCGCTGACCGTGACTCGTTCGGTCCCTTCGGCTCTATGGATGGTCTCCAACGTGTGAAAGGCATCGGACCCTCTATGGTAGGAAAACTTGACTCAAGCGTAACCTTCTCTTTGGTCCCGCGTCCTACCAACGAAGTCATATCCAGGCGTTCCGAACTGCCAAAAGCACGCAGGAAGCCTCACCGGAGGGACATGCGTCCTTGACAGCTCCTGCCGCAAAAACGCCGAGGATCGGCGATCTGCTTTTGAGAGAAGGGCTGGTCACTCAAGAACAGCTCAATAAGGCTCTTCAGGAGCAGAGACACAACGGCACGCGCGTTGGCTACAACCTGGTCAAGCTCGGTTTCGTAAAGGAGACCGACCTCACCAGAATGCTCGCGCGGCAACATAAGATGCCCGCCGTCGACCTGACCAAATTCCAGGTCGATCCGCGCATTGCCAAGCTCATTCCCGGTGAGCTCGCAATGAAGCACAGCGTGCTTCCATTGAAGCGTGATGGCCGCACTCTGACTGTCGCGATGTCCGACCCGGCGACGCTGTCGGTCCTCGACGACATCAAGTTCATCACCCGTCTGGACATCTTCCCGGTCATCGCCGGTGAGTTCACGCTCCGTAATGCAATCGAGAAGTTCTACGCGTCGGGCGAAGCGCAGATGGAGAACCTGCTCGCTGAGATCGATGACGAAGACGACATCGAGATCCTCGAGAGCGAGAACGAGAACGAGCTCGCCGGCCAGGCGCTCGTCGATGAAGCGCCGGTCGTCAAGCTTATCAACGCCATCATGACCGACGCGCTCAAAAAGGGTGCGTCCGACATTCACTTCGAGTGCTTCGAGAAGGAGCTCCGTGTGCGATACCGCATCGACGGAGCGCTGCAGGAGATCATGAAGCCGCCGATCAAGATGCGGCCGGCTCTCATCTCCCGCTTCAAGATCATGGCAAACCTGAACATCGCCGAGCGCCGCGTCCCCCAGGACGGGCGCATTAAGCTGAAAATAGGCACCAAGGTCATCGATTTCCGTGTCTCGACGCTACCGACGCTGTTCGGTGAAAAGGTAGTGCTCCGTATTCTAGACAAGGGCAACCTGACCCTCGACCTCGGAACGTTCGGCATTGAGCCCCGCGCCGAGCGCGAGCTGATGGAAGCGATCTCCAATCCTTACGGCATGGTGCTGGTTACCGGACCGACGGGTTCCGGTAAGACGACGACTCTTTATTCGGCGCTGTCCAAGATCAACAACATCGACGTCAACATCATGACGGCGGAGGACCCGGTCGAATACAACCTCTTCGGCATCAATCAGGTGCTGGTGAGAACCGAGATCGGAATGACCTTCGCCGCGGCCCTGAAGGCGTTCCTTCGTCAGGACCCCAACATCATCATGTTGGGAGAAATTCGAGACCTGGAGACCGGCGGCATTGCCATCAAGGCGGCACTCACCGGTCACTTGGTGTTATCGACCCTCCACACCAACTCCGCGCCGGAGACGATCACTCGTCTCATGGACATGGGTGTGGAGCCGTTCAACGTCGCCTCAGCGCTAAACCTCGTGCTGGCGCAGCGACTGGTGCGTCGCGTATGCTCCAAGTGCGCGGAAGCCTACAAGATGGACAAGGCAGAAATCAGTGCGGCGAAGATCGGCAACATGACGTTGCGCGACATGCATTTCACCGACATGGCGCTGAACGATGCCAAGGTGAAAGCGACCGACGCGGCGCGTCCGTTCATGGATCAGATCACGCTCGACACCAAGATGGAAGACATTCCCACGTTTCGCGGCAAGGGATGCGAGCAGTGCGACGGCTCCGGGCTGCGCGGGCGTCAGGGACTCTACGAAGTGTTGAACATGACGCCACGGCTCAGAAAGCTGATCATGCAGAGCGCGGGCGCCGCGGAAATCCAGAAGGCGGCCATCGAAGAGGGAATGCTGACCCTGCGCATGGATGGCTGGCTGAAAGTGCTCAAAGGAATCACGCCCCTCGACCAGGTAGTCCGCGAAACAGCGGCCGATTCTCACCCCACGCATCATTAACCGATGACTTTACCGTTCATAGACACTTCGTCGCCTTCCGGACCACCGAAGCCCGCTGGAGGGTTGAACCTCCGCACGTTGCTCGAGGAAATGGTCTCGCGTAACGCCTCCGACCTGCACATCGTTGCCGGCGAGCGCCCCAAGCTCCGCGTCGATGGTGACATCACCAACGCCACCGCCGACTTCGAGCTGACGCCGAAGGACACGCTTCAGATTGCGTACTCGGTGTTGACCGAGCAGCAAAAGAAGCGGTTCGAGCTCGAGGACGAGCTCGACTTCTCGTTCGGCATCCAGAACCTCGCCCGCTTTCGCGGCAACGTCTTCAAGCAGCGCGGCTGCGTGTCGATGGTCGTCAGACAGATTCCATTCGCCATCAAGACCTTCGATCAGCTCGGTCTGCCTGGCTCGATCGCCAAGATGGCGGAGAAGCCGCGCGGACTCGTTCTTGTTACGGGACCCACTGGCTCCGGTAAATCAACGACCCTCGCCGCCATGATCGACAAGATCAATCGCGAGCGCAAAGGCCACATCATCACCGTCGAAGATCCGATCGAATTCATTCACAAGCACCAGAGCTGCATCATCAACCAGCGCGAAATCGGCAGCGACACCAAATCGTTTGCCAACGCGCTCAAGTACGCTCTTCGTGAAGAACCCGACATCATACTGGTCGGTGAAATGCGCGACCTGGAGACGATCGCTGCCACACTGACGATCGCCGAAACGGGTCACCTCGCCTTCGCCACGCTGCACACAAACTCGGCGGCGGAAGCGATCAACCGCATCATCGACGTCTTTCCGTCGCACCAGCAATCGCAGGTGAGAGCACAGCTGGCGTTCGTGCTCGAGGGAATCGTCACCCAGACGCTGCTACCCAAGGCGACCGGTCGTGGCCGCGTGATGGCTGCAGAAATCCTGGTGGTGACGCCCGCGATCCGCGCGCTCGTTCGCGACGACAAGGTCCACCAGATCTATTCATCGATGCAGGCCGGTAAGAAGTACGGCATGCAGACACTCAACGATGCGTTGTACCAGTTGTACATGGCTCGCGAAGTCACGGCAGAGGAGTGCCTCCGCGTGAGCGGCGATCCGACCGAGTTCCAGCGCATGATTGGTCAGCTGGATCCGGCAGATGATGGTAGTGGAAAAATTGCGCCCGCCAAGCCGGCGGCAGGACGGCCCGCAACGGGCACCCCAGTGAGACGTTAGGAGAGGGTTAGTTAATGGCTACGTTTACTTATACAGCGAGAGCTTTCAACGGCGATCTGCGTACCGCGACGATCGATGCTTCCTCGCGCGATGACGTAATAGCGCAGCTCAGAAAACAGCGGCTGAGCGTCGTCAAGATCGATCAGGATGCGACAAAGAAGATCGGGCGCGGCTCGATCAAGACGCGCGACGTCGTCATCTTCACCCGTCAGTTCTCGACTATGATCAACTCGGGTCTGCCGCTGGTGCAGGCGCTGACGATTCTCGCCGAGCAGACCGACAACAAGGCGCTCGCCGAAGTCACCAAGAGAGTGGTGTTCGACGTCGAGTCCGGTAACACCGTCGCCGATGCGCTGTCGAAGCACCCGCGCGCCTTCACCAACCTCTACGTGAACATGGTCGCCGCCGGTGAAGCAGGCGGTATTCTCGACACGATTCTCATGCGTCTGGCGACGTTCCTCGAAAAGAACGACGCCCTCGTGAGAAAGGTGAAGGGCGCGATGATCTATCCGGCGGTCATCATGAGCGTCGCCGCCATCGCAGTGGTGACACTCCTTATCTTCGTCATTCCGGTCTTCGAGAACATGTTCTCGTCGGTTGGACTCGCGCTGCCGCTGCCGACGCGAATCGTCATCGGCGCATCCCGGTTCCTGAAGGGGTACTGGTGGGTTGTGCTCGCCGTCGCTGTGACCGGTGGCTACCTGTTCAAGAAGTATTACGCTACGTCGAATGGCAAGCTCGCCATCGACCGTCTCATGCTGAAGATGCCGGTGCTCGGTGACGTGCTCCGCAAATCGGCTGTGTCTCGCTTCACCCGCACGCTTGGTACGCTCATCAGCTCGGGCGTGAGCATTCTCGAGGGACTCGAGATCACGGCGAAGACCGCGGGTAATCGCGTCATTCAGGACGCGATCATGCAGTCACGCTCCTCGATCGCCGGCGGTGATACGATTGCGCAGCCGCTCCAGAAGTCGAAGGTGTTCCCGCCGATGGTGATCTCCATGATTGCCGTCGGTGAGCAGACCGGTGGTCTGGACGAAATGTTGTCCAAGATCGCGGACTTCTACGACGAAGAGGTCGACGCCGCAGTGAGCAACCTGCTCTCGCTGCTCGAGCCGATCATGATCGTGTTCCTCGGCGTCATCGTCGGAGGCATGGTCGTGGCGATGTACCTGCCGATCTTCGATATGATCAACGCCGTGCAATAGCTTTCAGGTACGAGCAAAAAATGGCCAGCCGCACTTCGGCTGGCCATTTTTCTTGTGCTGCGTCGTTAGAACAGTATTCCGACCGTCACCGGAATGAAGCTCAGTGTGCCGCCGTTGACGCTGACGCTGTTGTATCGAGCTTCGATGAAAGTCTCGAAGCCGGGGGTGAGCGGAATCTTCACACCGCCGCCGATGTTCCAACCGAAATGGTTCTCCGCCGTGCTCGTACCGCCACCCGTTATGCTGGCGCTGGGACGGTAGAGCCCGGCGCCACCGATGGCGTAAGGCGTAAAGGACGTCCCCAGTGGCAGGTCATAGGCGAGGTTGCCGGTGAACGACGGAATGTTGATGCTGCCTCCACCGCCCTGGAAACCAAACTGGTTGTAGGCAGCTTCCCCGCGGATCGATACTGGCAGGAGCTGAGGCTTATAGCCAAGCACAACCGCGATGTTGTACCCGGTGTTGGTGGAATTGCCCAGGTCACTAGTCGGGAAACCAATGCCACCGGACGCGCCGATCTGAAATGGATTGTAGCTCTGTGACTGCGCCGCTGGTGCGGCCACAGCGATCCCCGCGACTGCAATTATTGAAAGAATAGTGTTTTTCACTTTTGCTCCGATTTTCGTCGTGAGTGTTTGCCCAGCCCCATCTTATACGCTACTGATTACGCGGTGCTGGTGCGGAACGTTACGCAATTTAGTCAGGCTGTCGCCCTACCTGCCTCACGGCTGAGCAAAACATCTATCTCATTGAGATCTGCTTCAGTAAGCTCCCAGTTGGCGGCGTTAACATTCGCGCGCACCTGTTCAGCCGAAGATGCACCGGCGATGACTGAAGCAACCAGGGGATGAGCGAGCAGCCACGAGATGGCGAGATCGAGTATGGAGTGACCGTGTGACTGCGCGTAGTCAATAAGTCGCTCGACCTTGTCGAGGTTGTCTTCTGTGAGAAGCTTCCGGTATCTCTCGAACTTTGCCACACGGGTGTCTTCGGGAATCGGTTGTCCCTTCCGATACTTTCCGGTGAGCAGCCCACTCTTTAGCGGAAAGTACGGCAGGAATGCGATGCCTTGGCGCGCACATTCGCCTAGCACTTGAGCCTCGGGCTCTCTATCCAGCCGGCTGTATTCGTTCTGCACGCTGACGAATCGTGCGGATCTCAGGCGCGTCGCTGCCGCCGCCGCCTCGCGCAGCTGCTGCGCGGAAAAATTCGAGCAGCCAATCTCCTTGACCGTTCCCGCCTTCACCAGCTCGTTTAGCGCGCCAAGAGTTTCGGCAATCGGCACTTGGGAATCAGGGATATGCAGCTGATACAGATCGACGTAATCGGTGCGGAGTCTCCTGAGACTCGCCTCGAATGCCTTCTTCACGTATTCCGGACGTGCACCGCTGCCCTGGCCGGGCATCGCCTGGCCGAATTTGGTCGCGATTATCACCTCTGACCGGCGATCGCCGAGTAAGCGACCGACAAGCTCTTCGCTCCGACCGTTGGCGTACGTGTCAGCGGTGTCCAAGAAATTGACGCCGGAACCGAGCGCGCCCTCGATGACTTCTTTCGTGCGCGCTTCGTCAATGCGCATCCCGAAATTGTTGCAGCCGACTCCGACGACCGACACCTCGAGGGAGCCAATCTTTCGCGTTTGCACTTGCGCTCCTTAAACGGCGGCTGTTTCGCCTAACTCGACACGCGTCGTCTCTTCGTCCGGACGCTCGCCGAGGAATTCAACCCACTGCTTCTTCAGGTGCGGATAGTGCTTCGATGCCTCGACCAGGTCGATGAAGCACTCGATCGTCGTTTCGAACCAATTCTGAAGCTTGGCGTCGGCGATCCGACCGGCGTCATCGAATGCGCGGTGCGCTTGCGCCAGCGCGAACATATCGGGATAAGTGCGTGCGCCGAGATGCTCGAGCGGCTGCCGCAGCGCCCAGAGACCGATTTTTCCGCCTGTCATCGATGGCGACGCCGCCATCAGAAATCCCTGTTTGCCATTGAACGGCTGCGGCCGGAAGCGCGATACCCAGTCGATCGTGTTCTTCAGAACGCCCGACATCGAGGCATTGTATTCCGGGGACGCGATCATGAATCCGTCCACGGACTGCAGCTTGTCGTGGAGCGCCTGCGCTCCGGCCGGTAAGCCGGTCGAGATTTCGACATCCGTGTCGTAGGCGGGACACTCGAACTGCGACATAGTAGCTCGCTCGACGGTCGCACCCTTTTCCTCGGCCACGCTCGCGCCGAGTGTTGCGAGCCTGTCGTTCATGGAGCCTTCGCGCAGCGATGCGCCGAAGACGAGGAGTCGGACCGAGCAGCGTCTCTCATTTGCCATGGGAATTCCCTCGCTGAGTGCGACCGTCGGTCGCGATAACCCTTGAATGCTTATTGATGCGGCAAGTCGCGCACCTCGACGCGCGCGCCCGATCCTACGCCTGCGCCTTCGACGCACGCCGCGACGTCACTCGCATCATCAGACTCACATGCGCGGCGGCGCGAGGGAAGGTCGGAGAAAAATCCACCGACCTGCAATCCGATCCCATCCCAGCAACGGGCCCTCGCGTCTCCTGCCGGAAGCGACTTGCAGAAGGCGACGCCGCGCGGGAGCTCGCTCGGCGCGTAGGCCAGATGCCGGACTGCGCCTTCATAGCAGTAGGGGACACCTGCCGGTGATGCGAGGTCGCACCGCTTGCGAATACCCGCGAATTGAAACGCGGCCGCGCCCGAGGCGTTTCTACCCAATCCGACGTAGCACGCACTCACCAGATCAGCCTCGCCGGCTCCGTCGCAGACGGCGCTGGCCTTCCGATAATCCTGCTGCACTGCCGGCAGAATGAGATCGGCTTGCAGCTCGAAACACTCGCGGCGATACCGAGCAGGTGTTGCGTCGCAGGGATACTGCAGATCACTGGGCTTGAACAGGACGACGTTTGGTGCCGGCATCGAGTGACGATGCATTCCGAACGTCCCGTCACCGAACACCTGCATGCGCGCGCCCATGTTGTGCTCCATGAACACGCCGCTATAGCAGCTTCGTTGATCCCAGTCGCTGGTCAGCCGATCGCAATCCCTGAGCGAGGCGTTGACGTCGTAGCGGTGATACATCATCAAACCGTGTCCGGTCCCGTGCAGACAATCGAACAGCCGGAACTGCTCTTTCGTGCCGCGCAAGCCGTCGCACGGCGCAAGAAGGAAACTCTGCGCGATCGGCATTCCCAGCCGCGCGTCGAAGTACCGCTGCAGGATTCCGTGATAGCAACCCGACTGGTATCGGTCGTCGCACTCTGACAGGAATCGAGTAGCGGTAGAGGGAGTAGAGCGCACCGCATAGCCAAGCGCATGCGCCAGTGGATGGCCAAGCAGTATCAGCGAAGGATCGCTGTGAACGATGCGATCGAGCGTCCCCATCGCCAGAGCGATATTACCCGCCGAAGACAGGGAAGCGATGCCATCTCCGATGCAGGTGGAGTACGCGTCGATCGAATGTGCCACGTGCGGCCGGCAAATCTGAAGCAATGAGTCGGCAACCACCGCCGAGTCGGTGACCGCGCGACTCGGCGAGACTGGGGCAGTGGCCAGCGTGTCCATCGGCATCGACGACATCGACTCGTGACCCTGATGCTGCGCACTCGCCGGCTGGGCCAGCGCCGCGCAAGCAACGATGAGCGTAATGCACGTGCCCTGCACGCATCGTCGTGGAACGGTGAGCTGAGTCATCCGTTGAGTATCACCGCCCAGACCATGCGATTCAACGGGTGCGGCTCGCAGAACCGAGACAAATACGACTCGCTGAGCTTCAGTCGTGCCGAGCTCGCAACTTCCCCGCGCGAATGTAAAGGGGCCAGCGAATCGTGCGCGGCACTCGCGGATCCCCCCAATGTACCGCCAGTGTTCTTTCGACCTTCGTCACGGGATCAGTCTCGTGCTCGCTGACGTAGCGCGCCGTCGCTGACCAGGTGCGCAAATAACCCGCGAGCTCGGGCAATGTCCAATTCATTTTCAGCTCGATCGATGGCGCGTCGACTTCAGCGAAGGGGAAGGGAATGCCTCTATATCCCTCGAGCAGAAGCCGGCGCTCGGGGGCCCAGTAAGCCTCGAGCATGCCTCGATTGAAGGAATGCAGCGTTTCCTGAAGTGGCGTGGTGTCCAGCACCGGGTCACCGTAGCCCCACACCGCAACGGCGCCGTCGGAAACGAGGACGCGTTTCACCTCGGCGAAAAACTTCTCGGGCTCGAACCAATGGAGCGCCTGGGCGGCCGTGACGAGATTTACCGATCGCGTCGGCAAGCCGCTCGCATCCGATTGAGCCACCCGGTATTCGATCTTCGGATGCAGCGTCGCGTACTCTATCTGCTCGGCGCTCGCGTCAGTGGCGACCACTTTGTCGAAGCGCGCGGCTAGTCCAATCGCGGCTTGTCCATTTCCGGTGCCGCAGTCGAGAGCGAGCTTGCGCTCCCGTGTGAGCCGGGCGAGGAATTCGAACAGCGCGTCGGGATAAAGAGGCCGGTACGCGGCGTACGCCGACGCGCGCTGAGAGAAATGATCCTTGAAGCTCACCCGCGTCTCGGTGCGAGACGCGTCAGATCTACCTCGCCTCGAGACTCAGACTTCGATTGAGCGCGGTGGCGACATAGATCATGTCGATGCTCTTCAGGAAATCGTGCCAGGGAGGAGGAGCACGAAAAGCCATCCTGCCGGTCGAATCTTCCCAGACCGGAACGACGACACCAGGCATATCGACCGCTGCGGCGCTGCGCTGAAACGCCTCCTGAATGCGAGCCTGCTCGGCCGGTGATCTTTTTCCGAAGGAACGGTCCACCGGCACGATAATCACGTCCCGACCATCGTGTCGCAACTGTTTCCCATGTATCATTGAGGTTTTCACTTAGCCGCACGCGCGTCAATGTCGATTCTATATCTTGAACTGTAAGTTTTCTATCACCTTCGCCTAGCTTCTTCCTGCCTCGGCTGAGTTCGCTACCTTCACGCCATGCGTGTAGCTGTGGCGATCTTCCTCGCCGTCCTTGTCGCCGGGTGTAAGGAAAGCGCTCGAGAAAAAGCTGCCGCTGAGACCGGCGGCACGCTCGTCATCGCCACGCTCGACGATCCTGAAACGTTGTTTCCGCCCTTCGTTACGAATACGTCGGCCAAACAGATCACCGAGCAGATCTACGATTATCTCGCTGACGTTGGGCCGAGCCTCGACACCCGCAACGAGAAGGACTATCGCCGCGAGCTCGCCGATGGCTGGCGTTGGTCGACCGACTCGATGAGCATCTCCTTCCATCTCAATCCGCGTGCGCGCTGGCACGATGGAAAAAAAGTCATCGCGGCGGACGTGCGATTCACTTATGCAGTGAACAAGAGTCCAGTGGTCGCGGGCAGGTACGTCAGCTCACTCGACAACATCGATTCGGTAACGGTCGCGGACTCGGTCACAGCCGTGTTCTGGTTTCATCGACGCAACCCGACGCAGTTTCTCGACGCCGCGGCGCAGCTGCTGATCCTTCCGTCGCATCAGCTGGAGAAAATTCCCCTCGCTCGATTGCGGCAAATCGTGCTGCCGCCGCCCGTCGGAAGCGGTCGCTTCCGCTTCCGCCGCTGGAACAAGGGCGTCGATGTCGAGATCGTTGCCGACAGCGCGAACTATCGCGGTCGCGCGAAGCTCGATCGGGTTATCTGGAGCGTAACCGCGGAGTTTACCGCCGCTGTCGCTCGTCTGGCGAGGGGAGACGCGGATCTCTTCGATGGATTGCGACCGGAAGACATGAGTGAGCTGGCACGTCGGCCAAACGTGCGCATCAGGAGTCTTCCCGGAATGGCGTACAGCTTCTTGCGATTCAATCTCCGTGATCCGGGCGACACCGCGCGCCCACACCCGTTATTCGCCGAGCGCGATCTGCGACGCGCGCTCGCAATGTCCATCGATCGGAATGCGATCGTGCGGAGCGTCTTCGATACCTTTGCAACGGTTCCGGTTGGGCCAACGGTTCGCGCGTTCCCAACAACGGATCCACGCCTCGCTCAGATTCCGTTCGATTCTGCGCGCGGGGCTCGTCTGCTCGACTCCCTCGGCTGGATTCGAAACTCCGGCGGTGTGAGAGTAAAAAATGGAAGGGAGCTCGGCTTCCGGATGATTCTGTCGAGCCAGAGCCTGAACAGAATCAAAATGAGTGTGCTGTTGCAGGAGCGACTGGATCGCGCTGGAGCGCGGGTGAATGTCGATCGGATGGAAAGTTCCGCTCAAACCGCGAAGGAAGAGCGCGGCGATTTCGACGCATCTATCGGCGCGTGGACTATGCCGTCCAGTCCGGATGCAACACGAGACGCGTGGAGCAGCACCGGTATCGGCAAGAACGGAGTCAATTACGGCGCGTACACCAATCCGCGTTTCGATGCGCTGCTCGACAGCGCTCTTTCATCCGACGCCGCTCACGCACGCAACAAATTCTCTGCCGCATACGAAGTAATAAATGATGATGCACCGGCTGTCTGGCTGGCTGAACCCCGCAAAATTCTGGGGATTCACAGCCGCATTCGGACATCACAAATCCGGCCCGATGCGTGGTGGTTTTCGCTCGCTGACTGGTGGATTCCCCGTACGGAGCGCGTTTTAAGGGACCGAATTCCAGGGTCCAATTAGGGCCCTCTAGAGGGCTTTAAATCACCGTAAGTGACATGAAATCGACCCTCCGGTGATACGAAACAGGCATTTCTAAAACCGGGCAAAAGTAGCATTTTTGGAGCACCAAATTACGCCAAATTACGCCCAAAAAGGCCTATGATCCGGCATCAGGTTTATTTCGATACGCTTGGTTCGATGCGTGAGGACAGCGCTTCCTGGCGCTCTGTCTTCGCCGGACTCTCTGTCCTGCGACTCGTTGACGCGTACACGGAAACCGGTTCGTCCATCGACCCGGCGAACTGGGCGCAGTTGCACAGCGTCCGCACCGCGATCGAAGACGTGAACGCTGGTGATCCGGTTCGTGGCGTACTCACGACCGTGCTCGAAGAAGCGACCAAACGCGCGACCATCGACGATGTCGTCTGCGCTTCTCTTCTCGCCTACGGTCGTGCACTCGATTATGAAGCGAGCTGGGGACTTGCGACCGACGTTTTCGCGACCGTCGCCAAAATCGCACGCCCGGAGAAAAGCGCGCGTCTGGCGATCGAAGCGAATGTCGCCATCGGCGGTGCCGCGCGCCGCAACGGCGATTGGGAAACTTCTGCCCGCGCCTACTCGCAGGCCGCGTATATCGCCGACACCATTGGCGACCGCCAGGGCATTCTTACCGTACAAGTCGGTATCGCCAATACCTACATGGCGAAGGGAAACCTCCCGCAAGCGCAAACCATTTTGGACGACGTGATCGTTCAGAGCGGGGACGAGCGGATGGACGAAGTCAGAGCGGTGGCGCTGCACAGCCGCGCGTCGGTAGCGCAGCGCAAAGGCGAGCACTCGGAGGGGCTCAGGCTAGCGCACGAGGCGTTAACACTGACGAAGAAGTCGAGCGAGCGCGACCTTGTGCTCGAAGACATAGCGGCGATCTTCACTGAGCTGGGTCTTCGTGATGCCGCTCGCGATGCCCATCTTGTTCTGGCCGCGACCGCGCAGTCGAAGCTGGCGCGCGGCACTGCCACGATCAACTTGATGGAGTTGGCCGCGCTGGACGGGCTGCCGGAAGCTTTCGATGCCTACGCTCGGGAGCTCGCCTCAGCTCAGTTAGGACCGTGGCTCCGTGCTCACTACCTCCTATTCCTCGGCGAAGGCATGAGCTGGCTTGGCCGGCATGAAGAGGCTGAGGAAGCGCTGCACGAAGCAATCTCGTTCGCCGACGCGAACCAGATTCACCAGGTCTCTTTCAGAGCGCAATCCTCATTGGCCGCAGCCCGCCAGGTCAAGCCGACGAAAGAATTCGCTCCGCCCCCGGCATGGGTGCCAGAGGACGTCGGCACTGTCGTTCGCGCGATCTCCCAACTCCGCAAGACGGCGGCGGCTGCATCGTAGAAAAAAACGACGCAGCCTGACCGTCTGCTGGTGCTACTCGACTAGTGCTCGCAGGTGGATGAGCCGTTAGTCACCGGACAGTCGTTCTTCGGAGCAGTCATGTCCGAACAAGCGGCGAGAACGACGGAAGCGATAACGGTGGCGGCGATGAGAAGGCGGCGGCGGATCATTTGAGGCTCCTGAAAAAAGGAAGGGTGCGTTGACGTGCTGACCACGCCCAACGTACGAGCCTCTCTTGATCTCGAAATGCCATTTTCCTATCAGAAAATGTATGTTTTCTATCAAAAACAGCACTTTTCGTATCACATGCCCCTCGCGCAGCACAGCCGTTTGATACAGTTTCCTAGATCATGCGCTCCGCCAGACTGTGAGCGTTGCGGCGTTCCTGCCGGCCCGGCTCCTCACCCACGTCAAGCACGTATTCGCTGACGAGCCTGAGTTCTTAATCGCGTCGTCGTGGCAAGAGCTCGAATCCTTCATCCGCCGCAAACCAGTTAGCGTCGTCGTCCTTGACCCGGCGGCGGACGGGACGATGAACGTCGAGGCCGTCGCCGGACTGCTCAAGCGCTACCCGTCACTGCCGCTCATCGCGTACGTGACGCTCCATGCTCCTCAGTTCAGCGCTGTAGCTCAGCTGGGCCGACTTGGATTGAAGGAGGTCGTGCTGCACCGGTTCGACGACGCGCCGGAAGGATTCAAGGAACGAGTCGAACGAGTCGAAGGAAACGCACTGACTCACGATGTCATCGAAGGTCTGCGCGAGCGACTCGGGCTATTGCCCCGCCAACTCTCAGTCGCCGTCGAAAATCTCTTCGAGCAACCACATCGCTACTCGAGCGCACTCGATCTCGCCACCGAGGCAGGTATCGCGGTTGTCAGTGTCTATCGGAACATCGACGCCGCGCAACTTGGCTCCCCGAAGAGACTTCTCATCGCTGCCAAAGTCCTGCGCGGGTTCGGCTATCTTCGAGACCCTGGATACACTGTGCTCGATGTCTCGGTCAAGCTTGGTTACAAGACGGCTCGCATTTTCTCGCAGCACTGGGTAGCGGTATTTGGCCTCACGCCCGCCCGCGTTCGTACGCGGCTCACTGACAGCGCCGCGGTGGAGAGTGTCTTGGCGTGGTTAAAGGCCAGCGGTGATGATTCCTCGCTCGGTGACGACCCAGGTCATCGACCCGGCCACAACGGCTCACGCCGTCTCAGACACCGCCGGCCAGAGTCCAGCTAGTCCCACTGCAGGATGCCCTTCATCTCGTCGAGAAGAGGCACCGCAGAACCCGGCTTCCTGGGTGCTTCCGGATCCCGCGCCTCGTCGGCTACGCGAATGAAATCACTCCAAAGATCGCCGAGGCGAACGGTCATCGGCTCGCCGCCCGACTCGCCGCCCGACTCGCCGCCGAGATCGTCGGCAACGGTCGGGTGCGGCTTTTCGATATCTCTAAACGAGGCCGAAGCCTTCTTGTGAGTGCTCATCTGGACGGTGGAGGGGCGCTGTCCGGTGGGTCGAACCCGTCGAAGGCGAAAGTGCCGCCCGCGAACGCACTTACCAATATGCGGCCATCGCCAGCCACCCGTCTAGCGGCAACCAAATGATCTGCGAACCAGCGTCCCCGGCGGGTCCCCAGGTCGTCATAACGGACCCCGTGGCCGCTCGAAGATGAGTGGATAAATCGCCCGTTCCCCGCATAGATCGCCACGTGGCTGATCCGGCCGCCCTGCTGGAAGAGCATTAGGTCGCCGACCGCCATTGACTGAGTCGATGGAGTGACGGCGATGCCGGCGCCAGCCATCTGTCGCGACGTCCGCGGGAGATCAACTCCCTGGGTCCCGTATACATACTGAACGAACCCAGAGCAATCAAAACCGGTACGAGGGGAAGATCCCCCGTACCGGTACGGCACGCCGATGTACTGTTCCGCTGCCGGCACAACTCTGCGAGCGGCTCCGCCCGCAGAGGAAGTGCTGACCGGCCAGGTCGTGCGTGTGGTGGGGCGCGATGGTCGCGGTGCGCTGGGCGGGATGCTCGATGTGCGTCGCGTATAGACCGGATTGCGTGATCGGCTTCCACCAAAGTGGAACCCGATGCCGACGCGGTACTCGATGCCGCGGACGAACTGCGAGTCGACAAAGGTCGCCGGCGCCGCCAGTCGGCGCCAACGCGCTTCGCCGCTCACCGAGAGAATGTGTCCGAGCCCGAGCTGCAATCCGCCGCCGTAGCTCCAGGTGCGAATGGCGTCGGTGAACTGGACGGGCTGGGCGCTGCTCTCCAATCCCAGTCCCACAAAGGAATAGGGCATGAAGCCTTCGCCTAGCCCGGCGTTGACGGGACCAAGTATGAGGTCCGCTCCGGTTGCCCAAACGATGTCGGACGCGTTCTGGCTCGGTGCTGTGGTTGGTGTGCCGAGGGTGGACATTCCGAGCGCGCCATTACCTCGAATGGTCACATATGGCGTTCCCACGCTGAGGGAGAGGCCTCCGAGCGTTCGAGTGATCGGATCGGAGTTCTCGAGGGATCCATAGAGACCAACGCCTCCACCAACCTGAGCCAGCAGGCCAGCGGGTGTTGCCAAATACGATAGGACTCCAGAGAGACCTATCAAGCGTCGCAGGTGGTGCATAAGCGACTCCACTGAAGAGGTTGGCGCCTTATGGGGCATTAGGGGTACCATGCCGTGCCAATTCCATAACCCTTGTAGTCACAACAAGTTAGCGCCACAAGCCTCAGCCGTCCGAGCTCTTCTGTCACCTGAGGTGGACATGCGCGTGGGTCAGCGGAACGATCTCGCCTCAGAGGGTATGACCAACTCGCAGGGTGAAACACGCGTTGCGCGCGAAACCCTTGGCCTGGAAATGAGAATGCCAAAAATTGAATGGCGATCGATCCTGGCTTTGCTCACAGCAGGACTCATCGTGAGCACGGGTACGCCCATAGCCGCTCCGTCGATCTCGACCGCAGTCGCCAGAGCGTCCGGTAACATCGCCGACGAACTTACTGCTACCGACACCGGCCCCCATCTCGGCTTCGATACTTTCGCCTATCCTGGGGACGATGCGATGCGCGCGTGGCTGACGGCGGACAAGTACCGGTGGGTCGGCTACTACCTGCCCGCGCCTTGCCACAACGATGACTCCTGGGCAGGGAAGCGCGACACGCTGTCCGATATGGGCTGGGGCATGGCAGTCATCTACGTCGGACAGCAGACCTGGGGCAGGACGCCGGGACAGAAAATCGCCGTCACCCGTTACGTCACCAAGCGCGTGAAGCAGACAGTTAGAACGCACAGCGGGAAACGCGCCGTGCGCTACGTCAACAAACGCGTCCCGGTTAGAGCTCTCGTTTCTCCACGTGCGTCGCCGGGATCGAGCTGCTCGACGCATTTAGTCAGCGCTGCGCGTGGCATCGAGGATGCCAACGACGCAATTGCCAGAACCGCTGCGGAAGGCTTCGCTAAAGGCACGGTAGTCTTCCTCGACATCGAGCGGATGGATCTCGTGCCCAAGGCAATGCGGGATTATTACAAGGCGTGGACTCAGCGCGTCCTCGACGACGGCCGCTTCCGCCCGGGGTATTACGCGCACAGCTACAATGCGGATCTGATCTATCGCGACGTGAAGCAGGTGCTGAGCGGCGATGGAATCTCCACCGATCCGCCGTTCTGGATTGCCAGCACACAAGGATTTGCCACCGACAAACTGCCGTCGGAAGTGGGTCATGCATTCGCCCAGGTCTGGCAGGGCGTTCTCGACATCGTCGAAACTCACAATGGCGTGAGACTGCCGATCGATGTCAACGTCGCGCAGCTTGCGTCACCGTCAGAGGGTTACCCGGCGGGCGAGTAACGCTACTTAACCCGAGTGATGAAATCCTCGCGGTGAGCTGGCCGGAACATCAAATCGACGGCAAGCCACGTTGTCTTGGCGAACGGATAGCAGAACACCGCGCCGAAAACGGAGAGAACGATTCCGCCGTATTCGATTCCGCTCCACGGCGGATTCGGCCAGGTGGCGAACATCACTACCACGAACCCGAGCGCGAGCAACGCTTCCACCGCGATGAGGTTGACGGTGT
>QHUA01000181.1 GCA_003221805.1 Gemmatimonadota bacterium
GCCGATGTCCGCCCTAGGACGATTCCTCGTCACAAGGGGTGATTCCGACATCGCGTCGTTCAAAACTCCAGATATCCGTAACGTCATGGTGACGGCGCCTTACTTTCACGATGGGTCCGCTGCGACCCTCTGGGATGTCATCGACCACTACAACAAGGGTGATGGACTGCAGGATCCCTGGCTCGATGTGGACATCCAACCGCTCGCGCTCCAGGAAAAGGACATCGACGATCTCGTCGGGCTGATGGCGTCACTCACGAGCCCGAGCTACCGACAGCTGGGAGAAAAAGAGCTGGCCCGTCAACGCCAACTTTCTCGGACGTCGCGACCACAGCGCGACTCGGCGAGAGCTTTTGGTCCGAAGCCGGTTCAACCTAAACCGCCGAGCTCCTGAGTCGCATTGACTCGAAAAGCGAGCTGGCGACGCTAGATGAGATCGCAGTACATGAAGCGTTGTTCGCGCAGTACGCGTTCGCCCGTCTGATAGCTCACCGGAAGAGCGAAACCGGGGCCGCTCGAGACAAAGGTGTGAAACTCTCCTCGCTCGCCGCAGGGATCAGCGGTCGCAGGAAGATCTGCGAGAAGCGACGGATCGAACTCTCGGCCGGCGAAGCTCTCGTCCAATTGCGTCGTATCTACGCAGACGAGGCGCGCGCGGTATCCATCGCTGATGAAGCTGCGCGCGAGTTGCGCGGTATCGACGCCCCAGATTGGGAAGACAGGATCGAAGCCGGTCCCCTTCAGTAATCGCTCGCGATACGCGCGCACATCTTCCAGAAAAAGATCTCCGAACGCGATGTGGGCGACCTCGGGCCGTGTCTCTCTGATCGTTTGTAGGGCCTGATGAAATGCCGCCTCGTACGATTCGTTGGTGCAATTCTGGTCGAGGAGAATCTCCTGCAGCGGCAGACCGAGGCTCTCTGCCTGCGCGTGCAGTAGCGACCGACGCACTCCATGAACGCTGATGCGATCGTAGCCACGCGTCACGCTGGTGAGCAATCCGACGACCTCGAATTCCGTCCCACGTCTGAGTGCCGAGAGCGCGAGAGCGCTATCCTTGCCACCGCTCCAGCTGAGAAAGACTGGTTTTCTCTCGGACACTAGTGCGCCACGAGGTTGCCGCACTTCTGAACGAAATACTCGGCGGGATGATCGGTGCGGTGCAGAATCGCGTGCAGCTCTTCGTGCGTCACGACCAGGCTGTCTTCGCGCGCGTACTCGGCGAGGGTTATGGCGTTGCGGGACGGCTGCCAGACGCCGGCCAGGTCCGCACCGGATCCCGAGGTGAAACCAGCAGGGCCGGGAACGTAGTACCACGAGACGGCAGCGAAGTCACCAGTCTTCCCCGAGCACAGCTCGACTTCGTGCCACCACGTCTCATAAATCGGCGGTGCTCCCATCGGTACGGCGCGGTCGGGCAAGGGCGGTAGATCCGTTGCCGAGCCGCAACCGAAAGCAAACCATATTAGCGCCACGGCGGTGCGATCGGCGCGCATCGCTAGGATCCGACCGCTACTGCTTCCGGCGCGATTCCGTAGTCGCGCAGCTTTCGGTAGAGCGTCCGCTCTCCGATGTCGAGAATCTCGGCCGCTCTCCTCCGATTGCCGCGCGTCTCCCGCAGCGCCGCTTCGATCGCTGCTCGTTCGATCTGCGCCATCGTCATTCCCGGCGCGAGCTGCACTGTCGAAGGCGGCGGCGGCTGATTAGGTGCCTCGATCGCAATCGCGTCGCTGCCTGACCCGATCGCGGGCCGCTGCACTTCGCGCCCGTTCGACACCCATACTTCCCCGTGATCGCGCTCGGCGTCGAGTCTTCGGCGCAGCTCCTCAACCTGGAGGCGAAGCTCCAACATGCTCCTCACCAGAAACTCCAGCTCGTGACCTTCCGCACCGACGGCGCCGCGCACGACCGGCCCCACGTGGACCGGTAGGAAGCGGGCCGACCCGCCTTCTCTGATCGCGCGCGGAATGTCCTCCGCGCACGTTGCCGGGCCACGGATATCCCATCAGGATCTGCATCGCATCAGCGGAGATTCCCTGGAACGTCCTGTCATGCTGCGACGAGAATTCCTGGATGAACCTTCGGACCAGCAGCGGGATATCTTCGCGCCGTTCCCGGAGTGGCGGCAGATAAATGCTGAGGACGTTCAGACGATAGTAGAGATCGGCGCGGAATCTTCCCTCCTCCACGCCCTCGCGCAGCGGACGATTGGTCGCCGCGACGACTCTGACGTTGATCGGGATTTGTGTCGTCCCGCCCACGCGCGTGAGTTTTCTCTCCTCGAGAACGCGCAACAGCTTGACCTGCGTCGACGGCGGAATCTCTCCGATCTCGTCGAGGAATAGCGTACCTTCGTTGGCCAGCTCGAACCGACCGATCCGACGCTCTGCCGCGCCAGTGAACGCCCCCTTCTCGTGACCGAACAGCTCGCTTTCGATCAGCGTCTCCGGCAGCGCGCCGGCGTTCACTGCAATGAACGGCTTCCCCCGCCGCGGACTCAGCTTGTGGATCGCCTGCGCCACCAGCTCTTTGCCGGTGCCGCTCTCGCCCTCGATGATGACGGTGCTCGACACGGGAGCGATCTGCTCGATCTTGAGCAGCACTTCGTTGATCGCTTCGCTCTGTCCGAACAGTCCGGTCGCTTCGGTGAGCCGCTTGCGATCGAGAACTCGTCGCACTGCGAGGTACAATTCGTCCGCGGAGATCGGCTTGGTGTAGACGTCGGTGAAGCCGAGGGTGCGGAGTCGATCGCGCAGCTCCGGATCCTCGACGTCGGCGAGTCCGATCACCGACGTTCCGCTCCACAATTGATCGCGTACGATCTGCACATTGATCGGATCGCCGAGGTTGCCGGTGAGAACGATGAGGTCCGGCTTGAAGCGCTTGATCTCACCGCGCAGGTCGTCGAGCGGGGAGACGACGGCGGTCTTGGTACCGTTGGCCTCGAGCAATGCGTTGAGCCGGACGGCGGGCTCGACATCCGCCAGAGTGATGAGGACTTTCATTATCGAGCGAGCTGCGGGGCGGAGACCGGCGGGCCCCCACCGGGAGTATGCTCGGTGATCTTGCCGCTCAGGACATCACACGCGTGCTGGATTACCGGATCCAATGCATCGAGTCCATCGCGCACACCGCTTGGCGAGCCGGGCAGGTTCACGATTAGCGATTTCCCGCGCACACCAGCAACCCCCCGCCCCAGCGCCGCCCGCGCAAAATTGGGCAGCGCCATGACGCGGATTCTCTCGGCGATCCCTTCCGCCTCGCGCTCGATCACCGCCCGCGTTGCTTCCGGAGTGACATCGCGCGGCGCGAGTCCTGTGCCGCCGGTGGTGAGCACCAGGTCAACGCGATCCCCATCGCACGCCTGAATGAGCGAGCGCACGATCTCGATCGTCTCGTCGGCGCAGCTCGCCGTGGAGACGAGATCGTACTTCTTCGCCTTCACCCAGCCGGCGACAACTGCGCCCGAAGTATCCTGCCTCTCGCCGCGCACGACGGAATCAGAAACGGTAATCACCGCGACCCTCACGACAACCGACTCCCATTCTTGTAAAACGGCATCTTCACCACCGTCGCCGGAATCCGCCGACCGCGAATCTCGATCTCCAGTGCCGAACCTTCAGCGGCCGACGTCGGCGGCACGTAAGCAGTTCCAATCGGAATCCCCAGCGTCGGACTCATCGTCCCGCTCCGTATCTCTCCACTCGGCACGCCGTTCACGAACACCGGGTACCCGTGCCGCGGAAACGATCTCTCCGCCGTCGTAAATCCAACGAGCTTCCGGGTGATGCCGCCCTCCTTCTGCTTCGCCAGCGCGTCTCGTCCAACGAAGTCTCCCTTTTTCATCTTCACCAACCAGCCAAGCGATGCTTCCAGAGGGGTCGTGGTGTCGTCGAGGTCGTTGCCATAAAGCGCCATCCCCATCTCGAGCCGCAGCGAATCACGGGCGCCGAGTCCGGCGGGTGTGACTTCGCCGGAAGCAGTCAACGCGTTCCAGATTGTCGGCGCGTGCTCGCTCGGGAAGTACACCTCGAATCCGTCTTCGCCGGTGTAGCCCGTGCGTGAGATGTAGACTTTCTCCACGCCGGCGACGGTGCCCGTCGCGAACTCGTAGTACTTGATCCGCGACAGATCGGTGTCGGTGTGTTGCTGCAGAATTTTAGCCGCCTCTGGCCCCTGCAGCGCCAGCAACGCAACGCGATCGCTGATGTCGTCGAGCGTCGCCTCGAAGTCGCCGACGTAGCGCGAGATGTGGGCGAAATCCTTGTCGATGTTCGATCCGTTGACGACCATCAGCACCCGATCGTCGGCGCGATAGACGAGACAGTCGTCGACAATCGTGCCGTTTTCGCGAAGTATGGTGGAGTACTGCGCCTGTCCCGGCCTGAGCGCTGCGACATCGTTCGTCGTAACGTGATTGACGAACGCCACCGCTTGCGGCCCGCGCACGATGAACTCGCCCATGTGGCTCACGTCGAACAGGCCCGCTTTCTCGCGCACCGCTTTGTGCTCGGCGGTGATCCCGGTCGGGTACTGCACCGGCATCTCGAATCCAGCGAACGGCACCATCTTGGCGCCCAATCCAACGTGCAGGTCGTAAAGCGGCGTCCGCTTGAGAGGTTTTGGAGTTGCGGCACCAACCGCGGGCTCGCCGGCGGCCGCTGCGGCGGAAGTGGCGATCGGCTGGGTGGATGGGCCAGAGGGGCTGGCAGGGCTGCTGGCGGGCTGGGAAGGGGCTTTCCGGGCCTGCTGAGCGTCAAGGGCGGGGGTCGGGTCAACCATTGCTGGGTAGGGCTTGAGACGTATTCCAGCCCCCAATATGCGCGAAGCGCCCCCCAAATTCGAGGGGCGCCGTGACAATTTGGCAGAAAAGAGACGAGAGCACTGCCTAATCCATCATTTCCGCTCCCGTCACCTCTTTGATGTCTCCGATCTCCCTCGGCGACCCGGTCACGCGCGCTTTGAGCACCTCGAACAGGACCACCGGCCGCGGCTTGCTCACCTTCATATAGGTAGCGAACTCGGCCTCTACCATGATCAAGGCGATGCGGGGGTCGTTGGGGCCGCCGTCCATCTCGCCGCCTTCGTCACCGAACCAGACTTTCCAGTTTTCCTGGTATAGCTGTCGGATCCGCGCCCGGTTTTTCGAGATGTGCGCCACGCCGGAGACGGACACCCACTCGTGACTCCTGTTGTTGTAGTAGGCGCAGTTCACGTGCGGATCGAGCGCGAGCTCGTCTAGCTTGTGCGCGTCGACGTTGGTGACGAACCAGAGATCTGCCCCCTCGATGCGGTGCTGTGTCGCCATCGGCCGCGAGACGAGCTGACCGTTAGAGCGTCGCGTGGTGAACATCGCCGTCTCGATTCCCTCGATGAGGTCGTAGAGGTCGTCGATCTTCTTGGAAGGGGCCATGCTCGTTGGATGTGCAGAACACATGCCCGCTGAAAAAAAAGGAAGGGCGCACTCTCGTGCGCCCTTCCTTCCTGCTACGAGCCGAGTTGAGTCGGCGGCTATTCTATCAATTGCCCAACAGTGACGGGTCGAGCAGCCTGGTGCGCGACGGGGCGTAGCCACATCCCAGCACAGCCATGATTCGCGCCGCCTCGGTGTTCATGTACGCGGCGTTGTCGAACGGAATGCCGCGACCCTTTTTCACGACCATCGAGATGAAGTCGCTCATCTTGTTGCACTGCTGACCGACCGAGCCATCGCCGTACGCAGCGCGAACCTGGTTGACCAGCGGGTTAGTAGTGCCCTCAGACAGACCGAGGCCAAGGATGTACTGGATCAGATTCTCCATCTGAGCTTGCGCGTTCAGCACCAGCACCACGAAGCTGCCAGACGCGGTGTTGCCAGCGGCATCTGCCACCGTGCACGTAACGGTGGTCTCACCGATCGGGAAGTAGCTTCCCGACGCTCTGCTGCACACCGTTGACGTAACCCCGACATTGTCGCTCGCATTCAGCGTATAGGTAACGATGGCGCCGGTGGTGCTCGTAGCGTTCACCGTAATAATGTTGTCCGCCATGACAAGGGTTGGAGCCTCGACGTCGCGCACAGTGATCGACTGCTTCGCCGACGCGGTGTTGCCCGACGCGTCGGTCGCAGTCCAGGTGATCGTCGTCAGGCCGACCATGAACGGATCTCCGGGTGCAGCGCCGTCACTGCGCGAGGACGAAACCTTCACGTCCGGGCAGTTGTCAGCCGCCTGCGCCGTGCCGGTCGACACAACGGCCGAGGGCAGGTGCAGATCGTTGCCGGTCGAGATGCCGTCCGGCGCAACGATCGACGGATTTTCCTTGTCGTTCACTGTAATTGTCTGAGTCCCTGTCGCCGTCATGCCATCGACGTCGGTCGCTGTCCAGGTGATGGTCGTCACGCCCTTTGGATAAGGCGCATTGAGCGCGAGTCCATCGCTTCTGTTGCCAGCGACCGTGACGCCGGGGGCGTCATCGGTGGCGGTGGCGACACCAGGATCGACGACAGCGGCGCACGAGCCAACCGCAGGGTTGGTGAGAGAGTTGACCTGACCGGTTGCCGGCGGAGCCGTGTTGACTGAAATGCTCGCGGGCTCCAGATCAAGTTCACCGGATTCTGGACGCTATCAAAGGCTGCCAGCGTGCCATCCGCGTTCTCGATACCCTGAGTGACGCGGTCAGAGCTGGCGGTGATGCTCATCGTATTGGTGTAGATCGTGATGTCGTTGGCATTCTCAGTCAACACCAGCTGCATCAGCAGCAGGCCGCGTCCACTGAACTCCGGGACGTTGGTGAACTGAAGAAGGAAGCGGCGATTGGGAGCCGTTCCACGCGTCTCGAAGCGAATGCCACCGACGACGCGCTGCGGAGACCAGTCGGTCCACGCGAACGCAATCATGTTGTTCGGGTTGCCCGAGTACGGAATCGCATCGCCTCGGAAGAAGCCGAGACCGGTCGGATCCGTGACGGCGGTACCAAAGGTGAGGAACCCGTTCGAATAGACGTTGACCTTGTTGTACGTGTTCCCGTAGAAGTTGAAATCGAATCCAAGGGGCACGTCGACAATGGTTCCGTCATCGGTGATCCTAGTCTGCGGAACGATCGTATTCGGAACGGCTTCCGGTGCAAACGCGGGGTGCGAAAGCACGTAGTGGAACGAGCCGACCGACGAAGAGAGCGCCGGGCTCGGCGTCACGAGAACGTCGGCTGAAGGCGCTGGTACGCTCGACACCACGATGGGATTCGTCTGCAGGAAGGCCTGCTTGGCGGAATCCGACCCATCCACACGGATATAGCTCACGCCATCCGGCATGGCGCCGGCGTTTGGAGATGTGCTATCGGAACAAGAGACGGTCAAAGCCGCGAAAGCCGCAGCGGCGGACCCCGCTCTAATGAGGGGCAACACGGATGAAAACCCAATGGAACGGCGCATCGTAACTCTCGTGTGGAGGGTT
>QHUA01000182.1 GCA_003221805.1 Gemmatimonadota bacterium
TGGGTAATCGTCGCCACAGCGCTCAAAGGCACGAGATCGCCTTTGTCCGAGCGGACGTAGAGCATCCGTAACGCGTTGACGTCCTGCTGGAACTGCGGCAATAGCTCCATGAGAACGACGTACTGGTTGTTCGGCGTATAAATCGTGGAGACTTGGCGCGAACCGTACGCGTCGTAGAGCGCGGTCTCGATTTGCTGCGCGCTCACACCCAGGGACGAAGCGCGGTCACGATCAATGGAGACGATTACCTGTGGATTCGCAATCTGCAGATCGCTGGTAACGTCCTGGATCTGCGAGATGTTTCTCATCCGCGCCTCGAGCCGCTTCGCCGCCGTATCCAGCGCCACAATGTCCGGACTCTGCAGCGTCAACTGATATTGACTCTTCGAGGATCGGCCGCCGATCTGAATCGCCGGTGGCACCTGCATGAAAACGTTCAATCCAGGGATCCCGGAGAGTTTCGGCCGCAGCTCGTTGACGATTTCGTCCGCCGACGGGCGCTCACCGCGCGGTTTCAGACTGAGGAACAGACTGCCCTGGTTGTTGCTGGCGCCGAAGCCGCCGCCGACGGACGACATGAACCCGCCGATATTCGGGTCCTTTGCCACGATCGCTGCGGCAATCTGCTGCTTCTTCGCCATCTCCTGGAATGAAGTGCCCTGCGCGGCTTCGGTAGTCACCCTGATTTGTCCGTTGTCCTGAGTCGGGATGAATCCCGTCGGCACTAGTTTGAACAGCACGACGGTGCCGACGAGAATCGCCAGCGAAAACATGAGCGAGGCGAAGCGGTGCTCCATCACCCAGTTTAGGCTCGACTCATACTTACCAATGACGCGCTCGTAAATCCGTTCGGACGCGTTGAACAACGGACCGTGCTCATGTGACGGCGGCTTGAGGAACCGACTGGCGAGCATTGGCGTCAGCGTCAGCGAAACGAAACCTGATACCAGGATCGCGGTGCCGATGGTGACGGCAAACTCATGAAAGAGCCTGCCCAGAATCCCACCCATGAACAGCAGCGGAATGAACACCGCGCTGAGCGATATGGTCATTGCCAGAATCGTAAAGGCAACCTCGGCGGATCCCTCGTACGACGCTTTCAATGGATCCTTACCCATTTCCATATGCCGGACGATGTTTTCCAGCATTACGATGGCGTCGTCAACGACGAAGCCGACGGCGAGGGTGAGCGCCATCAGCGACAGGTTGTCGAGGGAGTAGCCGAAGAGATACATCACCGCGAACGTGCCAATGAGCGACATCGGCAGTGCGAGGCTGGGGATGATCGTCGCCGAGACGTTTCGGAGGAAGATGAAGATCACCATGACTACGAGGAACAGCGTGAGCATCAGGGTGAACTTCACATCGTGAACGGATTCCTCGATCGCCACCGACCGGTCGTAGAGCGTCTGGATCTGGACGCTCGGAGGAATCTGAGTGCGTAGCCGATCGACCAGATCCCTGACCGCGCCGGCAACGGCAACGGTGTTGGTGCCGGGCTGGCGCTGGATCGCGAGAACGATGGCGCGATCGCCGTTGTACCAGCTGGCGACTTTGTTGTTCTCGACATCGTCAAGCACCTGCCCGAGCTCGTCGAGGTGGACCGGCGCGCCGTTCCGGTAGGCAACGACCATCTGCCGGAATTCGGCGGCGTTCTGGAGCTGACCGTTGGCCTTGATCGTCGAGGCCTTGTTTGGGCCCCAAAGGGTGCCCGTCGGCAGACTCACGTTTTGCGAACCGATCGCTGTCGCCACTTCGTCGATACCGATGCCGCGGTTAGCGAGCGACGTCGGATCCAGCTGCACACGCACGGCGTACTTCTGCGCGCCGTAAACCTGTACCTGTGCGATGCCCGGCACCATCGAGATGCGCTGCGCCAGATATGTCTCACCGTACTCGTCGAGATCCGACAGGGCCATAGTCTTCGACGTCAGAGCGAAAAAGAGAATTGGCGAATCGGCCGGGTTAACCTTGCGGTATGATGGCGGCAGAATGCCGAGCGGCAGGCTGCGCAACGTCTGAGATATCGCCGCCTGCACGTCGGCGGCCGCAGCATCGATGTCGCGATCCAGAGAGAACTGGATGGTGATGTTGGTCGAGCCGAGCTGGCTCGACGACGTCATGTTATCGATGCCGGCGATCGTCGAGAATTGTTTCTCGAGCGGTGTGGCAACGGCCGCGGCCATCGTCTCCGGGCTGGCGCCGGGAAGGTTCGCGCTGACCGAGATCGTCGGGAAATCGACCGACGGCAAGTCGCTGACCGGAAGTCGCGAGTACGCAACGACGCCGAAGAACAGAATTCCGATCATGACCAGCGCAGTCATCACCGGCCGCCGAATAAAGAGTGCGGTCATCGCGGTACTCCCTTGATCGTCACCTTGGACTCTCCTTCTCTCAGACCGCTCGCGATCACGGCCACCGTATCTACAGTACGTGCGACCTGCACCGGACGCTGCCTGGCGGTTCCGGTTGTGTCGACAGTGTAGACGTAAGTCCCCTGCTGACCAGTCAGCACCGCCGGCGCCGGCAGCGTCAGCGCGTTCGGATCGACGTAGAGCTGTAACGCGACACTCAAGTATTGACCCGGCCAGATTGCGCCGTCGGGATTACTGAATCTCGCCTTGAGGAGAACCGTTCCGGTAGTAGAGTCGACGTTGTTGTCGACGAAGGCGAGGGCGCCGGTTAGCGGAATGCCGGCTCCCTCCGACGGAGTCGCCCGCACCTGGAGCTCGGTGCCCGTGCGATAGTACCGCTGAATGTCGGGAAACTGGCTCTGAGGGACCGAGAATCGGACCAGAATCGGCTGGATCTGATTGATCACAACGAGCGGTGGTACGCTATTGGCCTTCACCAGATTTCCCATTCGCACCAGCAGGCTTCCGGTTCTGCCCGAGATCGGCGCCCGAATGGTGCAGTTCGCCACATCGAGTGCTGCCCTCTCCACCGTCGCCCGGTCAGCTGCCACGGTCGCTGCCGCTGAGACGGCTGCAGCCTCCGCCTGATCCGCCTGCGAGCTGGTCACGTAGCCTTCCTTGACCAGCGCCGCGTACCGCGTCGCGTCGCGGCGTGCATTGGCGGCCATCGCTTCATCACGAGCCAACTGACCGCGCGCCTGATCCAGCACCGCCATGTAAGGACGAGAGTCGATTTGAAACAGGACCTGGCCGGCCTGAACCGCCTGGCCTTCGGAGAAGTTGACCCGATTCAGAATTCCGTTGACCTGCGCCTCGATGGCAACGGTCTGCATCGGCTCGGCGATGCCGTTCGCAGTCACGACGTAAGGCACCGCCGCGCGCCTGACGGTGGTGATGCTCACGGGCACGCTGGGCTGGCGCGGGGGATCATTTTTCGAGCAGCCGATAATTACCGCCGCCAAGGCGGTCGCGAAGCACACGGAAAGTTTGCGCGTGCTCATCGGGTAGCGGGTGTGGGATTCGGACGCGACACCGTAGAGTCGGCTGAGAATGGAAAAGGAGTTTCCCCGCGTACTCCAAGTACACCCGCATCCCGAGCGAGTTGCACGAGCGACGTGTACCACTGCCAGCGAGACTGCACCTGCTGCGCTCTCGCCGTCGCCAGCGCAGACTGTGCGGTGAGCAGGTCGATGATGCTGCCGACTCCTTCGCGGTATCTGCCGGCAGCGACCTGCACCGATTGCTCGGCGCTGGCGAGCAGGTCGTCGGCGGTGGCCACCCGTTGCTGCGCCGTCTGGAGAGCGTAGTACGAAACAAAGACTTCAGTGACGACCTGTTGACGCGTCTGGTCGGCCAGCGCTGAGACCGCGTCGGCCTGTGCCCGAGCAGCGGCGACGTCATACTGATGAGAGAACCCGTTGAAGATCGGGATGGAAAGTCCCAGCCCGACCGAGTACGAAGGCCCAGCAAACGTTGAGGGACTGGTGTAGGTGCGGGCTCCCGTTCCGGTGAGGTTGAGCGAAGGGAACTCGGCGGAGCGAGCGATGCGCACCTGCGAGTACGCGGCGGCAGCCTGTGCTCTCGCGGCAGCGAGATCGGGACGATTACGCAGCGCCTCGTTGATGATGCTGTCGACGCTCTGGGTCATCGCGCGCACGGGAATAGTGCCGGCAAGTGGCTCGAGCTCGAAGGGAAGATTCGCTGGCAATCCAAGCGCTGCGGCCAGTGAGCCGCGCGCCGCCTGGAGGTTGCCTTGCGTCGTCTCGAGGTTGAGCTGTTCCTGCGACAACGCGGTGCGCGCCTGTAGCACGTCGGCAATCGTCGCCAGCCCAACGCGGTTACGCTGCTGTGCAGCGTTGAGATTGGCCTGTGCTTCGGCAATTGCCGATCGCTCGGCGGCAAGCAGCGCCGCGGTTGCCATGTAGTTGAAGTAGGCAACCTGCGCCTGCAGCACTGTGTTCTGGAGGGTCGCGTTGTGCGAGAGATTGGCAGCGAACAGGTTCTGCCGCGCTCTCTCGACGGAGCCGGAGCGGCCACCGAAGTCGAGCAGCAGGTAGTTGAGTGAGACTGACGGACCGTACTCGGTCCTTATTCCGGCGGGGCGCGCGTTGGTCGCTGGCGACTTGATCCGCGAGACCGTCGCCGATCCGTTGACGGTCGGGAAAAACTGTCCGCGCGCCGAGCCGAGGAGATCAGCCGCTGCTCGCGCCTGCGACCACGATGCACGAGTCGCCGGGTTGTTTCGCAGCGCGAGATCCACGACGTCGGCGAGACTGAGCTGCTGCATCCGCTCGCGAAGATCAGGAGGGACCGCGTCTGTCTGCGCCTGTGTGACGAAAGGCTCCGGTTTGACCGCGCCCGCAGGCGGAGTCCATGGCACGCTCGGTGAGGGAGATGCGCCGGCGACGCCGTTCACACGTGGAGTTCCACAGCCCGCCGTCACCAGTACGACAGCGGTGAAAATGGCTTGGAGAAGTCTGTTTGTGTGCGACATTATTCCCAATACGCGATTCACAGCAGTTCTGCTGGTAATGACGAAGGTTTTGTGAGACGCGCCGTTGCACTACATTTGGCGATTCGCACTCGTAACTCAGGAGCCAATGCCGAAGTATAAGTTCGCCAAAGTCCCACCGCGCGGAGAGGGGATCACCTACAAAAACGGTCATCTATCTGTTCCAGACAACCCAACCATCCCGTTCGTTGAAGGCGATGGCACCGGGCCGGACATTTGGCGGGCGTCGGTTCGCGTGTTCGATGCTTCCGTCGAGCGCGCATACCAAGGTCGGCGAAAGGTCGCCTGGATGGAGGTGTTCGCCGGCGAGAAATCGTTCAAGCAGTTCCAGGATTGGCTGCCGCAGGAGACCGTCGATGCGATGCAGGAGTATCGCGTCTCCATAAAGGGACCGCTCACCACGCCAGTTGGCGGCGGAATCCGCTCGCTCAACGTCACGCTGCGACAGGTACTCGATCTTTACGCATGCATCCGTCCGGTTCGCTACTTCGAGGGCGTGGGCGCTCCGGTGAAGGAGCCCGAGAAGGTCGACGTGGTGATCTTCCGCGAGAACACCGAGGACGTCTACGCCGGAATAGAGTGGAAGGCGGGCTCACCCGAAGCGGAGAAGATCGCCTCGTATCTGCGCAAGGAATTCAAGAGCCAGATCCGCGAAAAATCGGCGCTCGGCCTCAAGCCCATGTCGGAGTTCGGCTCGAAGCGTCTGGTGGCGATGGCCATCGAGTACGCAATCGAGAATAGCAAGCAGTCGGTGACGCTCGTGCACAAGGGCAACATCATGAAGTTCACGGAAGGCGCGTTCCGCGACTGGGGCTACGAGGTAGCGCGTGAAAAATTTCCGGAGGATACCGTCACCGAAGCCGACCTCGCCAAGGGTGGACAGACTGCGCGCGCTGACGCCATCATCATGCGCGATCGCATCGCCGACTCGATGTTCCAGCAGCTGTTGCTGCGGCCGTCAGAGTACTCGGTCATCGCCACACCCAATCTCAATGGCGATTACCTGTCCGATGCCGCTGCGGCGCAGGTTGGGGGTCTCGGTATTGCGCCGGGTGGCAACGTCGGCGACGGCGTGGCCGTATTCGAAGCGACACACGGAACGGCCCCCAAGTATGCGAACCTGGACAAGATCAACCCCGGTAGCGTCATTCTGTCGGGCGCAATGATGTTCGAGTACATGGGCTGGAACGAAGCCGCGGCACTGATCATCAAGGGAATGGAGAACGCCATCAAGTCGAAGCGTGTGACCTATGATCTGGCGCGCCAGATGCCAGGCGCGACCGAAGTGTCAACTTCCGCTTTTGGCGATCAGGTGATTGCCGGAATGAAGAGCTAGCTGGTGCTGGCCGTCAGCATCAACTCGGGGAGCCCGGCAGAAGTCGGCACCAGTCTGCTCGTAATTGCGCTTCCCGAGAATCCCACCATCGCCGGAATCGCCGGCCTCGACAGCGCGGCGCAGGGCTCGCTGAGCCGAAGCATCGAGATGAAAGATTTCCGCGGCTCGCGCGATGAGATGCTGCATCTCACCGGATTTGCCAAAGGCCCGCGGCGCCTGCTGCTGATCGGGATGGGTGCCGTCACGGATCGACGTGCCGCTTTGCGTCGCGCCGCCACGGTCGCCGCCCGCACTGCGCATCGGCTCGGTGTCGGTGAGATGGTCTGGTACTCGGGACAGATCACACCCGAGGAAACAGAAGCCATCACGGTTGGATTGATTGCGGGTGCCTGGGAATACATCGATTTGAAATCGCCGCCCCCCGAGGCAGAGCGCAAGAAGCCGCTGGAGAAAGCGAGTATTCTCACCAACAACACCGACGACACCCGCCGCGCGCTGGGCAACGGTCAGGCGATCGGCGCCGGTCACAGTCTTGCGCGCCGACTCGCTATGATGCCCGGCAACTTATGTACGCCGGAATATCTGGCGCAGACGGCAACGGAAATCG
>QHUA01000183.1 GCA_003221805.1 Gemmatimonadota bacterium
GCTTCCCGCTTCCCGCTTCCCGCTTCCCGCTTAGAGCAGCGTCCCGTGAAGGATCAGAAACGCCACCGAGAAGTAGATCACCAATCCCGTGACGTCGACGAGCGTCGCGACGAACGGCGCCGACGCGCTCGCCGGATCGAATCCGATGCGCTTCAACAGAAATGGCAGCATCGATCCGGCCAGCGATCCGAACGCGACTATCCCCACCAGCGCGAAGCCGACCGTGATCGCGAGCAGCATGTAGTGCGGCCCGTAGTTGAAGATGTGGATGTTCTGCCAGAGCACGATTCGCACGAAGCCGATCACGCCGAGGATTCCGCCGAGCAGTAACCCCGTCGGCAGCTCGCGAAGAGCGATGCGCCACCAGTCGCGCAGGCTGAGCTCCTTTAGCGCCAGCGCCCGAATCACCAGCGACGTCGCCTGTGACCCGGAATTACCGCCTGAGCTCATCACGAGCGGGATGAACATCGCCAGCACCGCCGCGCGCTCGATCTCGCCCTGAAAACGCTGCATGGCGGTGGCGGTAAGCATCTCGCTCAGGAAAAGCGCGCACAGCCATCCCGCGCGCTTCCGGATCATCTCGATGAAGCCGATCTCCATGTACGGCGCGTCGAGCGCTTCCATACCACCGAATCGCTGCACGTCCTCTGTCGATTCTTCCACCAGCGCGTCGATCACGTCGTCGACGGTGACGATGCCGAGCATTCGTCGCTGGTCGTCGATGACGGGAATCGCCAGCAGGTTGTACTTGGAGATGAGACGCGCCGCTTCCTCACGATCGATGTCCGCGGTCACGGTCAGCGGCGGGCGGCGGCGGCCGACATCGAGGACGTTGTCATCGCGGTGCGCTGTCAGCAGCTCGCGCAGCGAGACGACGTGCACCAACTCCTGGGTTGCCGGGTCGACGATGTAGATCGCGTAAACGGTTTCCTTTCTGCCGCCGACTTCGCTGATCAGCATCAATGCCCGCCCGACCGTCCAATCAGACGGCACACTCGCGAATTCGGTGGTCATGATGCCGCCGGCGGTCTCCGGCGGATACTTGAGCAACTTTCTGAGCGTGGAGCGAGTCGATTCGCTGACCGTAGCCAGCAGTCGCGATCGTTCCTCATGAGGAACTTCACGGAACAAGTCCGCCTGCTGATCGGAGGACATCGCTTCGATCAGCGGGCCCACTCTGCGCGGATCAATCCGTTGGATGATTGCGCACCGATGCCGTGTCAGCTCGGGCTCGTCAAAAACGTGAACGGCGAGGTCGAACGGCAGCGATGCCATCACCTTGGCCGCGGCGTCGGGCGGCAGCTCTTTCAGTGCTTCGGCGATATCAGGAGCGCGCAGCTCGCCCAGCGCTTCCTGCAGCTCCTCCGGATCACTGTGGACGAGGTAGAGCAGCTGGGCAACTGTATGCGGAGAGATCTCGATCATTCGAAATAATCAACAAGGGTTGGATGAACTGCGTAGGAGCTTGTCAGAGTGCTGAAAGGAATCGAGCAGCTGTCTCATTTTGGTTTTGACGCCCTGCCCGGTTACATTCCTCGTCCACGGCACCTTCTACCACAGGAAACGACTTAGTGGTCAGACGCGTTTCGGGATTCGTCCGCGGCTGGATTTTCATCGCCGCGCTGGCGCAGGCGGGTTTGCCGGGCGTTATCAGCGTCGTCGACGCTGACGCGGCTGGTGATGCGGCGACCGCCGCCATCCGACCGCACATCGAATCGCATGGAACGCCGAAGTGCCCGCGCGTCCATCAGGAAGACAACTGCGCTCTCTGTCAGTACGTCGGCGGAGTGCTGGCCGCGCAGCCGGCCCCAGCTCCGCTTCCTCCCAAGCAGTCGCGCGCCCTCCGGGTCCAGCCCGTCCGTCAGGAGCTGCCGACATGGCGCGCTGACGGCGCCCCCAGCCTACCCCGAGCGCCCCCAGTCCGAGCGTAACCGAGCCCGAGACAGCCAAGAAGTCTCGGCCACCCGAACTCTGGGCCGCGGCGGAGATTCCGCCGCGGAATCAACGCTCATACCGAGGCAATTCAATGTTTTCAACGCAATCGCGCACAGGCCGAGGCCTGGCGCGTGCATTCTTTGCAGTTGGTTTCTTGTTATTATCGGCGCATGCCGCAGGCGCGCGTCCTGTTCGTACAGCGAACGCCGATATCACGGGTGTAGTCACGGACTCGGCGAGCGGTCAGCCGCTGCCGTCCGCGGAAGTAAGCGTCATGCAGGGAACCCAGGTAATCGCGAATGCATCGACCGACGCATTCGGTCGTTACACAGCGCACAACATCGCACCGGGCAGCTACACCGTGACGGCCCGCTTTCTCGGTTTCGGTCCACAATCGAAGTCGATTACGGTGGGCGACAGCAACGCGGACATCCGCGTCGATTTCGGATTGACCGCTGTTGCCATCAGCTTGCAGGGCGTGACCGTGAACGCTGCGGTGCCACTTGCCGTCGACACTCGTAGCGGAGACCAGCGGTTCAAGCAGGATCAGTATCACGGCGCGCCCACGAATACCACTTCGCAGATATTGCAGCAGTCGATCGCCGGTGCAGCACGCGCGCCGACGGGCGAGGTGCACATCCGGGGGCAGCACGCCGAGTACACGTATTACGTCGATGGAGTACCGGTGCCGGCCGGAATCTCGGGGAGCC
Source organism: Gemmatimonadota bacterium (assembly GCA_003221805.1). Classification (GTDB taxonomy): domain Bacteria; phylum Gemmatimonadota; class Gemmatimonadetes; order Gemmatimonadales; family Gemmatimonadaceae; genus UBA4720. The sequence goes on from QHUA01000183.1 coordinate 2,646, forward strand.
TCAACGAGCTCTTCGAGCCCAACGTCGTGAACGAGATCGATTTCAAGACAGGCGGCTGGGACGCCGAATACGGAAACAAGAACACCGCAATTATCGACATCACGACGCGGATTCCAGCAGGTGGGGCGCACTATCAGCTTTCTGGGTACGCCGGTGACTACAACACTTACGGCCAAGGACTGAGCGCAAGCACCAACGCCGGAAAGCTCGGCTATTTTTTCTCTGGCTCACATCAGACGACCGACATGCGCCGGGAGCCGGTGATCCTCGATCCGACGACGAACGAAGTCCAGAACTTCCACAATCATGGCGAGGACTGGTTCGGATTCGGCAAGATCCAGTACACACCGAGTCTGAACGACGTAGTCAATCTCGAGGGCAACCTGTCGCAGACTAAGTTCCAGGTTCCATTCGATACTACGGGCAACGCGCAACAAGACGACAACCAGCGCGATGTGAACAGCTTCGTAAATCTTGGCTGGCGTCACCAGTTCACCGGTCCAGAGTATACGGGTGGAGGCAGTGCAGCCAACGCCGGTGGCGCGCCGGAGCTGTTCTTCGGTCTGTTTTACAGGCATGGCAGCCTCACCTACCGGCCCGGCGCGAACGACCAACCGCAGTTTGTCTTCTTCCCTGATACAACGCATCGCAACATCAGCGAGCTGCGGAAATTCAACACCTATGGTGTGAAGGTGGACTACTCTATCCATCCAGCGCACGAACTGGAGTTCAAGGTCGGAACTCTCTCCAGTCTCACGCGCGGGCATGAAGACTTTTCGACGTTCGACGCGAGCGGGAACCCGGGTCCTGCATCGAACTCAGATCTCAAAGGGTGGGACGCTGGGGGGTACGCGCAGGTCGCATACTCACCCGTCGAGCAGTTCGAGATTCGCACCGGCGTTCGCTACGACGCCCACAATGCCCCATTCGCCGGAACTCAATCACAGTGGAGTCCGCGCGTCCGTCTCAATTTCTATCCCAACTCGGCCAATACGCTGTACTTGTATTATGGCCGGCTCTTTCTTCCGACCAATGTCGAAGACCTTCGAGCGATCACGACCGTTGCACAAGGTGGCCTAACAGCTGAACCGACTTTGCCCGAGCGTGATCATTTTTACGAGGCCGGATACATCCACCGGTTCCCATTCGGACTGGTCTCGAAATTCGCCGGATATTACAAGCCTGGAAACCCAGGCATCGACGACAACACCGTTCCCGGATCCGCGATCGTGACGTCGGTCAACATCGCCAAGGTGAAAGTGACAGGCATCGAAACGGTCCAGGAGATACGCCCTCCAGGGCCGTTCTCCGCGTACCTCAACGTCTCCATCAATCACGCCTATGGACACGGGCCGATCACCGGCGGCTTCTTTCCAGCCGATGAGCCGCAGGGATTTTTCGACCTCGATCACGACCAGCGATTGAGCGCTCTTGGCTCTGCCACTTATTCCTTCAAGCGAAGCTATTTCGGCTTAACCGGAATTTACGGCTCGGGCCTAACCAACGGCGTCAGCCCTGCCGACTGCAACTGCTCTTACGGAACCGGTCTTTTCGATTTCAATAAAGGCATCAAGGTGAAACCGAGTTTTATTCTCAATGGCAGTACGGGAATCTCGTTTCCCTTTGGTCGTGCTCTGGTTCGCCCGGAATTGTATGTAGACAACATCCTCAACAAGAAGTACCTGCTGAAGGGAGCTTTCTTCAGTGGTGCGTCGGTGGGAAGGCCACGGATGTTCCAATTCCGCATCAACATCGCGCAATAGAATGAGACACTTCCTGCGAGTCACGTTATTGGTCGCGGGAATGTTTTGCGCCGTGAACGCCCGCGCTCAGGCTTCGTACAGAAACCTGGACGCGGGCTTTCCGGTGCGGGTCGAGGACGCGAAATTCCCACGATTGCCAGCAGCAGCCCTGACGCTACAACGATCGCAGCTCCCGTTGGCAGATCCATTTTGTACGACGCCCACAATCCGATGATGCTCGATGCCGCTGCGATTCCCCATCCTATCGTCAGCCGCTTCATCCAGTCAGTCGCCAGTATGGTCCCACAGACCGCCGGAACAATCAAATATGCGAACGTGAGCAGCACGCCGCCGAGTCGCACGAAGCTAACGACCACCAGCGCGAAAGCGGCGTAAAACAGAAAATCCCAGAGTCGGACCCGCACTCCTTCCGCGAGCGCGCGTTCCGGATCGGACGAGATGAGAACAAAGCGTTTGTGAAAACCGCCGTAAAACGCGCCCAGCGCGGCGAAGACGAGCACCCGCTGACCAATATCGCCCTTCGTCACATTCAGAATGTCGCCGGTGAGAAGGTGCTCGAGCTCCTCTTTGCCACCTGCGACACGGCTTAAAAGGAGAATTACCGCCGCTGCAGCGACGACGAAAGTGATCCCGATGACCGCTTCCTGTGGAACGGCCGCTTTATTGGTGTTGCGAGTCCAGCTGAAGAACGCGGCGCCGAGGAACGTAACCGCCAGCGAAACCCAGAACGTGACACGGTCATCGAAATGGTATCCCATCAACAACGCGACGCAGGTGCCGAGTGTAGCCACCTGCGCCAAGGCGAGATCGACAAAAATGACTTCGCGTCGTACCACGTGGAGTCCGAGGTAAACCAGAAGTGGCGGAAAAAGCAGACAAGCCACGAATGGCCACTTCATTACTTCCCACGCTACCTGCCAGTCCGCGCTCATTTCTGGGCTCCGAGCCCGGTACCCAGTGCACGCACCAGGTTATCCAGCATGTCGAAATACGTCGTGGTGTTACGGACAGCACCAGGTTGCTGGGGAGTGTCGAGGACTGACGCACCCGTCTGGCGCGCAACGGTCTCGGCAGTCTTTCGGTTTTGGAACGGCTGCACGAGGATCACCTTGGCGTTCTCCCGTCTCATTTCTCCAATTACCTGGGCGAGGTGCGAGGGGGACGGAGCGATCCCCGGCTTGGGCTCCAACTCATCGACGATGGTGAACCCAAACCTCTGCGCCAGGTAAATGAAATCTCTATGGTAAGTCACGATCTTGGCGCCGCGGTAAGGAGCGAGCTCCTTCTGCCATTCGGCGAGCTTCGTGTCGATCCTGGCATTGAATCGAGCGAGATTGCTGGTGTAGGTCGCAGCGTTCTTTGGATCGACCTGCGCAAAATGGTTTGCGATGTTTCGAGCGACAATTTTCGCGCTTACAGGATCGACCATGAAGTGCGGATTGCCGAGCGAGTGAATGTCTCCCTTGGACCGATCGAAGCTCGTTGGAATCTCGAGCAGCCTGATTCCCTCAGAGGCGACGACACGACCGGGCGCACCGGCGGCGATTCTCCCGTTGCGAGCATTCTCCAGCAACGGCGGCAGCCATCCGAGCTCGAGCTCGGCGCCACCTTCAATCAGCACATCGGCGCGGTTGAGCGTCACGATGAAGCTCGGCTTGGCGTCGACGAAGTGCGGATCTTCAGTTGGCTTGGCCAGGGCGACGACATTGACGCGATCGCCACCGACCTCTCTCGCCACCGACGCCAGATCGGGCGTGGTCGCGACAACGCGGAGCTGCGCAGTCGCCTGTGTGGCCGCGCCCGTAATCCCTATCAGCGCGAACGCGGCAGTTCTAGAAAGATTCATGAGTTTCATTTGACTTTTGTCTGGTGTTGAGAATTAGAATTTGTGTGCGGCGTGAGCACCGATCAGGAATTCGAGCTGGAACCACAGCGAATGATCTGTGCCAATCGCCTTGCGATTGTCGTAGTTGTACTGGACGCGAATTTTGGAGAACTCGGTTGGATACCAGGTAAAATTGGGCGACCACCTGGATTGATCTCGCCGCAGCTCCGACACGAATGCGGATTGATTGCCCCGCGCGAAGTCACCGCGCAGGCCGGCGACGATCCGGGGTTTAATACCCCACAAAACCTGCGCGTATGCACCGTCGTCTTTCAGCACTTCACTCGGCAGGATGACGGCTGGATTGGCTTCGGCAATTCGTTGCGCCGCGTCATAGTGCCGCCAAAGCGCCTCGGTCTGCAGCGACAAAAACGGGAAGCCGGCTTCAGCGGCCGCTGCTTTCCATTTCCAGTAAAGGTCCGCTCCGTAGATCTGAGTTTTCGCGGAAGGGCCCGAGTTATTGGGACCAAACGCCGCCGAAACGCCGAGGACGATAGTCTGTGTCTCAGTGAGATCAAACGACGTGTTTATGCGCGGTGCAATCAGCAAGTCTGAGGCGTGCTGAACCTGCCGATTGTCGATGATACCGCCGTGAATCTCTGGTGAGTCGGGAGATCGAAAGCTAGATGTGGTCCCGCCGGTGGCATTGGCAACCGTGACGAGCGCCTCGGTATAAAACGAGGTCGGCAGCAGATATGAGAACCGGACCCCCTGACTTCGCAATCCGTCGGGGCCGAACATCCTGACCAGCACGAGCGGTGCATCGAGGAACGA
>QHUA01000115.1:0-6267 GCA_003221805.1 Gemmatimonadota bacterium
GAGGCGAGGACGCGCTGACATTTTCGAGGTCGGTCGCCAGCGCTTTGGGTTCGAGGTCGGACTCGATGTAGATGTCGACTCCGGTGAGTTTCCTGCTGCTGGCCGGCACGACATTCACGCCAAGCTGCTGCGGTGGCAACTCCACTTTCGTGTACTTCTTTGGCGGGCTGAGCTTCGATGCCTTGCCGAGATTTGAGATCACCGCCTGGGTGAACTCTGTCGTCGAGGCCGGCTTCTCGACACCGATCATGTCGCTGGTGCGCAGTCCACTCTCGAGGGTGACGAGCACCGCCTGCTCGACATCGTTTGCCGCTTTGCCCTCGCCGATGTGACGGAGCAGCATCGCGGCACTGAGCACGAGCGCTGTCGGATTCGCTTTGTTCTTCCCGGCAATGTCGGGCGCGGAGCCGTGGACGGCCTCGAAGATCGAGACATCATTGCCGATGTTCGCAGATGGCGCGAAGCCAAGTCCGCCGGTGAGACCGGAAGTGAGATCGCTGAGGATGTCGCCGTTCATGTTGGTGGTGACGATGACATCGAACTGCTCCGGTCGCATGGCGAGCTGGTGCGCGGCGTTGTCGATCAGGATGTGCTTCGAAGTAATCGACGGATACTGCGGCGCGAGCTCCTCGAAGGTGTGCTGCAGCAGTCCTTCGGTGAGCTTCAGGATGTTGGACTTCGTCGCGCAGTGGACGGCCTTTCGCCCTTCGGCGATTGCAAATGCGAAGGCGAGCTTGACGATTTTTTCGCAGCCTTCGCGCGAGATCAGCTTGAGACTCTCGGCGACACCGGGGGTCTGCATGTACTCGATCCCGGCATAGAGGTCTTCGATGTTCTCACGTACGATGACGATGTCGAGAGCGCGACCCGTGAAGGCGGTTTGGACGCCAGGAAGCTCGCGAACCGGGCGGATGTTGCCGTAGGTCTCGAACAACGTGCGCAGCGTTACGTTTGCGCTGCGATTGCCGTAGCCGATCGGCGTCTCGAGTGGACCCTTGAGCACGACCTTGGTCCGCTCGATCGATTGAATCGTCTCCTTCGGAATGCCGGTGACGATGCCCTTCTGGAATGCGCGGGCGCCTGCTTCGCACTTCTCGAACTCGACGGCGACGCCGGTTGCGTTTATGATGGCGAGGGCGGAATCGACGACTTCCGGGCCGATTCCATCGCCCGGTAGTACCGTTATCTTTCGTTTTGCTGGTGTCATCAGAGGAAATTAAACCCTCTGGCAAGTTGTTCTTTGCGCGCGTAGCTCAGTTGGATAGAGCGTCGGCCTCCGGAGCCGAAGGTCGTGGGTTCGAGTCCCGCCGCGCGCACTTGGCATTCTGGGATCTCGGCGCGGTCAGTCGGCGCGGTGCGGGGTCGCCGGAGCTTCTCGCCGCGCCCTGTCCGCAGTCATTGTGAGTGGCGATCCGAGTTGAGGCGCGGCTGCGCGACCTCCGTCGACCCCGCACCGCACCTCCTTCCCGGACCGGCCAACGTGAACGCCGCGGCGCCCGCGGAAGTCTCACATTACGTGCAGTTACAGATCTATTTGGGAGAGGCGAGGGGCGTTCATCTGAAAAAATTCGCAGCCCGCCCCCCCACTAAATCGCCACACACGCGGCGTTGGCTGAGGTGGCGGGCGAGTTTTTTTCAGAGAATGCCCCTCGCCTCGACCCAAGCCGGGATCCATAAGCAACCCGCGCGCATGGAAACTACGCGCTTTTGAGTGCCTGACCTATCTGAGTGAGCGATTGACGCGCGTCGCCGAAAAGCATGCGCGTTTTTTCGTGATAGAACAGCGCGTTGTCGATGCCGGCGAAGCCGTGTCCCATGCTGCGCTTGAGGACGATGATGTTGCGCGCGCGGTCGACATCGAGAATGGGCATTCCGTAGATCGGACTCGAGGGGTCGTCGCGAGCAGCGTTGACCTGGTCCATCTCCAATAGCTGATCGTAGGGGACGTTCGCCTCCGCGAGCAACACGTTCATGTGACCGGGCATGCGGCCCGCCACTGGATGGATCGCGTACTTCACGTCGACACCACGGCCCTCCAGATCCGTGGCCAGCTCACGCACGGTGTGCTGCGCCTCGGCGACCGCCAAGCCGTAACCAGGAACGATCACAACACTGCGCGCATACGCCAGCGCGATGGCCGTGTCCTCAGGCGTCGTCTGCCGCACCGTGTGACCGACGGCCGACGCGCTGGAGGCGGCATCGCTGTTCGTCGCCCCAAATGCACCAAACAACACGTTCGCCACCGAGCGGTTCATCGCCGTGCTCATGAGCAGCGTTAGTAGCGTACCGGATGCACCGACGAGAACACCCGCCACTACCAGCATCTGGTTGTGCAGCACGAACCCGGTGAGCGCGGCAGCAAGCCCCGTAAGCGAGTTCAAAATCGAGATCACCACCGGCATGTCGCCGCCGCCGATCGGCAGCACGAACATCGCGCCCAGCAGCAACGCGGCAGCGAACAGCGCCCAGAGAATCGCAGTGCCGCCGCTCATGACGACCATCGCGCCGAGGACGATGACCCCGATCAGGATCAGCCCGTTGACAACGCGCTGCAACGGGAACTGCAACGGCTTGCCCGGCAGAATCTCCTGGAGCTTGCCGAAGGCGATGATGCTGCCAGTGAATGAAATCGCGCCGATGGCGGTGCCGAGCACGATAGACGTCGCTTCTCCAACCCCGATCGAATCACCGACGCGCGTCAGTCGCAGAAATTCCGCCACCGATACGAGTGCCGCGGTCGCTCCGCCCATGCCGTTGAACAGCGCCACCATCTGCGGCATCGCGGTCATTTGCACCGTCCTGCCGAAGTAGATGCCCATCGCCGCGCCGATCAGGGTTCCAATTGCAATCGTCCAGAACGAGATGATCTGGCGGTCGAGCAGCGTCGCGGCGAGGGCGATCGTCATGCCGATTGCTGCCGTACGATTTCCGGCGCGCGCTGTCGAGGGCGAGCTCAATTGCTTGAGCCCGAAGATGAAAAGAACAGCGGCGATGATGTAACTGACAGCGATAGCAGAGCCGCGCACATCAAGCATCCTTCTTTTCTCCCTGCACCGCCTCCCGCTTCTTGAACATTTCGAGCATGCGATCGGTGACGACGAATCCGCCGAACACGTTCGCGGCACCGAAAACCACGGCGATGAAGCCGAGCGCGTGAAGCAGCGGTGAGTCCGCCGATCCGGCGACGAGAAACGCTCCCAGCACGACGATACCGTGGATCGCGTTCGTCCCGGACATCAGTGGCGTATGTAGCACCGAGGGCACTCGGCTGATCACCTCGAAGCCAACGAAGATCGCCATGATGAAGACGTAGATCCCCAGCACCAGCTCCTGGCTCACCTTGCTGCCCCCGTGGTTTGGGTTGGGAGTGGCGACATGCCGAGTCTCAGACGGGTCGGGTTATGTCGGATTTCACCGTCCGCGGTGACGCAAACGGCGTTGATGATGTCGTCATCGAAGTTGAGATTGAGCTCACCCTTGGGCGCGAGCAGTGTGACAAACGCGGCGAGGTTCTTGGCGTACATCTGGCTGGCGTGGTAAGCGAGATCGCTCGAGATATGAAGTGGAGCGATGATGGTGACGTCGTGACGGACGACCGTTTCGCCGGGCACCGTCAGCTCGCAGTTGCCGCCCTGCTCGCCGGCGAGATCAACGATCACCGAGCCGGGACGCATGGCGTGAACCGTCTCCGCGCTCACCAGCATCGGCGCCGGCTTTCCGGGTACCAATGCGGTGGTGATGATGACGTCGGCCTGAAGCGCGCGGTTGTGAATCAGCTCCTTCTCGCGCCGAATGTGCCGCTCGCTCAATTCCTTGGCGTAGCCGCCGGCGTCCTGTGCATCTTCGACGTGCACGTCGAGCTCGACGAAGGTCGCGCCGAGGCTTTGCACCTGTTCCTTGACGACGGGACGCGTGTCGAAGGCTTCGACAACTGCACCGATACGACGCGCAGTGGCGATGGCCTGGAGTCCGGCGACGCCGGCGCCGATCACCAGCACCCGCGCGGGCCGCACAGTCCCGGCGGCAGTCATGAGCATCGGAAAGAATTTCTGGAGGGCGTTTGCCGCAAGCAGTACCGATTTGTATCCGGCGACCGTGCTCTGCGACGACAGGGCGTCCATCATCTGCGCCCGCGTCGTGCGGGGGACGAGCTCCATGCTGCAGGCGATGATCCCCCGCTCGGCGAGCTGCTGGAAGAGCGATGGATCACCAGCCGGTTGCAGGAGGCCGATGAGAACTGTGCCCTCTTTGAGCATGTCCAGCTCGGCTTCGCCGCTGTTTTCTTCTCGCCCCGGGCGCTGGACTTTCAGAATCATCTGCGCGACCCGGTAGATCTCTGCGGGGGAATCCACGATCTCGCACCCGGCGGCGCGATAGGCGTCGTCGGTGAAACCGGCGCGCAAGCCGGCATCACGTTCGATGGTCACGCGATGGCCGGCGCCCGTGAGCTGTGGAACGACTTCAGGAACGAGCGCGACTCGTCTTTCGCCACTCGCGATCTCGCGCGGAACCCCGATCAGCATGCGCTGGGTTTCAAGCCGGTCATGGTATGGGCCATAAGATAAGCGCTCATAGTAGCCCGTGTTTATATTCGCGGAATGCCCCACCAACACCATTGGCGAGAGCTCACCGGCGGGATCATCGCCGCCGTCGCGATAGCCATGTTGACCCTCATCATTCTGGCGTTCGCGCGGGTGGGCGCGCTTCACGGCAAGAAAGTGACCTTGTACGTCGTAACGGACGAAGCGCCTGGTGTGCTGGCAGGCACGGAAGTCTGGCTCGCGGGAGAACACGAGGGGTTGGTGAAGGATGTCTCCTTCCGGCCGCCGTCAGTGGACAACTCCGAGCGAATTCTCATCAGGACCGAGATGCTGAAGGAGGCATTGCCAAGTGTGCGCCGGGATTCCTACGCTCAGATCCGGCCGGGAGCCAATCTGATTGGCACTCCGGTAGTGTACATCTCGCCGGGGACTACGGCATCGCCAGGTTTGCGTGAGGGCGACACAATCCGCGCGCGACCCAAAGCGGCGATCGGCGATCTCACTGAAGACATCGGATCAATCGGTCCCGAGATCAAATCACTTGGCGCGGCAACTACGGAGTTGGCCAACAAAATCGATCGCCCGATGGGAACACTGGGAAATGCCAAGGCGAATGGCTTCGAGGATTTCCCGGACGTCAAGGCCGGCATCTCGAGCCTGAACGCGAGGGCCACGCGAGGAAACGGATCGCTGGCGAGCCTGGCTCGAACGAACCTGTTCGCGCGGGCGTCGCACACGATGGCAGCGGCCGATTCCATTCGCATGCTGGTGTCGTCGAAGAAGGGCAGTATCGGTCGCTTCCGGCGCGACACGACTCTCGTGACGAAAGCGAAACACGTGCTTGCCGAGATCGATACGCTGCGGGCATTGGTTCAGAGTCCCGTCGGAACGATCGCGGCGGTGCATTCCGACGGCGTGCTCGCTCGCCAGCTCGATCGTCAGCACATCCTTTTGCGCGAACTGATCAACGACATCATGAACAACCCGATGCGCTACATCAGATTCTGACTTGACCGCATTTTTCGCGGCCACTACCTTCGAGTAAATCCGGCGCACGAGCTGACGCGGTAATTCCCTCCTTCTTTCCCTCCGTCCGACTTAACTCCCGCACGCACCTGCTTCCCTGAGCGAATCGCTCAGTTAAAGCGAAAATCCGTCACTGAGCTGCAGGAGATGGCGGACGGCCTCAAGATCGACGGCTCGTCAGGTCTCCGGAAGCAGGATCTCATCTTTCAGATCGAGCAGAATCTTCTCGACACCGACATCATGCTGCACGGTGACGGTGTCCTCGAGATTCTTCCCGAGGGATACGGATTTCTGCGCAGTCAGGACTGGAGCTATCTGCCCGGTCCGGACGACATCTACGTCTCCCCGTCGCAGATCAAGCGCTTCGGGCTGAGAACGGGCGATGAAGTGCGCGGACAGGTTCGCCCGCCGAAGCCGTGGGAGCGGTATCTCGCGCTGCTCAAGGTCGAAAGCGTCAACGGCGACGATCCGGAGAAGGCCAAGGATCGCATCCCATTCGACAACCTGCGACCGCAGTATCCCGACGAGCGGCTGCGCCTCGAGTCCAAGGACGGCGATCTCAGTATGCGCGTCGTCGACATCATGACGCCAATCGGCAAGGGGCAACGCGGGCTGATCGTGTCTCCGCCGCGCGCGGGCAAGACGATTCTGCTGCACAAGATCGCCAACGCCATCGCCGAGAAGCATCCCGAAGTGACGA
>QHUA01000115.1:6316-13487 GCA_003221805.1 Gemmatimonadota bacterium
TGAGGGTGCTGCCCGTCACGTCCAGGTTGCCGACATGGTGCTGGAGAAGGCTAAACGCCTGGTCGAGAGCGGGAAGGACGTGGTGATTCTGCTGGACTCGCTGACGCGATTTGCCCGCGCACACAACACCGTTGCGCCTCAGTCGGGCAAGATTCTTTCGGGTGGAGTAGATGCCACAGCGCTGCACAAACCGAAGAAATTCTTTGGGTCGGCTCGCAACATCGACGAAGGTGGATCACTCACCATCGTCGCCACTGCTCTTACGGAGACCGGCTCGCGCATGGACGACGTGATCTTCGAGGAATTCAAGGGCACCGGCAACATGGAGCTCGTACTCGATCGCAAGATCGCCGATCGTCGCATTTATCCGGCGATCGACATCTTCCGATCCGGCACACGCAAAGAGGAACTGTTGCTCAGTCAGGCTGAGATCAATCGCGTGATCCTGCTGCGGCAATTTCTGGCCGACATGCCTGAAGCGGAAGCAATCGAGTTCCTGCTGCGGCAGATGACGAAGTCGAAAAACAACAAGGAATTCTTCACCCAGATGGCGCAGGGGTAGGATTGGCAAACCCGGCTCTGGCCCGCTTCCTCGCGGTGGACTACGGCCGCAAGAGAATCGGCCTCGCCATCAGCGATCCCACGGGGATGATTGCATCGCCAGCCGGGTTCATCGCGCGGCGTGAAGGCAAGAGACCCCCGATCACAAAAATCATCGCGCGCGCAACTGAGCTTGGTGCCCGGGGGTACTTAATAGGCCTTCCGCTCGACGGAGAGGGCAACGAGACCGAATGGACGGCCGAAGTGCGTGTTTTGGGTGCCGAAATCGCGAAACGTACCGCCATGCCTGTTCGTTTTTATGATGAACGCTTTACCACGGCGGCAGCTTTGCGAACAGTCAAAGAGCTGGGACAATCAACCCGCGGCAGAAAGGGCGATGTCGATTCGCTCGCGGCGACGATTCTGCTCCAGCAAGCCCTCAATGCTGAGAGTTAAGAAGCGCATCGCGCTGGTCGCTATGTGCGTGGTGAGTGCTGCGTGCGTGGGCCAACCACACGGCACTCCGACACGCGTCATAATTCCGCGCGGAGCAAGCTTCGGACAGGCGACGGACTCACTCGCCAGAGGTGGGCTGGTCGGCTGGCCGAAAACGTTCCGGCTGTATGGGCGACTCACGGGCGGCGACCGCAACATCAAGCCGGGCACTTATCTCCTCAAGCACGGCACACCGTGGAACGCCATCATCGGCGCGTTGAATGGTGGCCACGGATTGGTCAACACGGTCACGATTCCGGAAGGCTACACGATCGCCCAGATCACTCCGCTGCTGGCGAAAACGTTGAAGGTACCGACGGATTCGGTGACTGCGGCGGTCAGCGACACCGCGCTGCTGGCGCGCCTCGACGTCCCCAACAAAACTCTGGAAGGCTATCTCTTCCCCGACACCTATGCGTTCCCGGTTGGCACGACTGCGCGACAGGCGGTGCGCGAGATGGTCTATTCGTTTGAGCGACGCTGGAGACCGGACTGGGATTCCAGTGTCGCCGATCTCAAGATCAACCGCAACGATCTGGTGACGATGGCTTCCATCGTCGAGAGAGAGGCGCGTCTCCCCGAAGAACGACCCGTCATCGCCGCCGTGTACTACAATCGGCTCAAGCGAGGCATGCTGCTGCAGGCGGATCCGACGGTGCAATACGCGCTTGGCCATCATGTTGGACGCGTCCTCTACAAGGACCTCACCATCGACTCGCCGTACAACACCTACGTGCACAAAGGTCTGCCGCCTGGCCCGGTGGCTTCGCCCGGCGTCGCCAGCCTCGCCGCAGCCGCGAACCCGGCAAATGTGCCGTATCTGTATTTCGTGGCGACCCGGGACGGCCACCACGAATTCCGCATGACGCTCGAGCAGCACACCGACGCGGTGAGAGAAGTGCGGGCGACGATGCCCAAGAGACCGCCCACTCGCATGCTGGCGATGGCGACGCCGTCATCGGCAAGCAAGTCGGCATCGGCCAGCGCCAAGACCGCGCCGCGCGCGACCAGCAAGTCGTCGCGCACAACGAGCAAGGCACCCGCCAAGACCGCCAAATCGAGCTCCGCGAAGACGAGCGCCAAGACTCCCGCGAAGTCGACGACGAAGAAGACGAGCACAACTGCCAAGAAGCGGACGTCCGGGACCACCAGTACCGGCCGGTAGCATCCACCAATGCTCGATCCAAAGATCCTGCGTCTCGTTGCAATCACTGACGACGCCGAGGATCATCGGCCGACGCTGGTCGATCGTGTAGCGGCCGCCGTGCGCGGCGGCGCGACCAGCGTTCAGGTGAGGCTCAAGAGCGCTGCCCCGCGCGAAGTCGTCGAAATAACGAAAGCGATCATTGCGCGAGTCGACGTTCCGGTAATCGTCAACGACCGCGCCGACATCGCGCTCGCCGCCGGTGCAGCGGGAGTGCACGTCGGCGAAGCAGATCTTCCAGTCGCGGCAATACGCCGCTTCGCGCCCTCTGGCTTCATCATCGGCGCGTCGTTGGGGAGCGACGCCGAGCTGCCGAACGCGAAGGATGCAGACTACGTGGGAATCGGCCCGGTATTCAGCTCGGACTCAAAGAGCGATGCCGGCAGCGCGATTGGGGTCAACGGCTTCGAGAGGTTGGCCGCGCTGGTGCCGCATCCTGCCGTTGCAGTCGGCGGCATTACCGCCGATCGGGCGCTTCAGATCACCGTGCACGGCGCCATCGGCGTCGCCGTCATCAACGCCATCTTCAAGGCCGACGATCCCGAGATTGCGACCCGAGAGATCGCGGCCGCCATCGGAAAGTGATGTCCGGCGCGGCATTCTTCTGGCCTCGCCGGCGTTTCGCGCTCTTTCGCTGAGGCGAGTTCGCACGGCGCATCGCTCTCTCGATCCGGGCCAGCACCGGGCGACTGAGGAACAGGTCGACCAGATCAGGATCGAACTGGGTTCCCTTTCCTTCTGAGATTGCCTTCACGGCAGCGTTGAGGCTGCGCGCGTGACTGTACCGCCGGCGATGCGTGATCGCGTCGAAACTGTCGGCGATTGAGACAACGCGCGCCTCGAGCGGAATCTTTGTCGCCTTGAGACCGCGTGGATAGCCGGTTCCGTCCCATCGCTCGTGGTGAGCGGCGACGCCCTTTGCAAGCTCCGGATAAAAAGCGCTGAGCGGCGCCAGCACTTCCGCTCCACGCAGCGGATGCGTCATGACGGCACGGCGCTCCTCGGGAGTGAGCTTCGAAGACTCATGGAAGATGTCGGTCAGAGCACCGTGCAGCTTGCCGATGTCGTGGAACAATGCTACGCGCTCGACGCTGTGCAGCGTTCTTTCATCGAGACCGGCCGCCTCGCCGAGGATGAGCGCGTAGTCCGCGACGCGCCGCACATGATCACCCGTGACGGCGTCGTTGGCATCGATTGTATTGAGCAGTGTCTCCATCGTCGCCGCGCTCAAGCGTTCGGCGCGGCTGCGCATGTTGTGCTCGCGGAGAATCAGGCCGGTTGCCGCGGCTCCAACCGAGATCGGGACGACGTCGCGCATGGCACGGGAGTTCGCAAGAAGTGTACGGTAAGGAACATCAATGCAGGCCGTTGATCTAGCCGATTGGCATCCACAAAACTAAAGCAGGGAGCTTTAAGCTTAGTCAGCTTCGTAGCTCCGAGCTCACATACTGGTGTTCGAGATGCGCGCAGCTCTCAGATCGCGGTTCTTCGTCGGGATCCATCTTAGGCTGAGAGAAACTACGAACGTCCGACGCTATAATCCGCCGGAATAGCTCGGAGCTACAAAGCTGACTAAGCTTGCAGCTCCCTGCTTTAGTTTTGTGGTGGCCATTGAGCGCCCAGATCAACGGCCCGCCTTGATGACCAGCCCTGCTCATCCAAGGAGCGATTAGAGAATGACCGTAGCCCGGGTCAATGCCAAGGGAGCGCGCCGCTGGCAGGCGGGGCATCCGTGGATTTATCGCACCGACGTTACCGAGCGCCCGGTGATGGATGCGGGCGCGGTTCTCGTCCACGACCAGCGGGGCAAACCGCTCGGCTGGGCGCTGTGGAGCCCGCTCTCCGAAATCTCGCTGCGCCTGCTCGATCGAAATCCGGATGCGATCATCGATCAGGCCTGGTGGGATGAGCACATCGCATCGGCGATCGCGCGCCGTGTTCCGCTCGAGGATCACACCAACGCGCTGCGATTGGTGCACGGCGAGGCGGACGGTTGTCCGTCGCTCATCTGCGATCGCTACGACCAATGGCTGGTCGTGCAGTTCATGAGCGCGGGACTCGAGCGCTTCAGGGAGGAGATCCTGGGCTCGCTGCGATCACTCGTCGAGCCGGGAGGAATTCTGGCTCGCAACGATGTCTCGTTGCGGGCGAAGGAAGGTCTGCCGCGGGAAACCGTCATCCTCTACGGCGATGTCCCGCGCGAGATCGAGGTGCACGAATACAGCGTGAAATTCCTCGCCGCACCGTGGAGCGGCCAGAAGACCGGCGCGTTTCTGGATCAACGCGAGAACAGGCACTTTGTGGGAACAGTCGCGCGCGGTCGGGCGCTGGACTGCTTCAGTTACCACGGCTCGTTCGCGCTGCACCTCGCCAGGAAAGCAACCCACGTGACAGCGCTCGACGCATCCGGACCGGCGCTAATGCGAGCCGCAGAAAATGCAGCGAGAAACTCCCTCACCAACATTTCTTTCGTCGAGGCGAACGCGTTCGACTACCTGCGCGAGAAAGAGATAGAGGGAATTACGTTCGACACGATCGTGCTCGATCCCCCCGCTTTCGCGAAGACTCGAAACGCACTCGGCGGGGCGATGCGCGGGTACAAGGACATCAACCTGAGGGCAATTCGATTGCTCGCCCCGGGAGGATTGCTTTACACCGCGAGCTGCAGCTTCCATCTGACCAAGCCGCTATTTCTGGAAATGTTGCAGGATGCGGCGAGTGACTGTTGTCGATTCCCGAGACTGGGTACATAAAAGGGGCGCTGCTCGAGGTGATGGATTAACTGGTTGCAGTTAATCCATCACCCCAGCTGACATTTCGGACAAAAGTACGTCGACCTCCCCGCCTGTACGATTCGCTGGATCGTCCCTCCGCAGCGCCGGCATATCTCGCCTTCTCGATCATAGACCGCGAAGCGGTCACGCCCACGGGTGTCGGTATAGCGCCCCGGACGTCTCCGGCGCGGACTGAGCACCAGTCTGATCGCGGCGACGAGTCGCTCCAGCTTTTCCTTTGACAGCTGCGACGCCGGCGATTTCGGATCGAGCTCCCCCTCCCACAACGCCTCCGCAGCGTAGATGTTGCCGAGCCCAGCCAGAACTGATTGATCCATCAGTGCCGGCTTGATCGGGATTTTGCGACGCGCCAGGACTTTCACGAAGTAGTCGGCGTCGAGGGTGGGATCGCTCGCTTCCTTGCCAAGCTTTGGCAGAGACGAGCTGCCTTCTTTGTCGAGGGTAATTGAAGAGAGCGCGCGCCGATCCACCAATGAGATGCGCGTTCCGTCATCAAGGTCGATGACGGCGCGGGCAAAACGATCGAGCTGGTCGTTGGTCGTTCCGATCTCCCAATCGCCGTTCATGCGGAAGTGGACGACCAGCGTGTCACCGCTGTCCAGCCCGAGGAGTTGATGCTTCCCTCTTCGATCGATACTGCGGATCCGCTTGCCCTTTGCGCGGCGCGAATTGGCCGGCGTGAGCTTGCGCTTGAGAGCTGGATGGATCGCTCTGACGGCAGCGATCGTTTTGCCGAGGGCGGCGCGGGTCAGCGCCCGAGCGGCGGCCTCTACCTCGGGGAGCTCGGGCACAGTCGAATCGGGGAGATCATTCGGTAATCTATCCCGCCTTCCGGCGACATTGCCCGTGAATCGCCTTGGATTTAGTTTGCGTGAGAGGCACTCGCACATGCTGAGACGGGGCTGCGGGCCTCGCTAATACACAAAGGGTGCAGTCGCGTCGGGATGCGGCGCCAAGTGTGGATCTCTCCTCATAATGACCAAGCGAACAAACGTTCTACTGCTTCACCAAGACGGGATCGATGCCGACGCCATCAGTCGTGAGCTGACAGCGTCAGGCATGAAGGTAGAAGTAGCCAGCCCCGACTCGCGAGAATCGTTCAAGACCGTTCTCGCCGACATCAGACCCGACGCCGTCCTTTCCGAGTATTCTCCGGACCGGTTCAGCGCCTGCGAAGTCATCGATGTGTTGCGCTACGAGAGTCCGGAAACGCCGGTGATCGTGGTAGCGGACTCGGTGACTGGTCTCGCCGCCGTATCGTGCCTGCGCGCGGGCGTCGAGGACATCGTCATCAGAAAGAATCTGAAACGCCTTCCGTCGGCAATTTCGAGCGCGATCGAGAAGCGAACTCCCCTCACCAAACTCACCAGCAGGCAAGTGGAGGTATTGCGTCTCGTCGCCGAAGGCAATCGGACACGCGACATCGCGGATCGCCTCAAGCTCAGCGTCAAAACCGTCGAGAGTCACCGCGGGGAAGTGATGAAGAGACTCGGCATGCACGACGTGGTCAGTCTCGTCCGATACGCGCTGAGAGTTGGGCTGATTCCAGCGAACCCGTAAGTAGTTACAACGGAAGAGCTTGCTTTAAACTCGCACTTGCGAGCAGCGCCAGGCCGTCTACTTTAAACACCTGACTAGAGCACCTGTCCTCTGCCCGACGACATGGCGCAACAAAATCCTCGCTCTCTCAAGCACGAGTACGAGCTGTACGTAGAGAACGAGATCGAGAACTACAAGGAGTCGGTGTCGCGCTCCGCCATTCTCAAGATTGGCGACGAAGCCGCGGCGTCGTTGCGCGCCGGCGAACAGTTCGCAATGGACGAGCTGCTCCTCTGGGCTGAAGTCGATCGCATTATCAGAAAGCGCCTGCGCATTCCGTCGTACGCGTCCTGGCGAAGAAAGCGACTCAAGTTGCTCGAGGAGTATCGCCGTCCCGAGCACTGGGGCATTCGACCAGATGGAGTTCTGGCCCGGGAGATTCATCCGCCGGCAGAGTCGAAAGTTCTCGTCGCTGGCGGCGACATCGATCGCACCGCGCTTTATCTCGCCGCGCACGGTTGCGACGTGACGGCGGTCGATCGGGAGGTGAAGCCGCTGGAGAGGGTGATGAGCGCGGCGCAGGAAGCGGGTCTCGCCG
>QHUA01000115.1:13516-43221 GCA_003221805.1 Gemmatimonadota bacterium
CGTTTACGGGTCTTTCCCTCGAAGAACGAGGGAGAGCATTCGAGTTGCTGCAGGGAGCCACCCGCGATGGGGGCGTCCACCTGGTTGGGACAATCGTGCGCGGCCAGCGGGGGCTCTCGATGAGCGAGCTGCGTCGGCAGTACAAGGGTTGGTCGATCTCGATCGAAGAAGATTCAGCCTCCTCCAAGAGCTTCCTCGCCAGAAAAATCGCCAGCTGACCCTGTGTTATAAGGACACTGGTGTCCTTTATCGGAGTGTCATTCTGCGACACCAAACCCACAAGGCGATTCTCACAGCGTTCATAAGTTATTGTCTGCGAATGTGTTGACTGCTGAGGTCCTCCCTGGCATATCGAGTGCTTTCACTTGGAGCCGCGCCACGGTGTGGCCATCACAAAGTGAGAGAGTAATGAAGAAGGATCGTAAGGAAACGAGTTCATCCGAGCCCCTCGGCATCATCATTTCGCGCGGCGACAAGACCGAGCCGACTCCGGTTTTCTCGGCGTACATTTGGGGACCGGTTCCAGAAACTGAACCAGAAGGAGCTCACAGAGCAGCTTAAGAATTTCATTGCCGGATAGAGGTTAGGCCCCGCGATTGTTATCGCGGGGCCTTTTTTGCTTGTGGAGCTGGCTGGTAGCTAGGAAAAGCTGATTACGAACGCCCCGTATCGGCCGCCTAACCGCCCTAGAACTGGGTACGTAGCTTGCCCGATTTGGGGTTGTGGAACAGGCTGCTCCCAATTGGGAAGGCGAACGTCACGCGCTTTTGTCACAGCGCATCTCCGACATTGGCTTGGAGATTCGGGGGACCCTGCTCGAGAAGCTGGTCGGCCAGCTCTACGAGGAACTCGCGGCGAAGGGACTCGAGTTTCGTCCGCCGGTCTACCTCAGCGATCAGTGGGGATGCCCAGACGGGACGCCGTTGATTGGGGTTCCGTTTTATCTCGCTGACTCTCGGCTGTCCAAAATCGAGGAGGACTACTCGGCGGCAGTGGAGGGCGCCGAGGAATCGATGCGCTACCTCAGGCACGAGGCGGGTCATGCGTTCAATTACGCCTATCGACTCTACGATCGACCCGATTGGCGAAAGATGTTCGGCCCCTACTCTCGTCCTTACCGAGATCGGTACCGCGCCGATCCTTTTTCACGCGACTTCGTCCGACACATCCTCGGCTGGTACGCGCAAAAGCATCCGGATGAGGACTTCGCCGAGACGTTCGCCGTCTGGCTCACTCCCGGGATGGATTGGCGGCGGACCTACGAAGGATGGGGAGCACTGGCGAAGCTCGAGTATGTCGACAAGGTCATGAACCAGATCGCCGAGCAGGTTCCCGAAGTTCCGGAGCCCTCAGAAGAAGATCTACCCGTCACTGCCATGCAGTACACGCTGGCCGAGCACTACAAGGAAAACGAGGAAAGCATTCCGATTCGCGATCCGCGAATCTTTGACGGCGATCTGAGAACGATCTTCGTTTCTGTCGAGCAAGCACCCGGCGCGTCATCCGCCGCGGATTTCATCTCGCGACACAAGCGGGAGATCGTGACGCGCATCTCTTACTGGACCGGCGAGAACGCGTCAGTCGTGCGGCAATTCGTCGATTTCCTGGCGAACCGCGTCAGGGAGCTGGACCTGAGACTCGGCGGACTGGAAGCGTCTACGCTCATCGAGCTGACCGCTTTCGGCACGGCGGTGATGATGAACTACCGCCATACCAACGCCATCGACGGCACGGAATCGACCGACGACTCGTGAAGATCACCGTCCTGCACAGCAAAGACGCGCTCGATCCGCCCTTCGATCCCCTTCTCGATCAGCTCGACGCCGCGTTGGCGGAGAATGGTCACACGTCGCGGAGGCTGGCGGCCGACGACGCGGTCGAGCCGATGATCGCCGCGCTGAGGGATTTTCAGCCCGATCTCGTTTTCAATCTTGCTGAATCCTTTCGCGGAAAGAGCTCTCTGGAATCCAACGTCGCGGCGCTGCTCAATTTGCTCGATCTGCGGTATACCGGCTCGAGTCCGGCTGGACTCATTCTCGCCGGTGACAAGACGCTGACGAAGAAGGTACTCGCGTTTCACGGGATTCAGAGCGCCAAGTTTGCGACGATGTACCGTGGTCAATCCGATTGGGTGGGAGACATCGACTTTCCGCTGCTGGTGAAGCCGCCGCAGGAAGACGCGTCGCTCGGCATCACGCAGAAATCGGTCGTCAACGATGTGAAGGAGCTGCTCGACGTCATCAGCAGCACGCAGCAGGAGTACCAGTCGCCGGTGCTGGTGGAAGAGTTCATCGACGGCCGCGAGTTCTACGTAGGCGTCATCGGCAACAGCAAAGTCGAAGCGCTCCCGCTCATCGAGCTCGATTTCTCGAAATTCCCCGTCGGTCTACCCAAGATTGCGAGCTGGGAAGCGAAATGGGGCGACGACGGCGACGAGAAGGGAGCGCAGTTCGAGGGAACCCAAGCGATTTTTCCGACCAATCTCTCCGACGAGCTGACGGAGAAGATTCAGCGAGCGGCGATCGATTCTTTTCAGGCACTGCGGCTGCGTGACTACGCCCGCATCGACATCCGCGTAACGCCGGAAGAGGAGATTTACGTGATCGAGGCCAATCCCAACTGCTACCTGGAAAGACACAGTGAATTCGCGCGCGCGGCGCAGAAGGGCGGGCTCGAGTACAACGCTCTCATCGCGCGAATAGCGGAATTGGCATCGGCGCGCTACTCACGATAGAAAAAACGCAACTGGCGCCAGCTCGCGCGCGCCGACTTCCAAAAGCGGCTCGCAACTAGCAGTTTGAACTTCCCCCTGAAACATTCTCGCCTCTCAACGGAGCAGCACGTGAAAGCGCTGGTCAAGGAGTCCGCGGCACCGGGTTTCAAATTGAAGGATGTCGCGGAGCCGAGGATCCGTGAGGACGAGGTTCTCATACGGGTACGTCGCGCGGGAGTCTGTGGCACCGACGTTCACATTTTCGACTGGGATGCGTGGGCGAAGGGACGCTGCAAGCCGCCCTTCGTCGTCGGGCACGAGTTCGCCGGTGACGTGGTGCAGGTTGGACGGCTCGTCACCGATGTGAAGGAGGGCGATCGAGTCACGGCAGAGGGCCACATCGTCGACGGACGCTGTCTTCTTTGCCGAACGGGCAACTCGCACGTCTGCCCATTTACGAAGATCATCGGCGTCGATCGCGATGGCTGCTTTGCCGAGTACATCTCGATGCCGGCGACGAACGTCTGGCATCTGGACAACAACATCTCGTACGACGTCGGCAGTATCCACGACCCGATGGGTAACGCATTTCATACGGTACTCACTGCCGACATACCAGGTGCTGTTGTTTTGATCACCGGCTGCGGGCCGATCGGAATTTTCGCGGTGGGGATTTGTCGCGCTGCCGGCGCATCGCAGATCATCGCCACTGATGTCAACGACACGAGGCTGGCACTGGCGAAGAACATGGGCGCTAACCACGCCGTTCACCCGGAGCAAGCGGTGAAGCTGGTGAAGGACGCGACAGGCCTTCGCCCTCGTCAGAGTCGGCGGTCGTGTGCAGATGCTGGGAATTCCGGCGAAGAAAGTGGATTTCGACTTGGCCGCGGAAGTCATCTTCAAGGGTCTGACGATTTACGGCGTCGTCGGACGCCGCATGTATGAGACCTGGCACCAGATGACGCGGTTCCTGCGCTCAGGGGAGTTCGACCCGACGCCGGTGATCACTCATCGTTTTCCGCTGGCTGAAGCAGACGCGGCGATCGCGGCGATCAAGACCGGTGAAGCCGGCAAAGTCATCTTCGAGGTTGCCTAACAATGAATTACGGAGAAGCCGAAGTGGCGCTCAACACGAAGTTCGATTCGGAGCTGAAAGGCGCGATCGAGAAGCTCAAACAGGAGCGCGTCTACAAACGTCTCAACTACCTCGCATCGCCACAGGCCGCGCGCGTGCAGATGGAGGGCCGCGGCGATGTCGTGATTCTGTCGTCGAACAATTATCTCGGGTTGTGCAACGATCCGGCGGTAGTCGCGGCGGGAATCGATGGGCTCAGGCAATTCGGCGCCGGCACCGGGAGCGTCCGCTTCATCTGCGGGACATTCACGGTTCACCGCGATCTCGAGAAAGCCATCGCCGATCTCGTCGGCACCGAAGCGTCACTCAGCTACGTATCATGCTGGAACGCGAACGAGGGTCTGACGGCAACGATCGTCGAGCAAAACGACTTCGTCGTGTCGGACGCACTCAACCACGCTTCGATTATCGACTCGATCAGGCTGGCGAAAGCGATCACCAAGTGCACGACGGCGGTTTATCAACACTCCGACCTCGATGATCTGAGGTCGAAGCTGGAGAGCGCGAAAGGTGCGCGCCGGCGCATCATCTGGACGGACGGAGTCTTTTCAATGGAGGGGAGCATCGCCAAGCTTCCCGACATTCTGCAGATCGCCCGGGACTACGACGCCATCGTTGCCGTCGACGACTCGCACGGAACGGGAGTGCTCGGCGCGACCGGGCGGGGTACGGCCGAACACTATGGAGTGCTCGGTGAGGTCGACATCATCACGTCGACGCTGGGGAAGGCGCTTGGCGGTGCGGCGGGCGGTTTCGTCGCCGGATCCGCATCTCTCTGTGACATGCTGACCCAGCGGTCTCGCCCCCAGCTCTTTTCCAATGCGCTCCCACCGACGGTTGCGGCGAGCGCACTGGGTGCGATACGCCAGCTGGAGCACCACCCCGAGCTGGTGGACACACTGCGTGACAGCACTCGGTACTTCCGCGCCGCTATCGCCGAGGCGGGTTTCAAGCCCTTGCCGGGCGAGACCCCGATCGTCCCCATAATCGTGGGGGAGACGGCGACCGCCATTAAGATGAGTGACATGTTGCTGGATGAAGGCGTCTTTGTGACAGGGTTCGGCTTTCCGGTCGTTCCCCAGGGTCAGGCGCGAGTGCGTTGTCAGCTGAGCGCCGGCCATTCACGCGACGATCTGGACCAGGCCATCGCGGCCTTCAAGACCGTCGGGACGCAGCTAAGAATCATTTAGGGGACGCCTTCATGCAGAAGCTCAGAGCAGTCGTCGTGGCGGTGGCGGCCACGGTCGTCGTTTCCGCGAGCGCGAGAGCGCAGGAGATGCGGAATTTCGACAATTCATGGTTCTGGGGTTTCAAGTCCGGAATCAACACCTTCGCGGTGCCAGGCCACGGCAACACGACGACCGTCGATATGGGTGTCGACTGGGTGATCACCAGAACGAAGGGCGGTCTCTACGTATCGGGCAACCAGTCAATTTTCCAGCGCGACCTCGAAGTTTTCGATCAGGCCTCAAACACTGGATTCCGCACCGTCCGCGTGAATGACCTGCGTCGAATCAGCGTCGGCGCGCTCGCCTTCCCCAAACACTTCGGCGGGATCACGCCTTACGGTGGTGTCGGTTACATGATCGCCGTTCTTGGCGATGCGCGGGTCTTCGTCGACAGCGCGAACACTTTCCCGAGCAATGCTTTCCTCGACAAGGTCGAGTCGATGCGCAGCCGCGGAGCAGTAATGGGAATCGCTGGTCTGCAGATTCAGCTCAGCCGGATGGCGATCTTCGGGCAGGAAACGCTGCTCCCCAGCAACTCGCAATTCATGTTCAACAGCGTGATGTCGTTCTTCGAGTTCGGCGTGCGTTGGAACTTCGGCAGCTCCATCGATCGGGATTAGCAGCTTTCGGCGCGCCTGGTTGTGTGGATGCGGCGGCCCTCTCATGGGGGCCGCCTTTTTTTGCGGTCAAGGCGGGGCGTAGACATCGGCGCTAGCTGACCACCACAGTTGCGTGGCTAGATCAACGGGCCGCCTTGACAGTGAGATCAACGGCCCGCCTTGATCTCTGAGACCTTCCCTCGCGAGACGTATTTATTGCCGCGGACCAGGTACCTGAGCGGCCAGTCAGCCGATTTTGTAATTCCGATCCGTGGGGTGACCTCCACGTGGTCGTCGGGAACGGACTCGCCTTCGCGCATCACCAGTGGTTTCCGCTGCAACGGCTTTCCCGTGTGCGCTCCGGCAATCCCGAGGGCGGCACAGAGTTTACCCGGGCCGTTGGTGAGATCGACGTCGTTCTTGATGCGCGGGCGCCGCCGGTGCATCAAGCTCACCCCATCCAGCGGCTCCAGCGCGCGAACCAGGACCGCGCTCGGCTGTCCTTCCTCGCGGGTCACGGCGTTGAAGCACCAGTACATGCCGTAGATGAAATAGACGTAGGAGATGCCAGGCGGCCCGTAGAGGTGCTCGGTGCGCGCGGTACGCCCGACTGCGGCGTGACAGGCAAGGTCGTGCTCGCCCAGGTACGCTTCCGTCTCGACGATGATCCCGCTGGCGACCCCGTCTTCAGTTTCGCACTCGAGAACGGTGCCGAGCATGTCGCGCGCGACGATTTCGGTCTCGCGATCGTAGAAGCCGCGCGGGAGAATCCGCCCCCGCCGCCCCCGCACTTCCGCCACTACTCGCCAGCGGTTTTGCTGCGGCTCTTGCGCGCGCGCTTGGAGGCGGGTTTGTCGCCTTCTTCGCCGGTCGCTGCGGCCGATTTGCGAGCGCGGGTGGGGCGCTTGCGGCTGGGCCGCGGCGTCGCCTCGGCGACCGAGAGTGCATCTTCGCCCGTGAGCGGAAGATCCGGAGCCGATTCGGAGATGACGGGCTCGGGAGCCGGCCTCGATGTCTCGACGACGCCGACCGAGAGCAGATCGGGCGGAACGATGCCGACGCGCGCCCCGATGGGACCACGACCACGTCCGCGCGCAGGCGGTGAGCCACGCCCGCCCATCCCAGTCTGCGGCGCCGTGCGAGTCACGGTTCGCGGCGGGGGCTCAGCGATCGCGAGCTGGTCGGTCACCGGAGTCGCAGGTGCGGCCGGCGCCACTTCGTAGTCGTCGCCCCGGCGGCGCAGGTCGACGACATCCGCATCGTGCGCGTCCTGCAGAATGCGGATGAAGTTTCGCTCGCTCAGGCTCTCGCTGTCTCGTCCGAGCAGCTCGCGCGCGGTAGCCCGCGCCTGACTGGCCCGAATTGGCGCACCTCCGTTGGAACCGACGGCGCGACGAACGAGATCGAACGCTTCTTCGCGTCTGAGACGCAGTCCGCCGATGCCGATTTCGTCACCCGCTGGCGCGGCTGCTTCGCGGGGTGCGTCGTGCCGCGCTGGGATCTCTGCCTCAGGCTGGGTATGCGCAACCGCCGGCTGGCGATGTCCGCGACCTTCGCGGTCGCGTCCCCTGCCGCCCCTGCGGCCGCGACGCGATCTCTCCGCCGGTTCGGCGTCTTCAGTCGACGGCTGTCGCGGAGGCTGCGCTTCGACGGCGCCCTGACCGGCGGGCAGCGCGAGACCGCCTCGTGGCGGACCAACCTCGAACTGACCGTTCTCCAGCTTGGTGAGGGTGAGCAATCCGCGATGCGCGGCTTCGGTGACGAAACGCGAGAACTTCGACATCCCGAGGTTTTTCTCATCGAACGAAGAGTCGATCTGCTGCATCACCTGCTTGAGACGATCGGCGCGCATGACGTCCTTGTTGCGCTGCATGCGCTCGATCGCTTCGGTGACGAGATCCCACGGATCCTTCTTGACGACTTCTTCTTCGCCCGACTTCACCAGGCCGGCGAGTGCGTTGTAGCTGTAGTACTCGTCGCAGTTCTGGACGAGCAGATCGCTCGACGATTCGCGGATGCCGACGCCGATTACGTACTTCCCGTACTCCTTCAGCTTGATGACCAAGCTCGAGAAATCAGAATCGCCCGAAAGAAGGATGAAAGTTCCAATCTCCGGGCGAGTGAATACGAGCTCCAGCGCATCGATAGCGAGGCGAATGTCGGTCGCGTTTTTCTTCGCCGATCCATAGGCGGGCGCGAAGATCAGGTCGATCGACGATTCCGACAGCGGCACGATGTACTGCGGATAGCGTCGCCAATCGGCGTACGCGCGCTGTACGGAGACTTTGCCTTTGACGATGTCGGAGGAGAGGAGGTTTTTCAGCTCCGTCTGGAGGTCGGAGCGAATGCCCATCGTGACGTTGTCGAAGTCGATGAGCAGGGCGGCATTTGGTGCGTGGGAACCTGCTAATGCTGTCTGGGACATTGCCTGCGGCCCGCGGTATACGGGGGCGATTGGCTGCGACCCTCGGTGTACTGGGGCGACATGCCGGTGCGCGCCCGATGGCGCGGACCGATGTGATCTGGTACTCATTTTTTGTGGAATTTTCCTGTGCGAGGCTGCGTGCCTGCGATGCTTTTTTTGTTGCCGCGACGGCTGCACGCCGTATGGTCCCTGCGACGTTCGCCGCAGGCGGTGCGTCTTCAGGTCCATGCGAGCGAGTCAACCCTCAGTTGACCGGTCGCCGGATCCTCGAAGTCGCGCCGTAGGGGTATAATTTATACTCAAACCCCCATGAATCAACTGCGTTTCCGCACGCGACTGGTGCTTATCCTGTCGCTGTTTGCGATTGTCCCCGCGGTCGTCCTGACCCTGTTGTGGAGCGGGACGGTGAGCACCGTCCTGCCCTTCATCACGGGGCAAGCAGCGTGGGACAGTGTCGCTGCCTCCGGCGAACGAGCGATCGCAGCGGCGCGTCAGGCGCCCCTCACTGCATCGCAGCGGCGAGCCGTCGATGCCCACGAACGCGAGCTGAGAACGTCGGTCGAACAGGCCCGCCGCTACAGCTTCCTGGCCGAGCGTACGGTGCGAGTGATTGCCATCGCCGGCGTGCTGGCGCTGCTGATTCTGACCGGCGCGGCGTCGCGCGTCGCCGGACATTTGAGCCGGCAATTGAGTCGTCCGCTCGATGAGCTGGTGCGATGGACTGATTTGATCGGTCACGGCGAGCCGCTGCCGCCGCCTCCAGAGCCAACGCTCGTGTCGAAGACCCGAAAGAATGGCGATGAAGGCCCGATGATCGAGGTCACCACGAGTCGGGTTCGTGGCGCGCCCGAATTCGAGACGCTGCGCCGCAGCATGCGCGAGATGGTGTCCGAGCTGGAGCACGGGCGACAGCAGGCCGTCGAAGCCGAGCGTCTCCATGCATTTCGCGAAAGCGCACGGCGGGTGGCGCACGAGATCAAGAATCCGTTGACTCCGATTCGGTTCGCTCTGGCGCGTCTCCGTGGCCAGGCACCGTCGCGCCTCCAG
Organism: Gemmatimonadota bacterium; assembly: GCA_003221805.1. Lineage (GTDB taxonomy): Bacteria > Gemmatimonadota > Gemmatimonadetes > Gemmatimonadales > Gemmatimonadaceae > UBA4720. Next base: position 22,665 of record QHUA01000115.1, read on the forward strand.
GAAGATGTGGACGTCATCGCCGTAGAATCCGACCGTCTCGACAGAATGGCGAAAAGCTTCGCCGAGTTCGGGCGATTGCCCGAAGGTCCGCCGTCGGAAGTCGATATGGGAGAGCTGGTACGCTACACTGCGCGCAGCTGCGTGCCTGCGGGCATTGCTCTCGATCTGCAGATAGACGAGAATCTTCCACGGGTATACGGCCATAACGGCGCGCTCGCGGGCGCTCTGACCAACGTTCTGCTAAACGCAGTCGATGCTTCCGGGGCGAGCGGTCGCATCACGGTGTCAGCGCGGTTGGCGAAACTCGCAGGCCGCGACGCCGTCCGCATCACGGTCGCCGACAACGGGATAGGCATCGCGCCGGATAGTCTCGAGAGAATCTGGGAGCCGTACGTGACCAACAAACCCGGCGGAACCGGTCTCGGTCTGTCTATCGCGCGACAAGCAATCTGGGCGCATAACGGAACTGTGAACGCCGCCAGCACGTTGGGAAGTGGAACGGAGATACAGTTTACGATACCAGCAGACGGCGCCAGCGCCGTGAGGACTAGTTGAAATGGGGCCAGAGATCGTCGTTCCGCTCGGCGCTTTCGCATGCGCTATCATCCTCGCCATCGGCGTCCCGCTGGCACGCGCCTACTCACGCCGGATGGACGCGGAGTCGAAGAACCCGCGTCTTCCAACCGAGGTCACCGACCGTCTCGAGCGGATGGAGCAGGCGCTTGACTCGGTTGCAATCGAGATCGAGCGCATCTCCGAGGGACAGCGCTTCACCACCAAGCTGCTCTCGGAAGGAAGGGGTGGCGATGCGCGGCAGATTCAGTCCTCTTCTGCTACGCCGGATCGCACGACGTAAGTGCCAATAGTCCTCATCGCCGACGACGAGCCGAACATTCGGCGGATGGTCGGTGCGCTGCTGGCGGGTGAAGGCTACGAAGTAACCGATACTCCGAGCGGAGTCGAAGCGGTCGCGCGGGTGAGAGAGGGCGAACCCGACGTCGCGCTCATCGATCTCATGATGCCCGGCGAGCTCGACGGCATGGCGACGCTCGGGAGGCTCCGTGAAATCGCCCCGGACCTTCCCGTTATCATGATGAGCGGTCGCGCAGGACTAGCAGACGCGGTCAAGGCGACCAAGCTCGGCGCGTTCAATTTTCTGGAGAAGCCGCTCACACCCGAAGGTGTTTTGCTCGCCGTCTCATCGGCGCTCGAGCTGCGTCAGACACGGCGCGTTGCCCGGGCGCTGCGGGCCGAGCTTGGATTCGCTGGACAGATGGTCGGCACCAGCGCCGCCATGAACACGGTGCGGCAGATGATTGCGCGCGTGGCGCCGACAGATGCGCGCGTTCTCATCACCGGAGAATCGGGGACGGGCAAGGAGCTCGTCGCCAGCGCAATCCACGACGCCAGTGCGCGACGCGACAAGCCGTTCGTGCGTGTCAACTGCGCTGCTATCCCCCGCGATCTGGTCGAAAGCGAGATGTTCGGTCACGAGCGGGGCTCGTTCACCGGCGCCACGGCACAGCGCATCGGACGCTTCGAGCTGGCACATCACGGGACTCTGTTCCTGGACGAGGTCGGCGATCTTGGTCCCGACGCCCAGGCGAAGCTGCTGCGCGCAATCGAGGCGAAGGAGATCCAGCGCGTCGGCGGTAACCGTGTCATTCGCGCGGACGTGCGCATCATTTCCGCCACGAATCATGATCTCCAGCGCGCGGTGCGTGAAGGAACCTTCCGCGAGGATCTCTTTTTCCGACTGCAGGTGATCCCGGTCGCGATTCCTCCGTTGCGCGAGCGCGGTGACGACATTCTGGAGTTGGTGGAGCATTTCTCCGAGCAGTTCCTGCAGCGAACCGGTCAGGCCAAGCCGCGCTGGAGAAGCGATGCCCTACAGCTGCTCCGTGACTATCCGTGGCCCGGCAATGTGCGCGAGCTGGTGAACATCATCGAACGTCTGGCGATTCTCCATCCGGGCGCCGAGATCACGGGGCAGCAAGTGGAAGACGTGCTGATCGTAGATCGCGACGACGAGACGGATCTACCGATTACAACTCCGACGCGCGCTCGCGAGCGGGTGGCGGGTGCGCGCGAACCGGTTCCCCAGGGACCGACATCGCTGGCCGAGAAACTGGACAGCTTCGAGCGCACGGTAATCGCGCGAGCGCTGGCGGAGGCGGGAGGCAACGTCGCCGATGCTGCGCGAAGACTGCAGACGGACAGGCCAAATCTCTATCGGCGGATGAAACGGCTCGGAATCAACGCGACGAGGGTATAACGGCGCCATGACAAATACAGTGATCAGAGTCACATCGATGTTCGTCCTCATCGCGTGTGCCGCTCCCGTCCTCGCGCGCGCGCAAGGGGCGGACACTGTTGCGAGAGACACACTCAACGAGCATCCGGGTTGGTGGTCGAGGACGAGTCGTCAGAGCGGACTCATTGTCACCTCCGGTAAGACTTACAACCGGGTGGAAGGACTGCCGGTGATGGTCGGCCCGGTCCTCCACGACAGCGTCAAGTCCGCTGAGTTGAACGCGTCGGTGATGGGGATCATCAGGAGCGCCAACACTTTTCACTGGGACGATCAGAATCTCGGACACCGCGTTACCGCAGAAATGCGCGTCGGGCGCGGCCGGGGGTATGCGCTGGGCGCTTCGTCATACGACGTGATGACGCCCGTCGAGACGTGGCAGTTGCCGGATCCTGACGCTGCGCTCGCCGCCTTATTCGGGCACCGCGATTTCAGAGATCACTTCAATCGACACGGAGCGAAGGCGACAGCGACGTTTAACATGAGCGCCCGCAGCAGTCTTGCTTTCGACTGGAGTGACGAGCGATGGGCCTCAGTCAACGCCCGCAGGGTGTTCTCGGTGTTCGGCAATGGGAAGTCGTGGCGCGCGAATCCCCTCGTCGATGCGGGCCGGTTTCATCTGGGAGTTCTGCGCGCCAACATCGATACTCGGAACGACGAGGACAATCCCTCGACGGGTTGGCTGATCGTCGCCGAGTACGAACGAGGAACGGGCACGACGACCGACCTCGGCGTGACGTCGCCGCTGGCGCGACCTACCCTCGCGTCGCCACGCGTGAGCTACGGCCGGGGCCTGGTCGATCTGCGACGCTACAACCGACTCTCTCCGACGACGTGGTTCAACGCCAGACTGGTGCTCGGCGGCTGGCTGCACGGCGACGAGCTGCCGGTGGAAAGACGCTTTTCAGTCGGCGGAATCGGCACGGTGCCCGGTTTCGATTTCCGCAAGTACGAGCCAGGGACGGTGGACGTTTCGCAGTGCAGCAATGGCGGGCCGCCCCCACCCGGCAATCCGGCGCAGTGCGAGCGGGTGGCGTTGGGTCAGCTCGAGTACCGCAACGAGCTGCACTCGTCACTCTTTGATTTCCTCAACGCGCGCGCGATTCGTCTGCGCGGCATCGGATTCACCGTGGAACCGACCGCGGTGGCGTTTGTCGACGCTGGTCGCGGTTGGCTGGTGGGACAGCCGTCGGGGACGCTGCAGTACTCCAGTCACAGTTTTCCGCGATTCGGGACTTTCCGAACCGATGTCGGGCTCGGCCTCGACCTCGGATTGATAGGATTGTACGCGGCGAAGGCGGTGTCGAGCCCGAAGGAACCCGCAAACGTGTTTCTACGAGTTCGCCGGCGATTTTGATGGCGGGAAGCGGGAAGCGGGAAGCGGGAAGCGGGGATCGGCTTCCATTGGCGAATCAGAGTCGAGCGATGCTGCGACTCTCTCTCGTTGCCCTATTAGCTGTCGCCGCTCCGCTCGGTGCACAGAAGGTGCGCGTCGATGTGTTGGCGCCGCCGCAGAATGCGTGGGTGGATACGGCACCATCGGTCTCGTCTGCCGGTCTGCTGGCCGATGGATCGATGCGCGATCTGCTGGCCAACGGATTCCCGGCGCGTCTGCACTATCGTCTCGAGCGCTGGGCGTCGGGGAGATGGTTCGACGACCTCAAGGCGGCGTTCGAGTGGGATGTCGTTCTCAAGTACGATGTGCTCGGGAAGAAGTATCAGGTCGTGCGGGTGGTGAACAACAAGGCCGTGTCGCTGGGAGAGTATCCGACGGCGGATCTGGCGGAGGATGCGATTGAAGCGCCATATCGAGTGGAGATCTCGCTGCCGAAGAAGGGACAGCGGGGGTACTACAACCTGTTGCTGGACGTCGAGACTTTGTCGTTGAGCGATCTCGACGAAGTGCAGCGGTGGCTAAAGGGGGAGCTCAAGCCAGCGGTGAGCGGGAAGAAGAATCCCGGCACGGCGGTCGGGCGAGGACTGCGGACTTTGGTGGTTCGGCTACTTGGCGGGGAGAAAAGACACTACGAGGCGAAGACGGGCACGTTCAGACCCTGAGGAACTGCAGTTAACCGACTTTATGGTGGCCGTGATGCCCGTGATGATGCTGCTGGTTCATCGCGTGGCGGTGCTCAAGATCCTCGAGGTGATGCGCCCAGCTCAAATGAACGAAGTGGGGCTCGACCGGCGCGTGCAGCGGGTGCATCCCGATCTCGCTCGGCAAGTTGTTCGCCTTACGCGTGTTGCAGGGGCTGCAGGCAGTGACGACGTTGGCCCAATCGTTGGCGCCGCCGCGTGAGAGAGGAATCAGGTGGTCGCGGGTGAGTGACTCGCGGGGCTTGAGCTCGATCTGAAGCCGGCCGCAGTACTGGCAGCGGTAGCGGTCGCGCGCGAACAGGAAGGTGTTCGTGACCTGGCGGCGGAAACGGCGAGGGACGTGGATGAAGCGCATGAGCCGGATGACCGCGGGCCGCGGAAGCGTCAACTTCTCGGAGCGAACTACGCGATCAGAATCTGCCTCGACGATTTCCGCCTTTCCATCGATCACCAACCGCAGCGCGCGGCGTAGGGGGACCATCGTCAACGGCTCAAACGAAGCATTCAGTGCCAGACAACCAACGATCAAGCACTCCTCCTGGGCAAACCCACCAAAATATACAACGGGTACTACACTACCGACGACAAATCGGGTGTCTGGCGCTCTACATACTCGACGATTGGGTAGGAGCCATCGTTACCCTTGTAACCCAATCCGACCAACCTAGATGGCTGACGCTGACATATCCCCGACAGGTTCCCGCGCGACCTTGCTGCGCGCCGCCGACATCGTCTTCAGTGGCGGCACCGGTGTCAGCCAGCCGTAGCGATCTTCCAGCGTTCCGGTCGCCAGTCCCATATACTCGCGCTGGATTTCCAGCGTGATGACGCCGGGCTTTCCAGTGCCGACGGGAATGCGATCGACCGATCGAATCGGAGTTATCTCCGCCGCGGTTCCCGTAAAGAACAGCTCGTCGGCGATGTAAAGCATCTCGCGTGGAATTGCCCCCTCGACGACCTCGAGGTCCATGTCCTGCGCGATGCGAATCACCGAGTCGCGTGTCACGCCGTGCAGAATCCCGGCGGCAATGGTCGATGTGAAAAGCTTACCGTCTCTCACCAGGAAGAGGTTCTCGCCGCTTCCCTCCGAGACGTGACCGAAGGAATCGAGCATGATGCCTTCGACGTAGTTGTCGACGCGCGCCTGCATCTTGGACAATTGTCCGCCGAGATAATTCCCGCCGGCCTTGGCCATCGTTGGAATCGTATCGGGTGCGGGGCGTCTCCAGCTCGAAACGCAGACATCGGCCCCATTCTTTAATGCGTCCGCCCCGAGATAAGTGCCCCAGGTCCACGGAATGATGAAGACTTCGAGGGGCGTGTCGTGCGGTAGCACTCCCATCTGCTCACCGGTCCGGATGGCAACCGGCCGCAGGTAACAGTGTGGTAGCTCGTTTTCGGCAACTGTTTCGACTGCGGCCCGGGAGAGGTCTTCAATCGAGTATTTGAGCGGCATGCGGTAGATTCGGCAGGAATCCTGGAACCGCCGCATATGGGCGCCGAGTCGAAAGACGGCCGGTCCGCCCGGTGTCTCGTAGCAGCGAATGCCCTCGAAGACACTCGAGCCATAGTGCACGACGTGACTCATCACATGGATGGTCGCGTCTTCCCAGTCCACGAACTTACCGTCGCGCCAAATACGGTGGTGGTTATCTACCGCCATTGTGCCAGGCTTCCTTCGAAGAGGAGCTTCAAGATACCGAGCGAACGGCCCATTTGCCTAGTGCTTCACCGGCGGATTTGACGCGCTCGCCGAGCACGGGATCGAACTCCTTACACTTGCCGCGTTCCACGAGGACTTTGCCGCGCACCGTCACCAGCTCGGCAGATCGGCCCGGAAGCGCGAAGATCGCCGCCGAGTAAGGATCGCCGACGGGTATAGTGCGCGCGATGTCGATGCGGAACGCGGCGAGATCGGCGTCCTTCCCAACTTCGAGAGATCCGATGTGGTCGTCGAGCCCGAGGGCGCGCGCACCGCCGATGGTGGCGAGTGCGAGGGCTTGATGCGCGCCGAATGCATCGTGGCGGCGCGTGGCGGCGCGATGAGTGAGGACGGCGAGACGCGCTTCGTCCAGAATGTCCATGCGGTTATTGCTGGCGACGGAATCGGAGCCGATGCCGACCGGGATTCCGGCGGCAAGCATCGGCAGGAGCGGCGCGACGCCGTGGCCGAACTTGGCGTTGGACGCCGGGCAATGCGCCACCGAGCAGCCGCGTCGCGCGATGGTGGTAATGTCGGCATCATCCACACGCACGCAGTGAATGAGAAGTGAGCCGGGCTCCAGAACCTCGTGCTTGTCCAGTAACGCAATCGGAGATCGCGCGCGCTTCGACACCTCGATCCCGCGACGACGCCAGCGCTCGGCGAAGGCCCCTTCCCCGCGCACGACGAGGTCCTCTTCTGCCGCACTCTCGGCGATATGCATCGCCAACGGCAGGTTGCGCTTGCGTGCGAGCTGGCCTGTCGCAGCGTAGAGCGGATCCGAGACGGTGTACGGGGCGTGCGGCGAGACGCCGAGCTGCACCAGATCGGTTTGCTCAGGCTCGAGCGTGCCGAGTCGCTCCTCGAGCTCGCGCACTGCTGCATCGCACTTGGACGGATCGGGTGCGAAGACCTCCTGGTACATGATTCCCCGCACACCAAGCGCCACCATCGCCTGCATCACGACGCCGCTGGAGCAGGTGTCGGCGTAGGTGGTGATGCCCGCCTCGAGTCCCTCGATTATGCCGAATTTTGCCGAATCGAGGAGCTTTGCGTCGTCGAGAATCTCGTTGCGGCTTTGGCGGAGCTTGTCGATCCAATCGGCGAAGTCGAGATCCTCGAGAAAACCGCGCATCGCGGTGAGCTCGAGATGCGTGTGCGTGTTGACCAATCCGGGCAGGAGAATCGTGTCGCCCAGATCGTCATCTTTACCGGCGGGAGCGCCCGTTCTTGGTCCGACGTAGGTGATTTTTCCGTCGGTCTCGACGACGGTTCCGTTCTCGATCGGCGGCTGGGTGATTGGCAGCACCCAGCGCGCGTGATAGCGCATCAGCGCGGAGTCGGAGTCGGCGGACGAGCCGGCAATGGAACCGTGTCGCGGCGGACCGTATCGCGCCTCACGCTATCGCGACGTGATGTGTCGAAGACTGTCGGAATGCGGCGCGGCGGAGGCTGTGTGCGGGACGGCACCGGCTCATAACCTGGCTGGATCGGCGGCGGTGTGACGTTGATCGGCTGTCCACCACCCCTCGTCGGCTGGGCGGGCGTGATTGGCACCGTGCTCAACGTGTCCACTGGATACGCACCGCCGGGGTTCGAGAACGGACCGTGCTTGTCACAATCGCGAGTCGGCTCGGTTCCGGAGATGTAGAACTCGGTGGTGACGAGATTGCGCGGACAATACTGCGTGGCCAGCAATCCACTGCTGATGTCGATCTCGCGCGTGACAATGGAAGTCGGCCGTGGCCAGTCTGGTGGCGGCGGCTTGCGCCGATAGACCTCGCTCATGAATGCCGTCCACGCCGGCGCGGCGAGCACACCGCCCTGGGCGTTGTCCTTGATCTTCTGTGGACGATCGAGTCCGTACCACACGCCGGCGATGAGATCGGCGGTGTAGCCGACGAACCAGACGTTGGTGCCGTCGTTGGTGGTTCCCGTTTTTCCGCCGGCGGGATAGTGGAATCCCGACTCCCAGACTCCAGCACCGGTTCCCCGTCGAATCACGTCCTTCATGATGTCGACCATGATCCACGCTTCTTCCGGCGACATCACCTGACTGCGGGTTGGTGTCGGCTGCCAGAGAATCTCTCCCTTCTGGTTTTCGACGCGAAGTATGGCGTTCGGTGAAGAGCGCACGCCGAGGTTGGGGAACGCCGTATACCCGGAGATCAGCTCGATTGGGTAGACGTCGGCGGCGCCGATGTGGATCGATGGATACGGAGGAATGGGAGTGGTGATGCCAAAATTCCTCGCCTCGTTAACGACGGTCTGCTCGCCCAGCTCCATGCCGAGGCGGACTGTGGACACGTTGCGCGAGAGGTAGAGTGATTCGCGCAGCGGAATCTCGCCCAGGAATTTGAGATCGTAGTTCTGCGGCGCCCACTCGGGTTGTCCCGGCACCTGCAACACGAGCGGGCTGTCATTCACGATGTAGGACGCTGGCCGGCCGTTCTGGATCGCCGCTGAATACACGATCGGCTTGAACGTCGAACCCGGCTGACGTAGCGCCTGGACGGCGCGATTGAACTTGGAGTCGTCGAAATCGCGGCCGCCGATCATCGCCCGCACCGCACCAGTGCGTGGATCCATCGCCAGGAACGCGCTCTGGAGGTACGGTGACGTGCCACTGCCTTCGTCGCCTTCGCGGTGCGCGATGTAGTGCTCGTAGGTCTCGTGCTGGTACGGGCCAAAGCGGCCGGCCTCGATTGCCTTCGCCTGACGTTCCAGCGCGCGTTCGGCGGCGCCCTGCATGTCGAGATCGAGCGTGGTGTAGACCTTCAGGCCCTGCTCGTAAAGCTGCTTCCCGAATTGAGCGTCGAGCTGCTGACGCACCCACTCGACGAAGTAGGGCGCGGTCTCGCCCGCGGCAACGCTCTTGTTGGCGAGCTGGAGCGGATACGCCTTTGCTCGGCTCGCATCAGCGTCATTGACGTAGCCGTTCTGGCGCATCAGCTCGATGACGGTGTTGCGGCGCTGAATCGCGCGCTCGGGGAAGCGAACGGGATTATAGCGGGCTGGTGCTTTTGGCAGCGCAGCCAGAGTTGCTGCCTCGGCGAGATTCAGGTCGCGAACAGACTTGCCGAAGTAACGCTGTGATGCCGTCTCGACGCCGTAAGCACCGTGGCCGAGGTCGATCTGATTGAGGTAAAGCTCGAGGATCTTTTTCTTGTCGTACTTGGCCTCGATCTGACGCGCGACTTTCGCTTCCTTGATTTTGCGGATCGGACTTTTTTCGCGGGAGATCTTTTCGGGGAAGACGTTGCGCGCCAGCTGCATCGTGATGGTGGAGAATCCTTGCGAGTATCCGTGGATCGGCGAGCGCAGGATGACGGCGGCAGCGCGGTGCCAGTCGATGCCGGCGTGCTGGTAGAAGCGCTTGTCCTCGGTGCTGACGAACGCGTCCTGCACGATTTTCGGAATCTCGTCGATTTTGACGAGCGTTCTTCGCTCGAGACCCAGCTCAGCGATGAATCTGCCGTCAATTGCGTAGAGCTTCGACGTCTGGTGCGGCGTGTACTCGCTGAGGATCTCGATCGATGGGCACTGGCTGCCGCGACAGATGAGAGCCCAGGTACCATAGAGCGCGCCGGCACCCAGCGCGATGAGAAATGTGAGCGAAAGCAGCACCACTCTGACGAGCGTCGGGTGACGCTTGTGGAATGGGATCTTGTTGGTCGTGACTGGTGCCGGAGACGAAGCGGAGGCGGAGGCCATGCGGAGTGTCAAAAGATAACTGTGATACACCCAAGGTGACACCGCGGTCGGGCGTCCCTAATTTCCCCGCATGAGCACGAAGAAGCTACGCACTACCGAAACCGGGGAAGCCTCTCTGCTGGACGAGCTGTCGTGGCGCGGGATGGTCTACCAACACACGGACGGTTTGGCGGACGCACTCGCAACTGGTGAGGTGAGCGCGTACGTGGGGTTTGACCCTACAGCCTCGAGCCTGCATATCGGCAGCCTTGTGCCGGTGATGGGACTCGCGCACCTGCAACGCGCGGGGCACAAACCTGTCGCGCTCGTCGGCGGCGGTACCGGAATGATTGGCGATCCGAGCGGCAAGACATCGGAGCGTCAACTGCTTTCCGAAGAAGAGATACAGTCGAATGCTAGATCGATAGAAAAGCAGCTCTCGCGTTTTCTCGACTTCAAGGGCAAGCACGCGGCAAGGATGCGTGACAATGCGGCGTGGCTACGCCCGCTCAAGGCGGTGGAGTTCATGCGCGATGTCGGCAAGCACTTCACGGTGAACTACATGCTGGCGAAGGAATCGGTGCAGGCCCGCATCGAAGGTGGCATCTCATTCACCGAATTCTCCTACATGTTGCTGCAGGCGTACGATTTCCTGGAGCTGTATCGGCGCGAAGGCGTGACGCTGCAGATGGGTGGCAGCGATCAGTGGGGAAACATCACGGCCGGGATGGAGCTGATTCGCCGCGTGGAAGGAAAGACGGTGCACGCGCTCACCTTGCCGCTGGTGACGACGGCGAGCGGATCGAAGTTCGGGAAGACCGAAGCCGGCTCGGTGTGGCTCGATCCGGAGCGCACGTCGCCGTACAAGTTCTATCAGTACTGGATCAACGTCGACGATCGCGACGCGGGAAAGTATTTGCGGTTCTTCACGCTGTTGCCGCGGAAGGAAGTCGAGCAGCTCGACAAGCTGATCGTGAGTGCTCCGGAGAAACGCGAGGCGCAGCAAGCGCTGGCGCGCGACGTGACGGCGCGGGTGCACGGCGAGGACGCGGCGCGGGTGGCGGAGGAAGTCTCGAAAGTCCTTTTCGGAAAAGCGGACCCCGCTACTCTGTCCGAGACGGTGTTGAAGGCGCTGAGTCAGGAGGTGCCGTTCGCCGAAGTAGCCGAGACTCCAGGACTACTCGATGCGCTCGTTCTACTACAGCTCACCGCGTCCAAGGGCGCGGGAAGGCGGCTCGTCGAACAGGGCGGCGTCTACCTGAACGGCCAGCGAACGAGCGCCGACACGAACCTGGCGACAACTAAACCGCTCGCCGGACGATACCACCTGATCAGAAAGGGAGCCCGGGATTACGGGCTGCTGCGAGTACGGAAATAGCTCATGATCTTCGGCGCGCACTTTCTCCTATACAGCAAGAAGGCAGAACCGGATCGCGCGTTCCTGCGTGACGCGCTGGGGCTTGATTCGATTGACGCCGGCGGAGGCTGGCCGATTTTCGCGTTGCCGCCCGCTGAGATTGCGGTGCATCCCTCACACGGCTCGGCGCCAGCAAAAACCGAGGACGGGCACGCCGGTGCGGCGCTCTATCTCATGTGCGACGACCTGAAGTCGACAATGAAATCTCTGGAGAAAAAAGTTCACTTCTCCCAGGTCGAGGAAGCGCCGTGGGGAATCGTCACCAGCTTAGCTCTGCCGAGTGGAGCTAGAGTGGGATTGTATCAGCCAAAACACCCAACAGCATTTAAACGTTAGAGTCTATCCGTGAGGCGAGACGCATGCTCTTCATGGTGATCGAGAAGTACCGCGATGGTGATCCAAAGCCGGTTTATCGCCGGTTCAGGGACAAAGGCAGAATGTGTCCGCACGGCGCCCGGTATCTCTCCAGCTGGGTGACGACGGATTTCGAGCGCTGCTTTCAGGTGATGGACTGCGACGATCGGATGCTACTCGACGAGTGGATGTCGAACTGGAGCGACATCGTCGACTTTGAGGTTATCCCCATTCTCACCTCGGAAAAAGCGACCGCCGCTATCACCCCGCACCTCTAGTACTTCCCGACTCCCTTCCCCGCGCAATATCATCCAGTGACCCTACGGTGGAGAGGAATTATGCGTCTTAGATGTGCGTCCGTTGGACTCGCTGTTTCGTCCTTGGTCGCCCTCGGTTGCGGCAGCGATAACGCGACCGGGCCCGCCGCCACGCTGACACTCGATGCCACTCAAGCGGCTGCGGTGATGACCAAGATCATCCAGATCTCGCCTCTCTACACCGAGATCGCCTGGCTCGCTGACTCGGCGAACCTGGTGCTCAAGTCGGGGGCGGAAGCCGATCTCGTTCCCATTACGACGACGACCGCAGCCGGGCCGTTCTACGCCGTCGGCTTGCAGCGCCGTGTTCAGATATCGCTCAACTCGTTCAGCACGTTCGATCTCATCGCGTTCAACGATCCGTCGAATCCAACCGACTTCATCATCATCGATGGCTACAACTCGGGAACGGGCCTGCCACCGACATCGACGACCGGAGCCTTCGACGGACCGGTCAACGGATACTTGTTCCATTTGGATGGCAGCACGGTTTCGGCGTGGCGCGCGGCGATCGGAACGGGGAGTCTGAGCGGGGGTGCGCCGGGGGATGCGTGCAGCGGATTTCAGGGCAACGGTGGAGTCACGTGCGCCCAGGCTTCGCTGACTGCCGCGTTTTCCATCGGCGCGGCGTTTCAGGATGCCGGTCCGTCGTCGAGCACCATCGCCCAGGCGACGCTGGGGACCACCACCGTGGCGGGGATAGTCCTTAATTACAACTTCCCGTAAGGTTGCTGTCACTGAGAACTGATAACTACCTGCTGAGGTCAGCGCCCAGCAGGCAGTTTCAGTTCTCCCTTATCGTTCTACTCTTCCACCTTCGCCTTTCTCCTCGACGGCCTGGCCTCCTGCGCCTGGTCGTACCAGTTCTCGAGCGTACGTGATGCGAGGTCGCGACCGCCCAACCCGAACGACAGGCCGAGCGCGATCGCCAGCGCCGCCACGAATCCGGTGAACAGCGTCGTGATCAGGTTCGTCGCGATCCCCAGCTGATTGATGGCGACGACGATCGCGAACGCCCACACCGTCGTCCGCACCACGTTCGACAGCGTCTCCGGATTCGCGAATCCCGCTTCCGCCGTCGCGCCTCTCACGATGTTGGCGAACGCGCGCGCCGCGATTCCGCCGATGAAGAGCACGAAGATCGCCACCACCAGATTCGGCAGCCACAGCAGCAGCTGCCTCATCACGTCTGAGACGGCTGGCAAGCCGAGCACGTCGAACGCGACCAGCAGCACGACGACGCGCACCAGCCACTTCACCAACCCCGCCACCATGGCCGCCGGATCCAACCCCGTCCCCATCTTGTTCAGGAAGTCGGAGAGACCCGAACGCTGCATCAGCTCGTCGAACCGGATCGCGCGCAATAACCCCGTCACTGCCCGAGCCAGGATCGACGATATGAACCAGCCGATCGCGACGACGATGATGAAGCCGAGTATCCGCGGAATCGCGCTCATGATCATCGAGAACGCGTCACGGAACGACTGCATCAGCGCGGCTGTGAAGGAGGGAGCGGCAGGAACAGTCTGAACAGGTGCTTGAGTAGTTGTCTGGAGCAGTAGCATGGTCATCCTCGTTTTGAGGTGATTGCCTACTCGGCGACGCCGAGCCGACTCTTGAGATTCACAAGACCTGCACGGGCACGTTCCGCTACTTCGGTCTCCGGATAAGTGTCGATTAGTCGTCTGAGCTCGCGGAGACCTTTCGTCTCGTGGCCCGGCCACGCGAGATAAAGGTCTACGAGCCGGTTGGAAGAGAATACGTGGTCCTGCCCTTTGACGTGCGGCAGTCGCTGCACTGATCGGTAAAGCTCCTCTGCCCGCTCGCGCAATCCCGACTTTGCGTAGAGCTCGGCGGCGCGCAGGCGCGGCCGCGCATCATCGGGAGCTTCGAGAATGATTTCTTCGTAGGATGTGAGCGCGCCGCCGACATCACCGCGCATGATCATCGCGTCTTCGCGCGAATATTGTCGCTCGTAACTCCCGGTCGCAGACGGCTGGATAAATTCGGAGAATGCCTTGCCCGCGCCGTGCGACAGTCTGGTGACGAAGAACCACCACCAGGTGCCGAATACGACTGATCCCCCGATTGCGGACAGCACGACGAGGCCAGCGGAATAGTCTTTCTGAACAGCGATCGCGCCGCCAATGAAAGCGCCGGCGACGACAGGAATGATGAGGGAGCTGACGGCGCGCATATGATCCGCCGCTTCCGGTCCGTGCTTGTCGAAGAGACTACGCTTGTACTCGTCTCTTCCTCTCGCACTCATCGCACTGCGTTCCCTCGATCTCTACTCAGGTCTTTATCTCCTCCGCCTTCGGCACCTTGTAGATCTGCCGGGGATCGAGCGCGTCGCGCAGCGCGTCGCCCAACAGATTGAATCCGAGTACAGCGGCACCGATGGCCACCCCCGGGAACACGGACGTCCACGGAGCCCGTCGAAGTTGGTCCAGATCTCGACCGTCTGCAATCATCGACCCCCAGCTCGGCGCCGGCGGCGGCACGCCCAGGCCGAGGAACGACAAGGCAGCCTCAGCCATGATTGCGCCGGCAACGCCGAGTGTCGCCGCGATCACGACGGGAGCGATGACGTTTGGCAGCACGTGTTGCACCATGATGCGCAAATCGCTGGCGCCGAGCGCCCTGATCGCCTGGACGTACTCCAGTTGTCGCACGACGAGCACCTGTCCGCGGACGATGCGCGCCATTCCCGCCCAGCCGACTATTCCGATCGTCGCGAACACAACCGCCTCCGAAGGCTGGAGCGCTGCAACCATCGCAATCAGCAATAACAGAGTTGGAAAAGCCAGGGTGACATCAGCGAGGCGCATCACGATCTCATCGACCCAGCGGCCGTAGAATCCGGCCAGCAGTCCCATCGTCACGCCGAGTGCGAGCGCGATTCCCTGCGAAATCAGCCCGACCGTCAGGGAGACACGGGCGCCATAGACCAGACGCGACCACATGTCGCGCCCCTGGATGTCGGTGCCGAGCCAATGCTGCGCCGACGGACGCTGCAGGATGTGGAGAAGGTCGATCGTGATTGGGCTTTGACGCGCGATCAGCGGCGCCAGCAGCGCGGCGAGCGCCATGACGATGACGATCCCAATTCCGATGCGCGCGCGATTGTCGCGGAAGAATCGCTGTCGCTGCTTGGGATCGAGCATCCTCCTCCTAGTTAAGCTGACGGATCACGCAGCTCGGGCGGTGTGTCCGGCGGCTGGCGTCTCCACCGCCGGTGCTGCCAGAAGTATTGAGCGGGAACCTGACGTACCCACTTCTCCAGATGCTGAGTAAAAGTTGCGACGATTGCATCGACGTCGCGATCCATGTTGGACGTTCGCTTCGCGTCGATTCGCTCGACGATGACACGAAAGCGTCCATTCGATTTGCGAAGCGCGACGACAAAAATAACCGGCACTTCGAATCGCAAAGCGAATACCGCCGCCCCGCGCGGAGTCTTGGCAGGCCGGCCGAAGAATGGCACGTAGGTCGACGCCAGACCCAGCACGCCCTGGTCGGCGACGAAAGCGACGCCGCGGCCGGCGCGCAGCGAGCGGGGTGCACGTTTGACCGCGTCGGAATCGTGGACGATCACCATCCCCGTCGCCTCGCGAACGCGGGTGATGTATTCCTCGGTGAGAGGATTCGCCATCCCCCGCGCAATCGCGTCGACCGGAACTCCACGCGCTGCGACGTATGCGCCCGCGAGCTCCCAGTTCCCGATGTGCCCAGTGACGAAGACGATGCCCTTACCCGCCGCCATCGCCTCGTCGACGTGATGCCAGTCTTTTACCTCGTCGACGAGGTTCAACACACCATCCTTGCCCAGCATGTCGAAGAGTGCGGACTCGGCAAACGTGCGGCCAAGATGAGCGTAAGACTCTCGGGCGAGCTTCTTCACCGCGTCGTCCGACAGCTCGGGAAACGCCGCTGCGATCTGCTTTTCGACAACACGCTTGCGGATACCGAAGGGGCGGTAACCCAGTACGCCCAGACCCTCGCCGAGGCGACAGGCGGCATTCCAACCCATTGTCCGCAGCACTCCAATCGTCGCGCGCATCCCGTAGTACTCGGCGCGGTGGGCGAGCGTCGGCTTCTTCTTTTTATCCGAAGCTGTCTTGGTGCGAGATTTTCTTGCCCGGCGTGATTTCTTAGACGCCTTTGGAGTCATTGAGCGAGCGTTTGACGACGTCGTAAGTGAAGTCGCGAGTGTCACGTGCGACCCGATCCCAATTGTAATGGGTTTCGACGGCGTGGCGCGCGGCGAGTCCCATTTGCTTACGCCGCTCTGGATTTAGCAGCAGCGAGCGGATCGCCTCAGTAATCGAATCCGCGTCCGTAGGGGGCACGACGATTCCGGTCTCACCATCGCGCACCGCGGACCGTACCCCGCCCGAGTCGCCCGCCACCGAGGGGATGCCTGACGCGCCGGCTTCGAGGAACGAGATCCCGAATCCTTCGACGTTGATCTCCTTATCCACACGCGACGCGCCGAGGTAGATGGTCGATGTCGCGTAGGCTTCTGGCAGCTCATCGTCGCGCATCGCCCCCACGAATCCAACTTTGTCGGTGACGCCGAGCTCGCGGGCGATGCTGCGCAGGCGAAGCTCATCATGGCCTTCGCCTACCATTATATAGCGCAGATTCGGAAAATCGCGCGACAGCGTGGCCAGCGCGCGAATCCCCATGTCCTGACCTTTATGTGGAACCAGTCGCGCCACCGTCAGGATCAAAGGACCGTCGCCCACGCCCCAGCGCCGCCGCAGCGCACCCGTGTCACGCGAAGGATTGAAATGAACCGGATCGGTGCCGAGATCCAGAGCGGCAACGCGCGGAGGTTTCTCGACGCCGACCTCGTTCATTACCTCAGACGCCAACTGCGCGACCCATTTGGATGTGGCGACGATGCCCGACGCGTTGCCGAGTATCGATCGGGCTGACATCCGCTTCACCGCGCTGCGCCCCGCCTTTCTCCGCTCGCGTAGCAGATCGCCGCCGTTCACATAGACGAGATACGGAGCGCCAAGTTTGCGATTCGCCCAGCGCACGCCGTAGCCAACCGGCCGGATATTGCCGCAGTGCAGCACCTCGAAGGGCGGAGCGCGCCGCGAGGTTAGCCATTGCGCCCAGCGCAGCTGGTTCGAGAACCGATTCGCTCGCTCGAACGGGAATGGCTGCCGGTAGATGCGATAGCTCTCGTGCTGATCAAAAGCAGCAGCGCCAGGTGATGCAACGGTGGAGACGCTTATGATCGTCTCGTCATCGTCACCGAAGCGGCGCACCAGCTCGACGTGCCGGCGCGCCATGCCGCCCAGGTCGGGCCCGTAGTCCTGGGTGACGAACAGGTGTCGCATTCAGCCGCGCTCAAGAGAGCGGATTATGGAACTCTTCGCCTGACAGCAGGTTGTGGATGCGCTGATCGAAGGTGTGGTGCTGGCGCACGAACACCTGCCCCTCCCGCCTGATTCTCTCGCGCGCCGCCGGTTTCTCCAGATAGTAGCCGATCTTGTCGAGGCAGGAGTCGATGTCCTTGTACCAGGCGCAGTGATCGCCGTCGCGCAGCATCTCGGTGAGACCCGGTGTGCCGTGACCGAGATAAAATCCCCCGCCGAGAATCACCATCCAGGTTCGGTCGGATGTGTAGGTGCTCCCGCCCCTGGCGCGATCGGGATTGATGCCGAGGGAGATGTTGGAGCTGGAGCAAACGGCGGCAAAGTCTTTTCCCTGAACGGAACGTCCGCTCCAGTTGAGCGGCTTGCGCCATTCCTCCCAGCCTTTGCCCCAGACTTTGAGATCGTATTTCTTGGCGATCTTGAGCAGAAAGTTCGCGCGCGACGCGTCGTAGCCCGTACCGATAAAGCTGACGTCGGAGTGAAAGCTCTTTTTAGCTGGAACCGGTTTGATATCACGATCCGCGGCCGACGGAAGAAATTTCGCCGGCAAGCCAAGCGCTCTCCACTCGGCATCGAATCCCGAGACGAAAAAGGTCTGCGTCAGCTTGCCGACGGCGATGATGTGGGCGATGTCGGGGCGATATGTGCTCTTGTACCACTGCGGATCGTGGTACCACATCGCATTGGGTTTGCCCTGGAGGATCGTCGCCACCGTTTCGACATCGAGGCCGTGACATTTGCCGAGGAAGACGAAATCAGGCTTGAATCGACGTGAATGGGAGAGCGCCCACCGCTGGGTGAGCTTGCGTCCAATCAGGCGTGCGGCGCGCTTGTCATCGATCAGCAGCGTCTTGTGGCCATCTCTTTTGAGCGCGCGCTCGGTGCACTTCTCCATCCGCCATCGGTTATTGCTGCCGATGATGAGGACTCTCACTGCCGTCGGCCCTGCTCCTCAACGTTCATTGCGGATTGATCTTTCCCAGAGTCGCGCGTACTTGGCCATCACACTGGCGGCAGCGAGGCAGGCGAGAACAAGCCCGCGCGCGCCGTCTCGAAATCCACCCTTCACGAAATACATCCCGACGAACCGTGCCGGGGGCTTGAAAAATACGGCCGCCGCCCCGCCCCGGCGTCCTCTCGCGAAATTCTGCGCCGCCCACCAGCGGCTGTAGCGGTCGAATTTCTCAAAGTATTGGTCGAGGGAAGTGTAGGTGTAGTGCAGTAGCGAATTCTTGACTGCCCCGATTGTTCCTTTGGTCACATCGACGTGCTCGTGGACCAGGTTGGCGTTGTAGCGCAGCTCGCGCCTGAACAATCGCACCGGTCTGTCGCTGCCCCACCCACCGTGACGTATCTCTTTGCCGAGGAAGAAATTGCGGCGCGGGACACGGAACGCGGAACGATCGCCTGGGTTGCTGATCACCTGTTTGATTTCCGCGGCAAGCTCAGGCGTACAACGCTCGTCGGCATCGAGCACGAGAATCCACGGCGTACCAGCTCGCGTAATTCCATGATTTCGCGCGGTCCCAATCGTCGTGAACTTGGGGCTGACCACCGTCGCGCCGGCGCTGCGCGCCCGATCCACCGTGTCGTCGGACGATTCGTTCTCTACGACGATCACTTCGCGAGCCCAGTCCACGCTCGCGATGCAGGCTTCGATGTTCGCGGATTCGTCGTGCGCCGCGATCACCGCCGTAACGTCGGGGGAGCCGCGGTTGGCCGCGCTCACCGTCTAGCGACGGCCCCGGGTGCGCGCGTTGTTAGCCGCGCGATCAAAGCCCTCGATCATCTCGCTCTCCGGGAACTCCCTGGCGACTCTGGTGCGCGCAGCCTTGCCCATCGCCTCACGCGCGTCTTCACGGAGCAGCATCCCCGCGACGGTGGCGGCGGTCGATGCTGAATCATCCGGTGGATACAGCGCGCCACTGATCCCGTTGGCGATATAGCGCCGGGCGACGCCGTCTTCGCTCGCCACGGTCGGAATGCCGAGCGCCATCAGATCCAGGATTCCATATACTCCCGTATCTGCGTCGGCGACGACCCATCCCAGATGCGCATCCCGCATCAGGTTGACGACATCGTCGCGCTCGCCGAGGAAGCTGACGAGGTGCAGCACGCGCAGCGCGGCGGCCTGCATCCGCAGATCCTCGTCGTCTGATCCGGGGCCGACGATGATCAGCCTCAGATTCGGATGACGCGGTGCCAGCATCGAGATGGTGCGAATCGCCGTCGCGGCCCGCCCACGCGAAGTCGGATCGTAAACGCAGACGATGTATTTCAGTGGCTCGGTCTGTTTCTGATCGGTGGCGGAGTCGCCCTCGGCGGCCGTCGGCTTTGTGCCGTCGGTCGGGTAGGTAGAGACATCGATGCCGATTTCTGCCACCGAGACATCTATCGCGTTTTTCGGGATGGCCGATCCGCGTCGATCCGTTTCACTGGCGAACAGATAGCCAGTTCGCGCCAGTCGCCCGGCCCATTTCCCCGACAGTCGCATTTCCAGTTTCTTGCCAGCCTGTGTCCAGCGAACTACCGAGCCGTTTCCACTCAGGCGACAGGCGGTCGCCGCAATCAGGTGCTCGCGATCGGTGCTGACGAAAATCGCGTCGGCGTCCCAGCGTCGAAAGATTTTTCTCAGCCGACGCGCAGCGGTGAAGAACCAGCCATCGGTGGCGAACGGAATGATCTCGAACGGCTCGGGGATCGGGGTGTGGCGCGGCTGGCCGGGATCGCGCCTGGGTGAGACGGCGAGGTGCACGTTGCTGTCGGGCGTTACCAGCAGCGTGACTTTCGCCCCGCGCTCGGAGATGCCGCGTCCCGCTCTCGCAAACAGTCGGGCGGTGCCCGACCACTCACGAGCTGTATGTAGAAATAGAACGTGCAAGATCCGTTGCTCCGTTACCGCCGAACTGCAGCTCGTAGAGACGCGAGTACGCGCCGCGCTTCGCCAGCAGCTCGGCGTGCGTCCCCTGCTCCACTATTTCACCGCGATCGAGAAACACTATTTGATCGGCGTGCGTGATCGTCGAGAGTCGATGCGCAATCACGAACACCGTCCTTCCTTGCAGCAAACGATCGACGGCTTCCTGCACCAGACGCTCTGATTCGGTGTCCAGCGCGGACGTCGCTTCATCGAGAATGAGAATCGGGGGATCACTAAGCAAGGCCCGTGCAATCGCCAATCGCTGCCTTTGTCCGCCCGATAAGCGGGTACCGCGCTCGCCCAGCAAAGTCTCGTAGCCCCGCGGCAGCTCGGTGATGAAATCGTGTGCG
>QHUA01000157.1 GCA_003221805.1 Gemmatimonadota bacterium
GCCACGATCGGCGCCACGATTCCCGCAGCGGTCGTCATCGCTACCGTCGCGGATCCGGTGGCGACTCGAATGAGAGCGGCGATTCCCCAAGCCAGAATCAGCGGCGACGCGTTCGATCCAATCACCATGTTGGCGATGGCGCGACCTACGCCGCTGTCGACGAGGACCTGATTGAAACCTCCTCCAGCGCCGATCACCAGGATTATCGTCGCCGTCGGCGCCAGGCAGTCGTTGCAGAATTTGAGTAGCTGCTCTCGAGTGAGGTGCCTGGTTCGGCCCAACGACCAGAATGAAAACAGCAGGGCCAATAGCAGCGCGACGACGGGCTGGCCAACGAAATTGATCGCCACTCGCGTCCTGCTCGTCGCCGACAGGGCAAGATTGGCGGCGCTGGCAAGCAGCATCAGGATCACGGGAATCAGCACCGTGATGACTGAAACCCAGAAACCAGGGGTCGCCTGCGTCGATTCGCCACCGAGCTGGCGCGCCAGAGGACTCTCGGCGCGCAACGGAATTCGCGGAGCAATCCACGATGCGTAGATAGGACCCGCCAGCGACGCCGTGGGAATGCCGACGATCAAGCCGTAGAGAATCGTCCGCCCGACGTCGGCATTGTAGGCGGTCACCGCCAGCATGGCCGCCGGATGGGGTGGCAGCATCCCGTGTACGACGGAGAGACCCGCCACCAGCGAAATTCCGATTTTCACCAGCGATATCCCCGTGCGTCGCGCGATAGTGAACACCAGCGGGACCAGCAGGACGAATCCGACCTGGAAGAACACCGGAATGCCGACGATGAAAGCGACGAACATGATCGCCCAGTGCACCCGTCGTTCTCCGAAGAGATCGATGAGTGTCGTCGCGATGCGATTCGCCGCACCGGACTCGGCCATGATTTTTCCAAGCATCGTGCCGAGTCCGACAACGATGGCGATGAATCCAAGTACGTTGCCGACGCCGGTCTGGAAAGATTGGACAGCGAGACCAGGTGGCATTCCAGCGACGAGGCCCATCGCCAGCGAGACGACGACGAGGGCGATGAATGGGTGAAGCTTCGCGCGCGCGATGAGGAGGATGAGCGCGACGACGGCGATCAGTGCGTAGAGAAGGAGTCGAGTATCCGGGGTCATTGTGATGCGCGAGTGACGAGGTCGGTGATGATCTCCGCGGGCGGCTTGGTCACGTCGCACACCCACGCGTTTTCGTCCGGTGCTGGCTCCTCGAGAGTAGCGAGTTGGCTATCGAGCAATGAAGCGGGCATGAAATGTCCGCCGCGGCTGGCCAATCGCTGCGAGATCAGGTCTCGCGGCCCTTTGAGGAAAATGAAATGAATGTCTTTGGCTCCCCCACGAAGGACCTCACGATAAGCTCGCTTGAGCGCCGAGCAAGTGACCACGATGCCGGTACCGGCTCGTCTGTGAACGCGGAGCCGGAAAGCCAGCGTGCGCAGCCATTCGGCGCGGTCGGCGTCGGTGAGCGGAATGCCGGCCGACATCTTGGCGATGCTCTGCTCGGAGTGAAATTCGTCTCCTTCCACGAACTCGACATCGAGTGCGTGGGCGAGCGCAGCTCCGATCAGGGTCTTCCCGGAGCCGGCGACTCCCATCACCACGAAAAGGCCGTTTTTCACCAGACGTGTAATACGTCGGCCGGCGCGGATTCGCGAGACGTCAGGATTTCTTCGACCGCTTCTCGAGCAGGCCTACGATTTCCTGACCGCGCCTCCGCTTTTCGGCGCTGTCGCCACGATGCTCGAGAAAGAACTGCGCCCATCCGAGGGCATTGCTGTCGTGCTGGGTGTCGCGGATGGTCGGGTCGGCGCCGGCCGCGAGGAGCGCGCGCGTAACCTCCGGATGACCGCCCAATACCGCGAGGTGCAATGGGGTCAGCAAGTCGTTCCAATGATTCCAGCGGGCGTTGGGATCCGCGCCGTGATCCAGCAGCCACTTCACTGCCGCAATGTTGCCGCTCTTCGCCATCAGATGCAGGACTCCTTCTCGCGCGACGACATCCGGATTCTGGTGCAGTAACCGCTCGGCGCTGGCCCAGTCGCCGATCGCGACGGAGTTGAGAAGTGTAGGTCCAATCCGATCGCGCATGGCTTCCACCACCGGGGGCGCGATCTGGGGCGTCATTGCATATGCAACGGCGGTCTGCCCGGACGCGTCGGTGCCGAGTGGATCCGCGCCGAGCTCGAGTAGTAGCTTCACCATGCGGTGGAGATTTCCGTGTACCGCGAAGTGGAGAGGGCGGCGAAAATCTTCGTTGTGGCTTTGCGGCCTTTCCAGCTGGGAAGGATCGGCGGCGACGATGCGTCGCACTTCGTCCTCATCGCCAATCGACATCGCCGAGTAGATGTGGTGGCGTGCGCCGCGGCTGATGAGAAAATCAGCGATGGCGCGGTGGGTGGCGTCGTCGCAGCCGTCCCAGCCGGTGGCCCAGCCGATCATACCAAGGGCGTGGTCGTCGCCTTCGCCGATGACGTCGCCACCGGCGTCAGCGAGCAGTCGTACGACGTCGAGGTGACCGCCGGCAGCGGCCCAGTGCATGGCGTAGGTGTTGTCACCCTTCTCGCGCGTATTGGCATCGATGCCGCGCTTCAACAGGAAATCGACGGCGGGCAGATGGCCGTTGTGCGCCGCGATGTGGAGCAACGTATGCTCGTATGGTTGGTTGCGGGCATACAGCTTTTCGGGATGCGCATCGAGCAGCTTCGTCAATTTTTTGACGTCGCCTTTGCGCGCGGCATCGAACAGCTGGCCGTCGATCGTCAGCGAGTCGACGTGCGCCTTGAGTGCGCGCCAACTAGCGAACCCGTACCGTTTGGCGAGCTCGAACTGAGCGTCGGAGAGCTGCGCATCGGGATTGCTTCGGCGCAGCTCGTCGAGGCTGTGCTTCGCCTGCTTGCGAAGCCACTCGAGACTGGGCGCATCCGGCAGCGACGATGCGCCGGGCGGAGACTGGTGGGTCTGTTCGGACATAGGACACCTTCCTTCCTTTGAAAGGGACGAGCCCTTTCGTGCCGCCCATAGTCCGCAACGTGGGCGAGGAATAGAAGGTTGTACATCGCTTAGCTCGAGAGAGGGTTGAACCCTTTACGCGGACCGTCGGCCGCCCTCACGGCACTGAAATAAATGGTAGCCCGTACGGTGAGAGGCGACAAGAGAGAAAGGCCGGTAGCTATCCGCCGGAGCCGATCAGCAGGCCGCCGGTAGTGTTCTGTTTGCCTTTTTCAGAGCCATACTTCGAGATGACACTCTTATCCGTTGATTTTCGTTGGTGTGTCATATGGAAGCCACATTCCGCGCACTCATATCCAGAGACACAACGTTCCAGCCACGGACCCACGCGATGGAACAATGCGAGTTGGAGCGGGAGCTGGAACAACTTCACAGCGAGAATTGGGGTTGGGCACTGGCGTGTTGCGGGCGAGATCGGGAGCTGGCGGAAGAAGTGCTGCAGACTGCCTACCTTCGCATCATCTCCGGGCGCGCGAGGTTCAACGGCGACTCGAGTCTGAAGACATGGGTATTTGGCGTGATTCGATTGACGGCGCGCGGCGAAGTTCGGCGTCGATGGTTCTGGAACAGACGCCGCGCCGACTCGGTCACGGTCATCGATTTCCCGGATCCAACCCGAGGGGCAGATATCGCAGTCGAGGAGTCGGACCAACGTGCCCGGTTGATCCGCGCGCTCAACGGTCTATCTCGGCGCCAGCGAGAGGTGCTGCAGCTGGTGTTCTATCACGAAACGACGATCGAGGAGGCAGCCGAGATCATGGAAGTTTCGATTGGCTCCGCGCGCACGCATTACGAGCGTGGCAAGAAGGCACTCGCGCGCAAACTGGGAAGTGCTGACAAATGAGTGAGATGAAGGACGACGATTTGCGCGGACGATTCAGTGGGCTGAGGCAGCAGGATCGACGCCACGAGCCGCAGTTTGGCGAGGTGTTGAATCGCGCCGAACTGCGCGATCGGGACGAGGCGGGATCCGCGCCGACCTTGCGCTGGATCGCGGTGGCAGCGTCCATCGTCATCGCAGCCGGTGTCGTGATCAACAAAGCACGTGATCGGGACGATGAACGGCCGGTGGAGACGGGGGTGCCGGGGGTGCCGGCAATCACGAGCTGGCAATCGCCTACCGCGGGACTTCTTCAGACGCCTTCGCGAGCGCTTCTTGCGCCGCCTCCGTTGCTCTCTTCCGTATTCGATGGGGTTACCCAAACAGCGCTTCAGTCAATAGCGGACTGACAGCGCAGCAAGGAGATTGAAATGCACAAGACGGCGGTAGTAATAGGATTGATGCTGGTTGCGACATCGATCGCTCGCGGGCAGGACCCAAATGAGCCGGTGTGCGTAGTCGATGGCGTTCCACGGCCGGGCATTCAATGCGGCCCGCCGCGCCCGCCTGCTGGCGATCCACTGGCACGGTATCTATTTCCGCCTGAATTGATCATGGCGAACCAAGAAGCCATCCACCTGACCGACAGCCAGCGGGACTCACTGCAACATGCAATGGCCGATGCGCAAGGCAAGTTCATCCCACTGCAATTCAAAATGAGCTCTGAAGTTGAGAGACTGCAGAATCTGCTCAAAAAGCCGGGTCCTGTGGATGAGGCTCAGGTGCTGGAACAGGTCGATCGAGTGCTGGCGGTTGAGCGCGACGTCAAGCGGACGCAGCTCTCCCTGATGATCCGCATCAAGAACATGCTTACCCCAGTGCAACGGGCGCGGCTCACCCAGTTGAGGAGCCAGGGTCCGGCAGAGTAGAATTGCGTCATGTGCGGACGCGCTACTGTAATCAATCCCGACGGCATCACCGAAAAGCTTTACGGGTACACAAAAAAGTTCGTTCCCAGCGACTGGAAGCCGCGCTACAACCTGAATCCGCGCGAAGAGATTCCGGCGGTTTATTACGATCCGTTCTTGCGCCAGCGCGTGCTGCGCACGATGCACTGGAACTTCCTCCCGTCGAAGCTCGCCAGTCGCGGGCGCGTCGATGAGTTCGACTCACACTACTCGGCCTTCAACGCACGCATCGAAACGGTCGCGTCAGCGCCCACGTTCCAGCAGGCGTGGCGAAGCCAGCGTTGCCTGGTGGTGATCGACGGCATCATCGAATGGGTCGGCGAGAAGCGGCACAAGATACCGCACCTCATTCGTCATCCCGATGGCAGTCCATTCGCCATGGCCGGCCTCTGGAATCGCTGGCAGGATCGGAGGAGCAACGAAGAGATCTGGTCGTGCACAGTCATCGTCAAAGACGCCGACGATTGGTACGCGCGCTTTCACGATCGGATGGCGGTGCTGCTCGCGCCTGACGCTTACGACGA
>QHUA01000116.1 GCA_003221805.1 Gemmatimonadota bacterium
GGATTCCTGGGCTGGTACGACCAGTTTGGCGAGGAGAACGCCGACAAGTGCGCGTACACCTACGGAAGGGTCTTCAACAACGGGCTCGGGTTCTGGAACATCACGATCGGTACAAAGCCATTTCTCGTCCAGCAGAACTGGGCTCCTTTACAGAACCAGCGCTGCCTCAAGAGCTATCCGCCGAGCGCGTGACGATGAGCGAACGGCCCAGGGTTTTGATCTCTGGGCCGTTCTTTCCAATCAAGCAAGCCCTCTTGAGTCCGTTGGACATCTGTGCGCAGCGTCTCATCAACCAGCACTTGAGCAAACCACGGCTGGAGAGGGCGAGCGATGTAGTGAGACTCTTCGGCGCGGTTCAGGCACAGGAATACGCGGCCGCGAAATGGGGTATCGCCCAACGAACGCGCGAGGCCACGGACGCCGCAGTGGAAAAGGAAATGACCGATGGTGCGATTCTCCGCACTCACATTCTCCGCCCGACCTGGCATTTCGTTGCTCCGCAGGACATTCGTTGGATGCAGGCGCTCACAGCGCCGCGAGTGAGGGCAATGCTCGCGTCTTACGATCGGAAGCTGGAGTTGGACAAGGAGGTTCTAAGGCGTAGCCGATCCGTCCTGACCAAGGCGCTTCGGGATGGGAAGCAGCTCACTCGCTCCGAGCTGCGCGACCAGCTCACCAAGGGGCGGATTCGGGCAGATGGCACGCAGCGACTGGCGCATCTCATGATGCACGCCGAGCTCGACGGACTCATTTGCAGCGGCGGCCGACGCGGCAAGCACTTCACCTATTCGTTGCTCGAGGAGCGAGTCCCACCAGCGAAGGATCTGCAACGCGACGAAGCATTATCCGAGCTGATTTTGCGCTTTTTCACGACCCGCGGTCCCGCAACCATTCACGATTTCGCCTGGTGGTCAGGCCTGGCGAAAGCCGACGCGACACGAGGCCTGCAAGCCACGGCCAACAAACTCCAGAGCACGATCATCGGCGAGCGCACTTATTGGCATCCGCCGGCTACGCGCGTGGCAAAGGGCAAACCAGCTCTCGCCCGCCTTTTACCCAGCTACGACGAGTATTTCATCGGGCTGAAGGATCGAACCGCCATGCTGAGCAAGCTCGGTGCAGCCGGAGGGACGAGTGCGAGCATTCTGCCCTTCCGCCACGTCGTCGCGATCGACGGGCATATTGTCGCGGGATGGGACTGGAGACCGAAGGGAAATTCAGTAGCGGTCGAAGTGAAGGCCTTCGCTCCCCTTGCTAAAGGCGACCGGCTCGGTATTGCCGGCGAAGTAGACAGGTTCTCGGAGTTTCTCAGAGTCCCAGTGTCTCTCGAGTTTATGTTATAGAAGATCTACGCTTCATCCCGATGTCTGATACTGGAGGTTCTGCCATGTCCCTTACCAC
The DNA here is from genome assembly GCA_003221805.1 of Gemmatimonadota bacterium. GTDB lineage: Bacteria > Gemmatimonadota > Gemmatimonadetes > Gemmatimonadales > Gemmatimonadaceae > UBA4720. The sequence continues at coordinate 1,402 of QHUA01000116.1, forward strand.
TGATCAGCGAAAGCATCTCGAAAAACGACTCCACGATGAGCGGGCCCGAACCGTTCAGCTTCTGAACAGCATCGTTGCCGATCGTTCGGGCTCGAGTGAACAGGATGCATCCGGAGACCTCTCCCTGATGCCCTTTCACCCCGCCGACCTCGGTACCGACACAATGGACGAGGAGCTGGACGAATCGAACGCGACGCGTGCAACTCGCGAGCTGAACGAAATCGACGCTGCTCTCGAACGCCTCTACAAATCACCCGAGAAGTTCGGCGTCTGCGATGATGGACGGGAAATTCCCTTCGAGCGCCTCGATATCGTACCGTGGGCGCGCACCTGCGACTAGCCGGCGAAGATCACGCCGGCTTTGCCCCCGGCGTGTTGGTCGATGCAACCACCGACAGCGTCAGCGCCGCCGCAATCACGCTAAGCGACACGTAATTCGGAACCTCGATGACGTCGGTCAGTAGCATCCTCGCGCCGAAGAAGATGAGAATGAGAGCGAGGCCCACTTTGAGGTAGCGAAAGCGCTCGACCGCTCCCGCCAGCAGGAAGTAAAGCGACCGCAATCCCAGCATTGCGAAAATGTTGGAGGTGTAGACCAGGAATGGATCGCGAGTGACGGCAAGCACCGCTGGGACCGAATCGAGCGCAAACACAATGTCGGTAGTTTCGACGATGATCAGCGCCACGAATAGCGGCGTCGCCAACAGTCGTCCTTCCTTCTTCACCAGAAAACGATCGCCGTAAAACTGCGACGTAACAGGAATCAGGCGCGCTACCCATGTCGAGCACACGGAACAAGCAGCGACGACGATTTCTCGCTGCTTTTGTTGTCCCCACAGCAGTCGCACGGCCGCGAAAATGATGATCGCAGCAAACGGGTAGATCACCCAGTGAAACCGACTCAGCACGAAGAGTCCGGCGCCGATAAGCAATCCACGCAGCACCAGAGCACTGAGGACTCCCCACAGCAGTACGCCCCGTTGCTGGGCAGCAGGAATTTGCAGCTCAGAGAAGATGAGGACGAAGACGAAGATGTTGTCGACCGACAACGATTCTTCGAGGAAGTAGGCCGTCGTGTAGGTGAGTCCGGCATCCGCGCCAGAGACTGCCGTTACCCCCAGTCCAAAGATCAGCGCAAGCCCGATCCACCCGGCGCTTCTGAATCCAGCGGTGCGAAGACTGAGTGGCCCCGTGTCATCGCGGGACCGGCGAAGAAGTCCGACATCGAACGCCACCGCTCCGAGGACGAGGATTGCGAAGACAATCCAGCCCCAAAAGCTCGTTATCCCCGCCACTTATTCCAGGGTGCTCAGGTTGTCGAGCCAGAGCTCGGCGTCCAGTTTGTTGCGAAAAGGTTTAACCTGGCAGACGTCGTCGACCAGCATCTCGACCATTCGCGCAATGCCAAATGCCAGATCGGAATCGACCACCACTGCGGTCGGGCCCAGACGCGTCCGTTCGCCGAGCCAGCGCAACCAGGCAACCAGAACACGCACGTCGGCCGGGGGGAAATCCGGAACTGCTCCGCGCGCGTCGATCAGCTCGCTGTAACCAAGAGCAGGTTCCTGGCGCTCCTCCTCGAGGTGCTCTCGAATCTCGTCGAGGGTGACTCTACCTTCGGCGCGCGCGGACACGCGCCGATGCTGGTGATCGAAAGTCGCGGTGATTCCCAAAGCGACCTCCTTCCTGCGGAAGATGATCGATCGCTACCCTCTATCGCTCTGGCTCACAGTAAAGAATTACTCCGCCGGATGCCAGTTGACACGACTCTCGCAGCTTCAGTCTCTTCCGCGCATCCTGCCGCTTGAACAGCGGAGTTCCAGCCCCGAGCACCACCGGACCCACACAGAGGCGACACTCATCCGAATGTCTTGACGGCGCCAGGACCCGAGCGTAAGGTCAGCCTGCGCACACTGTCCCAGACGTTCTGTTACGGAGGTTCTGCATGCACACACGCTCTCCTATTGCTGTCGCCGCCATTCTTGCGATCGCGGCGTGCACCGACTCCCCAGTCGCGCCAACCTCATCTCGGTTGAGTCCCGTTCCGAGAGAATCGATCGTCGCTGGCCAGTCCAGCCTGGCTAGCCCGACGATCTTCCGGCCTTTTGCAACCGGAGGCGCTACCTCGGCCACCAGCTTGTTCAGCGCCGCTGCTGCTAAAGCTGCGAAGTCATCCCAACCCGACATTCTGTACTGGGGTGGACGTCTCATCCTGAATCAGCGGCTCGTCGCCGTGTACTATTCGCCCGCGACCATCTTCAATAATGGCCCAGCTCCGGGTGAGGTCGGAGCGGGCGCCAATGATCACTCACTCGTCGGTTACTTCCTGAATCACATCGGTGGATCCTCCTACTGGAACATCAACACGCTGTACTACCAGATCGTTGGTGGCCAGCAGCAATTCGTTCAGAACACGATGTCGTATGACGCATACTGGGCAGCCAACGGTCCGGGTGCGCCGAGGCCAGGCGCGACCGTAAACACCAATCAGATGGTAAACCTGATCGAGGATGGCTTTGCCAGTGGCGCACTGAAGTACGATCCAAGCACGCTATACATGATCTTCACCGGTCCCGGAGTAAATCTCGGCGGCGGCTTCAGTTCGACCCATTTGCAGTACTGCGCATGGCACTCGGCATATTTCCGGGCCAATGGTCAGATCGTGCAGATCTCGGCCATGCCGTACGACGCCGATTTTACTCCGGCGCATCCGTCCAAGGATGGATTCGTCTGCGTGCTGCAGGACAGCGGCCCGAACGGCGATTTCGGAGCTGATGCAGCCGTAAGCGCCGTTGCACACGAGACCGAAGAGACGGCAACCGACCCGGTATCACTAACGGTATCTCCATATTTCGTCGGTTGGTACGATCAGTTTGGCGAGGAGAATGCAGACAAGTGCGCGTACACTTACGGCAAGGTGTACAACAACGGGCTCGGTTTCTGGAACATCACGATTGGGACGAAGCCATTCCTCGTGCAGCAGAACTGGGCTCTGCTTCAGAACCAGCGCTGCCTGAAGAGTTACCCACCGAGCCCGTGAATCGACACAACGGCCCAGGGACTTTGATCCCTGGGCCGCCTTTTTGTTTTGGCAGAACGCGATCCGTCCTGTCGCCTGCGGCGCCCAGCTTTCAGCTCAAACGCTGAAAGCGTCCAGTGGTGCCCCTGTCATTTGGCTTCTAATCAGGCAACGCCCTCTTCCCTAGTCACTGGACGAACCCCGCGCGGTATCGGGTGTTCAGCAGTGCGACGCTTGTAGACCCCGAGCTTGGTGAGCACCCACTCTCTCCACTCGTCGAGAATCTCGTAGAACGTCGGGATTACGACGAGTGTCAACAACGTCGACGTAATCACTCCGCCGATCACCGCTCGTCCCAGCGGCGCACGGAACTCGGCGCCTTCCCCGATTCCCAGCGCGACGGGGATCATGCCGGCGATCAGCGCCAGCGTCGTCATCAGAATCGGACGCAATCGAATCGCACCGGCTTGAATCAGCGCTTCGCGGCGCGGCACTCCTTCCTTCTCACGCGCCCACTTGGCGAAGTCGATGAGCAGAATCGCGTTCTTGGCGACAATGCCCATCAACAGGATCACGCCGATCAAGCTCATGATGTTGATGGTCGTGCCTGTAAACATGAGGGCCAGCATGACGCCGATCAGCGACAGCGGCAGTGAGATCATGATTGCCAACGGCTCCAGGAACGAGCCGAACTGCATCACCAGGATCAAGTACATCAGCATGACCGCGATCCCGAGCGCCGAGAAGATTCGGCCGAACACTTCGTTCTGGCTTTCTGTTTCGCCGCCCTGGGTCATGTGCACACCCTGCGGGAACGGGATCTTGGCGATGCGGGCGTTGATGTCCCTCATGACTTCGGTGAGCGGACGATTCGATGTATTCGCTTGCACTGTGACGACGAGATCGGCGTCGAGGTGCGTGATCTGCGCCGGTCCCAGTCCCTGAGTGATCGTCGCGATCTGTCCGAGCGGCATCGTCTTTGGCTGGCCGTCTGCTCCTGTCACGACGAGCGGCAGCTGCTCGAGATCCGCCGCGCGCTGTCTGGCCTCGGGAGCGAGACGCACGGTTACGTCACGCATATCGTCGGTCGGATCAACCCAGTCGCCTGCCTTGATTCCGGCAAATGCGGGGCGTAGAGCCTGCGCGACCTGACCGACCGTGACACCCAGCGTTCCAGCGAGACCACGATTGAGATCGACGTTGAGCTCGGGCTTCTGTCCCTTGGTTGAGAGACCAACGTCTACCGCTCCCTTCACCTGCCGCACCTGATCCGCTATCGCTTCAGCGGTCGCAGCCAGCTGCTGCGCTGTTCCACCGCGTAGCTCGATCTGGATCTGCTTCTGCGCACCCTGGAAATCGTTCGTGAATACCGACATCGTGGCGCCGCCGATGTGTCCGACCTCCTGTCGGAGAACGCGTCCGAAGTCCTCGGCGCCGATTCTGCGGTCCGACTTGGCCACCATTCGGACGTAGATGTTGCCGACGTTCACATCACCGGTTTGGCCACCGAGCGTGGTGTAGGTGAAACGAACTTCCTTGTGCGAACGTGCGATCTGCGCGGCTTCCTCCGCCTTGATTCTCGTGTACGCGAGATTCGACCCCGGCGGTGTCTCAACTGCTATGTTGACCTCCGACTGATCCTCAGTTCCGAAGAAGCTGGCGCCTACTAGTCCGACTGCCGGCAGTGCGAGGGCGCCGACAAAGGAGCCGATTGCGATCAGAACCATCGCCACCCGGTGGTCGAGCGCCCAGGCGATCAGGCTCTTGTACTTGATCGCCATCCGATTGAACCACTTGTTGAACTTGTCGAGAGTGCGCGCGATTGGATTGCGCCGCTCATGCGCCTCGACCTGCGGGTCCGCCCAGTAGGCAGACAACATCGGGTCCAGCGAGAAGGACACGAACAAGGAAACCAGCACCGAGGAGGCAATCGTCAGGGCGAACGGCTTGAACCATTGTCCCGCGACGCCATACATGAAAGCAACGGGCACGAACACCGCGACGATCGAGAAAGTCGTAGCAGCGACGGCGAGTCCGATCTCGTCGGTCCCCTCGTGCGAGGCCGTCATGTGATCCTTACCCATCTCGATGTGGCGCACGATGTTCTCGCGCACCACGATCGCGTCGTCGATCAGAATACCGATCGCCAGCGACAGTCCGAGCAGCGACATCGTGTTGAGCGTGAAGCCAAACGCCCAGACAGCGATGAACGACGCCAGCACCGAGACGGGCAGCGCCAATCCGGTAATGACCGTCGACCTCCACGAGTTCAGGAAGACGAAGACCACCAGCACGGTAAGCAGGGCCCCAATCAACAGCGCGTCTTCGACGTTACGCACGGAGTCCTGAACCCGAATGCCCGCGTCCTTCACGATCGTGATTTTTACACCGGGCGGCAGCGTCTTCTGAATGTCGGCTACCTTCGCCCGGACTTTCGCACTCACATCGGTGGTGCTGTAGCCCTTTGACTTGACGATGTTGATGCCGACCGCCTCGACACCGTTGTAAAGCGCGAGCGAGCGCTGCTCTTCGGTTCCATCGATCGCGTCAGCAACCTCACCCAGTCTTACGATCTGCCCGTTCCGCTCGGCAACTACGAGGTTGTTAAAATCCTGCGGTCCTTCGAGCCGTCCCTGCAGTCGAATCGTGCGCTCGTCGAGATTACCGTTCAGGCGGCCGACAGGCGCGGCGAGATTCTGCGATTGCAGCGCGGCCACCACCTGGCCGACGCCAATGCCCGCCGCTTGCAGCGACTGCGGCCTGAGCTGAATCGTCATCTCACGCTTTACACCACCGACCAGCTGCACCTGAGCGATGCCCGGAATCCCGCGTAGCTTGCTCGTAATTTCCGGATCGGCAAGCCGTGTCAGCTGCGCCGGAGTCAGCGCCGGCGAAGCCAGAGTCATCGAGACGATTGGCTGGTCTGATGGATCGAACCTCTGTAGCACCGGCTCCTTCATTTCGACGGGAAGATCCGACCGAATTCCTGATATCGCGTCGCGGATGTCCTGCGTCGCCACCTGCGGATCCTTCTCGAACAAGAAAAGCGTGATGATCTGCGCGTAGCCATCGCCCGCGGTGCCGTAGATCTTGTCGACGCCGGAGATTCCCTTGATCGCATCTTCAACCGGCTTGAGCAGCTCGCGCTCGACTCCCTCGGGCGATGCACCCGGGTAGGGAATGAACGTCAGGACGACCGGCTGCTGAATGTCGGGGAACTCGTCGGTCTGCAAACGCCACAGCGCAAACAATCCGAAAACCACCAATGCCACCATCGTGACGACGGTGATCATCGGCCGCTTGATTGCAAAATCCGAAATGACCATTTGTCAGAGCCCTCCCGTGCTGCTCGCAGTCGCCGGTGTCGCCGCAGGTAGTGATACTTTCACCGGAGTTCCTGGGGTGATTCCTTGCGCCGCGCCCAACAATAGCGTGTCGCCGGCCTGGATTCCCGACAACACTTCTATCGTCTCAGAAGTCTTGTCGGTGATACCCACCTGCACCTGCACTTTTTCCGCTTTTCCGCCCCTCACTCGCATTACCGACGGAGATGTGCCCCGCACATCAACTGCTGAAGCAGGAATCACGAGCCCTGTCTTCGTCGCGCTCGAGATCCTGCCGGTGGCGAACAGACCGCCAACCAGCGCTCGACCCGCATTCGGGATCGATACATAGATGCGCACCTGGCGCGTCGTCGGATCTGCGGTCGGATTTACACGGACAATGTGGCCAACGAAATCGCGACCAGGATAACCGCTCACCGTGAATACCACCGGCACTCCGACTCGAATCAGTGACAGCTGCTCCGCCGGCACCGATGCCTCGAGTCTCATGCTCGACGGATCGACGACGGTGAATAACGCGGTGCCAGGTTGCACGATATCTCCCGGCGACACCGGACGCTCGCTGACGATGCCACCGAACGGCGAAGTGACGGTGGTGCTGCGGAACTGCTTGTCCGCCGTGGCGAGTCTCGAGTTGGCGTCCTCCAACGCTGCCTGCGCGGCAATGGCAGCGCGCCGCGACTCTTCGATGTCGCGCTCCGCGATCGCTCCGGCAGCGAGCAACTTCTCGTTCCTCGCCTGATTGCGCGTGGCAATGTCCGCCGCATTTCGCGCTGCGACAACGCCCGCCCGTGCCGAGTTATAAGCGTCCTGAATTCCAGTCGCGTCGATGCGAGCGAGGACAGTTCCGGCACTCACCGCCTGTCCCTGATCCGCGTACGTCTGGAGCACGCTGCCCTGCACTTGTGCGCGCAGCACCGCCTCCCGCTCGGGCTCGAGCGTACCGGAAATGGTGGGTCCCGACATGATCGATCCGGTCGTTGCGACTGCAATGTTCTCCGAGCCAACCGTTACGGACTCGAGCTTCGATGTTTCGGCAGCCGACGCGTTATCTCCTTTGCTGCGCGAAAGGATCGCAAACAAAACCAGAAGGACGACGAGCACGCCGCCACCGATTTTCCAGGTCTTACTACTGAGTCTCTTCATATGATTTCTCGCCGTTGCTTTACTGTGGTGGAATGCCTGTCTGTTGCGCGCCTTGCCCTTGCTGTTGTGCAGCCTGCGCCGGCTGACTCGTCTGCGTCTGGGTCTGCGGTGTCGTAGCGGCCTGCGATTGCGATTGTGCCTGCGCTTGCGCCGTTCCGGTCGTTTGCAGCGGAAGATCCGGTAGCAGCGCGAGTTTCACGCGGGCGACTTGCAGATTTCTGGCTGCCAGCGCTCGATTCGCCACCGCCTGCTCCAACAGAATTCTGGCATCATTGAGCTCGATTTGCGTCGAGATTCCTTCCTTGTAACGAACCGTGGCAATGGAGTAGGCCCGTGACGCTTGTTCTGCCGTCCCCTGGCTCGCCTCCCACGCCGCCCGCGCTTGCAGGAGATTGTTGATCGTTACGCGTGAATCGAGCGCCGCGAACTCTCGCAGCTGGTCGTAACGCGCCTGCGCTTCACGAACGTTGGCTTCGGCGACCATCTGATCACCTTTGATCCGACCACCGGTGAAGAGTGGCACTTGCGAGGCGATACCGATCGTCCAGTTCGTCCGAAAGCTTCCCGATTGCGGCAGTCCGGTGAGCGGGAACGCCACCTTACCGTACTGCGACGTCAGAGCGAGCGTCGGGAATCGCTGGGCCTTGGCGACTTTGAGCAGGCCACGTTGCGCGTCGATCGCTTCTGCAGCCTGACGCACGGTCGCCCTGTCGGTCGCAGCCGTGTCGCTCGGGATGCCAATGCTCGCCAGCGCGGCATTAGTCGCCGCAGAATCGTCGACCACCGTTGTCAGCTGCACCGGCGCATCCAACGGCAGGTTCAACATCTGCTTCAATCTCAGATAGGCAACTTCGCGGTCACTCTGTCGCTGAATCACGATCGGCCGCTGATTCGCGCTCGACACCTGCGCCCGCAACAGCTCGAACTCGGACACGTTGCCGACGTTGCGAGCCAATTGTGTCTGTCTCAGCACGTTATCGGTTTGGACCGCGGACGATTCGGCGAGCGCCACCAGTCGATCGGCCAGCGCGGCATCGAAATAAGCCTGCGTGACGTCGAGCCGCAGCTGCGCACGCTGCGCGGTTAGCTCGATATCCGCCGAGCGGCGTCCGGCGTTGGCAACGCCATTCTGGGCGACGATGCGGCCGCCCGCGAAGAGGCTCTGCGAGAAGGCGAGCCCGAGGTTGTACTGGTTCTTCGCACCGAAGCCGAGGCTGCCAAAGGAGGAGAACGGGTTGCTGCCGAGTGCGCAGCGAGAAGCGTCCTCGAGTCCCGCCAGCCGCTCGCCGGTGGTCGCCGTCGCGTCGCGGAGATATTGGTCGCACGGTGCCGGCGGTGCCGGCGGCTTGGTCGTGTCGACCGCTGGCCCGCCGCCGACGCTCGAAAACTGCGAAGCCAGCGTACGAGTGTAGCTCGCTGAGCCGTTGATCTGCGGCAGAAACTGGCTGCGGGCCTGGTACTGCTGGCCATGTGCGCGGTCGACTCCGGCACGGGCGATCTTGATCGCCTCGCTTTGTGATTCAGCTATGCGCACGGCTTCGTCGAGCGTGAGCGCGCGCGGAGCTGTCGCTGTGATCGGCACCGTCGGCGGAGATGGAGGAACCACCTGTGCCCGCGCCATCATCGGAACCAGCGTCGCCAGCAAAACGAGGGGCGTTTGAGTTAGCCGGCCGAATCCGTGAATGCGGCCTGGAAGTAGTCTTGAAGGCACTGTTCAGGGAGAAAGTTGTTTCGTTCGTCTCGTGTTCTTGGGCGTCGTTTTGCGCGACCCGTTTTCGACACCAATCGCCTGGAGAAGTAGCCGCGAATACATGTGAGCGGCCTCGTCCTGCGGTTGCGGATAAACGTCAGGCATCATGTCGCGGCCCATCGCGTCGGCGAAGATCGATCCCATCAGCATCGCTGCGGCTGTCTTAGGATCGAAATCCTCCCCGGCAGTGCCCTCCCGCTTCAATGCCGTCAGGTAAAGGCACAACTCGTTCGACGCCTGTCTCGGAACGTAGCTCGCGGATTCACTCATTTCGGGTCGCTCCTCGACCTCACTCATCGTCTTACGGATGATCGAGCTCCGAAGTCTCAAATGCTGCATGAAGCTTTCGCTCCATGCGGTCAGCTCGCTCTCGGGGTCGAGGGGAACTTTCGGAAGAGCCGTCAGGCCAACGGATTGCGTCATGTGCTGCATCGCTTCTCGGATCAGCGCTTCCTTGGAGCCGAACTGACGGAAAAGCGTGATCTCGTTGACGCCGGCAGCGTCGGCAATACGGCGAGTGGTCGAGCCGCGGAAGCCGTGCTGTGCGAAGACACAGGCGGCAGCAGCAAGGATTTCGTCTCTTTTCATAGGCCGGAGATGTTAATCAAAGCGGACGCCGGGATGCAAGTAGTCACTTACTTACACAGGGGTTTCCACGAACCGGTACCGGAGTTAGCCAGTGGCGAAACGGCTTGACCTGGAGTTCGCGTTTGACGCAGCCATCGCGCAGACACAGAAGTGCATCGAGACGGGACTGGTGACCGCGCGGGGTGAGGAGGCCCGCGACCGCCTCGAAAAGTTGGAGGAGGAGCTCAAGCGCGAGCGGGAACGCGCCGTCAATCTCGGAGCAATCGATCACGACTGGTTCCGGCAAACGATTCGCTCGCTTGTGGAGTGGCTTCCCGAAACCGAGCTGACGCTTATCGCTGCGCTTGGCCGGATAGTGCGCGCCAACCCGACGCCAGGCGTCTGATCAATCGCTACTTTTCCCGCTCTGCTTTTTCCAGCAAAAGCCAACTGACTTGGGAATGAACGGTTTTGCCAAAAGAGCGGTGGCCCTTTCGTGCATCGTGGCGCTGCTCCTTTTCCCGGCGATTGCCTGGGCACACGCACGTCTCGAGCGGAGCCAGCCTGCGGCGGGGTCGCGGGTCGGATCGCCGCAGATCATCCGATTGTGGTTCTCCGAGCGTCCAGAGGTTTCGCTCAGCGGTGTATCGCTCAAGGATCAGACTGGAAAGGATTTCCCTGTTGGTCCAGCGCACCCTGACGCGACCAATCCGCTCGTAGTCTCATTCGAGATTTCTGCAGCAGTTCCCGTCGGCAGATACACGATCGCCTGGCGGACCGTTTCCTCCGACGGTCATCCCTCACACGGAAGCTTCACCTTCGAAGTGATCTCGCTGCAGCCAGAGTCGGGGCTCGCTGCAGCGGTGTCAACAACGCCTGCCACCACCACACGAACACCCACCGCGAGCTCCACTCCGCAAGAGACGGCACCGGAAGACGAGGCTTCATCCGTCAGCAATTCGCTGACACGAGCTCTCTCATTTGCTGGGATTCTCGTCGTGATCGGAGTGATCGTCTTCAATATCCTCGTCGTGGCGCGGTCGAGTCGCATCGGAAGCGAGCTCGTCTGGAGAATAGAATCTCGCGCGGCGATAGTTGGCGTGGCGGCAAGCGTCCTGGTAATCGCAGCTGCGTTCGGGCGAATCTTCCTCGAGTCCAGGATGATGAACGATATGCCCGGCATGCAAACAATGAGCATGACGGACATGACCATGCACACCCGGTGGGGCTTTGCATTACGTCTCGAGATAATCGCCGCGTTCCTCACGCTCGTGGCTTTCTCGATTGCCATTCGCCGGGTGCGTTTCGCGTGGTTGATCGCGAGTGTCTCGGCGGGCGTGCTCGCGGTGACGCCGGCGCTAGCTGGGCATGCGGCGGCAACTCCGCGATTCACGTCGCTCGTCGTCCTTACCGATGCGTTGCATGTGTTCGGGGCATCCAGCTGGCTCGGAAATCTCGCCTGCGTGATGCTGATCGGAGTACCGATCATCTTGCGAAGCGGCGGAGAGGAGCGATGGCAAAAGGTGGCAGCACTGGTGAACACCTTTTCTCCCGTGGCACTCGCCTCGGCCAGCGTGGTTGTGCTAAGCGGGTTGATCGCTTCATGGGTTCACCTGGAGCACATCTCGGATCTGTGGACCACGGCCTACGGACAGATGCTGTTTCGGAAGCTGGTTTTCGTCGCTCTGACGGTGGTCGTAGGGGCATACAACTTCCGTCGCGTTCAGCCGCGGTTGTTAAGTGAAGGCGGGACTGCTCGTCTGCGACGGGCGACAACTGTGGAATTGGGGCTCGGGGTGATCATCCTCATCTTCACCGGATTCCTCACCGGCATCGCGCCATGAGCCGGGATCTTGACCCAACAACTTTTCTTGATATATTAGGGTCATGGCAGTTGCAACCTATTCCCGCACCGAGCGCGCAATCGAGCTCTTTCACGCCCTCTCCGACGAGACCAGACTCGAGATCGTCGAGCTGCTTCGCAAGGGAGAGCGCTGTGTGTGCGAGCTGACCGATACTCTCGACGCCGCACAATCGCGGTTGTCCTTCCATTTGCGGGTTCTCAAGGACGCTGGGATCGTTCGCGACCGCAAAGATGGACGGTGGGTTCACTACGAGCTTGCTCCCGAAGCATTCGAGGAAATCGAGACTCTCGTCGAAGCAATGAAGCCGCGTGCGGTCAGGAATCAGCAGTCGTGTTGTGCCTGATTTTTTTTATTCCCCTATACATCAATAAATATTGTTGGGAGGTCATGTGAGCGCGTCTGATTCGACCCTCAAAGCCACAGTGAAGGAGAAATACGGTCAGGCAGCACTACGTGTCGCCGAAGGCGCGGCCCCTGCCACGTGTTGTGGCTCGAGCGCGTGCTGCGGGACGACCACCGAAGCGTGGGATCCGATCACCTCGGATTTGTACGACGAGCAGCAGAAAGCAGGCATCCCCGTCGAAGCAGTTCTCGCTTCGCTCGGATGCGGCAATCCTACCGCGCTCGCCACTCTGAACGAAGGCGAGACTGTGCTCGATCTGGGATCGGGCGGGGGAATAGACGTGCTACTCTCAGCAAAGCGCGTCGGGCCAACAGGAAAAGCTTACGGCCTCGACATGACCGACGAGATGCTCGCACTCGCCAACGAGAACAAACGGAAAGCCGGTGCCGAGAACGTCGAGTTCCTCAAAGGAGAGATCGAGGAAATCCCACTTCCTGACGAGTCCGTCGATGTCATCATCTCCAACTGTGTGATCAACTTGTCCGGCGACAAGCGCAGAGTGTTGAGCGAAGCCTTCCGCGTTCTGAAACCCGGCGGCAGATTCGCGGTGTCGGACGTCGTCGTGCGCGGTGACGTTTCGCCAGCAGTGAAGAGCAACATGGAGCTCTGGATCGGCTGCGTTGCCGGCGCGCTCGAGGAGCAGGAATTTCTTGGACTTCTGCGCGAAGTTGGTTTTACGAAGCCATCGATCGAGCCGACGAGGATTTACAAGGCCGAAGACGCAGCGGCATTCCTGTCAGGCAGTGGTCTGGAGCCTCAGGACTTTGCATCACAGATAGACGGGAAGTTCATGGGCGCCTTCGTACGAGCGACAAAACCCGCCGCATGCTGCTATCCCGGCTCCCCCTGTTGTGGTCCGGATTGTTGATGGTTGGAGGCAATGTGCGAATCAGAAGCGCAACGAAATCGGATTTAGCCGCCGTCGAGGATCTTCTGAAGGCTAGCGATCTCCCAACCGACGGAGTGCGGGACAACTTTTCCAGCTTCGTCGTTGCGGATGATGATGGAGCCATCACCGGCGCGATCGGACTCGAGAAATACGGCTCAGTCGCGCTCCTTCGTTCGGCCGTCGTCTCCCCTGATCACCGCGGAAGTGGTGTGGGAAGGAAGCTGATCGAACAGCTCCTGGAGCGCGCCGAGGAGGCAGGCGTAGACGAGCTTTACCTGCTGACCACTACCGCCGAGAAATATTTTCCGAGATTCGGTTTTACCCGCACAACACGCGCGGCTGTGCCCGACGCCGTCAAGGCGTCGGCAGAATTTCGGGGCGCGTGTCCGGACACAGCGGTGGTCATGACGCGGCGAGTGGGTGAAACGGTGAGAGGCAGAGCATGAAACGGTATGCACTGATCTCCGACGTTCACGCCAACCTCCCCGCCTTACGCGCCGTGCTGGCTGACATCGACGCGCGCCAGAATGTCGACGGTATCTACCATCTCGGTGATGTCACCGGATACGCGCCGTGGCCCAATGAGGTCGTGGCACTACTACAGCAGCGCGCCATCCCCGGAATCTCCGGCAACTACGATTCGACCGTCGCCACCGATTACAAGCATTGCGGCTGCCGAGCCGAGACTCCCCACGATGAAGAGCTATCGCATCTGTCGTATGAGTGGACGCGCGCTCACGTAACGCCGGAGACCAAAAAATATCTGGGCAGTCTTCCCTTCCGGGTCGATATCCGTCCACTCGGAGGGCACGTGTCCGGCCCGACGATCACTCTCCTCCATGGGAACCAGACGCTGAACACCGTCTACATCACTGAAGATCGACCCGACTCTTTCCTCGAGAGAATGGCAGCATCGCTCGGCGCCAGGCCTGAAGACGTCATCTGCTTCGGCCACACTCATAAGCCGTGGCAGCGAGTGGTGGGAGGAATTCGGTTCGTCAACGCCGGCAGCGTCGGCCGGCCGAAGGATGGCGATTGGCGTGCGTGCTACGTACTCGTGTCGATCGATGATCCCGGAACGGGCGTTGAGTTCGTCCGGACCAGCTATAATGTCGACGAGGCTGCCCGCGCGATTCGCGCGAGTGAGCTGCCCGACGAATTTGCGGACGTTCTGAAATCCGGCGGTGCACCGGCTCTTACTACCGGGAAGTAGAGGCCTGCAGCTTTCTGGATACCGCCTCGGCCTGAGAAAAAACTCTCAGCAAGTTCTCCCCCGCCAGTTTTCGCAGATCCTCGTCCGACCAACCGCGCCTCGCCAGCTCGGCGAAGAGTGCCGGAAACTTCGAGACATCTTCCAGCCCCTGCACCACTTCGGTGATGCCGTCGAAGTCGCTGCCGATACCGACGTGATCTACCCCCGCCACCTTGCGTACGTAGTCGATCTGATCCGCTACCTGTGACAGCGTCGCGCGCGGCTCGGGATGCGCGGCTCGCCACTGATTGGTCTCGCGCGTGATCCCGGCCGTATCCTTGCCGTACTTCTTCTGCAGGTCAGTGATGACAGGACACGAACGGAACCATCACTATTCCACCATTCGCAGTGACCCGACGAAGAATCGAGTCGGGGACATTGCGCGGCACGTCGACGAGCGCTCTCGCACCTGAATGAGAGAAAATCACCGGTGCCTGGCTGACGTTGAGGGCAGCGCTCATCGTTCCGGGCGAGACATGCGATAGATCCACCAGCATTCCCAACCGGTTCATCTCGCGCACGACACTATCACCAAACGGAGTGAGGCCCTTGTGCTTTGCCGAATCGAGCGCTGCGTCGGCCCAGTCGAGGGTGACGTTGTGCGTCAGCGTCATGTAGCGGACGCCGAGATCGTAGTACGCGCGCAGAGCGCCAAGTGAGTTCTCAATCGCGTGTCCTCCCTCGAGGCCGAGGAGAGAGGCGATCTTGCCGGCTTTGAATTCCCGTCGGATGTCGGCGGCGGTCAGTGCCAGCGCTAACCGGTCCGGATACTTGGCGATGAACCGACGCGCGATGTCGATCTGCTCCAGCTGTATTCTCGCGTAGCCGGAGTCGCGCCAGTCGCCTGGCGTGTAAACCGACCAGAATTGCGCGCCCACCATCCCAGCCTTGAGGCGATCGAGATCGGTCTGCCCTGGCGTCCGTCGGCGCAGATCATAGGCATCGACGTTTCCGCGCGCGATCGAATCTTCGCGAATCCGCCAGGGAAGGTCGTTGTGGCCGTCGATTAGCGGCGTCTGACTCAGAATCCGTTTTGCACGCGCGAGATACTTGTCGGCCGGCGGTGAGCTCTGGGCGTGGAGAGATCGTGCGCCGCTAAGCCCGAAAAAGGCGACGGCGGCGACAACGGTTGGCATGAAGAGCCGCATGACGGGCCGCGACAGTAGGTGAAGCATGGCAGCTGGAATGGGGACAGGTCGGGGGTACTGCAGACTCAGGTCAGGGAAGCAACGTTGGTCCGGGTGGCGAATCCAACAGTTCCACTGCTTCGATGCTGTCCGCCTCGCGGACGACGAGGCGAATAGGATGAAGCCACTGCAGCCAAGGCATCATTCCTCCAGCATCGTCGCGAATGAGATTGGAGTCGATTCCGTTGGCGTCGAGGACCGCCTGCGCGACATGGGCTTCGACTTCGTTGGCGAAGGTTCTGATGACCGTGTTGAGCTCGGGCGGCTTCGTCTCCATCTTGACCCTCAGGCTTCCTGCTGGCAGACTGAATCAGTGACGCGTCAACCGCGTCTGCCCGTAGAATCTACTCTCGTGTCTGGCACACTGTCTGCCCGATTTAGCAGTAATGAATTCACTACGGGCGAATATATGAAAGTGCTTTCCAGATTGGCTTCACTTTGCACATTGGTTCTACTAGTTGGCCTCGGCTGTCGCAAGGAAACCAAAGGCAAAGAGGCCGCCGGTACGGCCCAGGACACCATGCTGTTACGGGATCTGGCGGAGGCGAACAAGAACACAGCCGCGGCGGCAACTCTCGACAACAGCCTCAATACTGTCCGAACAGCTTCCGATGGCTTATCGCCGACAGCTGAGGAGGCATCCCAGAGCCGCCTGACGGACAGAGTCGCAACGCGCCCGCTGCCGCCGGGAAGCCAGGCGCTGACGTCCGGAACGCGACTTACCGTCCCGACGACCGCCAGCGATGCGCCGGGCCCAACGACTGTCCCGCTTTCTCGCTCGCCTGCCTCGAGCTCGGCGACGCGGTCGTCGAGAGACCCGTGCGACTCGCCGAATCTCACCGATCAGCGTTACTGCCTGAACCGGTCGATAGCTGCAAATGACGCGGATCTGAACCAGACCTATCAGGACCTCATCAGCCAGGCGCGAAAGTCGGGCGGGTCGGATCTGGAGGACAGGTTCCAACAGTCGCAGCGCGAGTGGATCAACCAGCGCGATGCCGACTGCACGGCGCAGACACAGAGCCAGGACGGGAAGCTGTGGGCGCGGGCCCGGGCGAAGTGCCTAGCCGATTACTCGGGGAGGAGGACCGCGGAGTTACAGAAGAGTCTGAGTGGTCTTCGGGGGCAGTAACTGCAACGAAGGGCCTTTAACTGCAACGGAACGGGTGCGAGCAGCCAGTAGCGTAGTTGCCAGTTCTCGGTTCAGGACGTCGGGACGTTTCTAGGTACCGTTCGAAGCACAATCAGTTGCTATCACGCCACCGAGGGAAGTCAGGGCGTAGTGAACTGGCACCTGAGAACTGAGCTACTCACTGCTCGCACCCGTTCCGTTGCAGTTCACCGGACGTTCGCGCCCAATCTAGTCCCAGCACTGGCGAGCGTCCTCCCCTGCAGCAGCCCATCGATCTCCGCCGCCGCGACCGGCCGCGGCCCGATCCATCCATTGCCGTACGAGCGCGTCGGAACTGAAACGTTGGCCACGCCGCCGGTCGGACTGATTTCGACAACCGCCGTCGCATCGACCACGCCCTGATTACCGCTGTTGATCACCAGCACCCATCTGCCCGCGGCCGGACGCTGCCAGAACACAACGTACATGCCGGGGCGAGACCCGGGGCGGATGTCCAGCTTCATGCTCTCCCGCTTCCCGTTTACGACACCTTCAGCGGTGCCGGTCACGGTTTTGGCCATGATCTCACCGTGGTGGTAAGTCCGCACGGTCAGAAATGCGTCGCGCGAAGCGCGGTCGAATGGATTGGCAGGGTACTCGATCGCGATCCAGGGCGGACCGGCCAGAGCGGTACTGAACGCGGAGAGCGTTAGCGCTGTACCGAGCGCAAACGAGCGAAGCAGGGTGCGTCTCATGTGAATCTCCTGAAAAGGTTTCCGAGCGCGTGTACGATGCCGCTCACCACTTCAGGGTTTAACAAGCTCTACTTCGATCGACGCAGCGTGACGGATCCCTTGAAAGTGCGCACCGATATTTTCGCGCCGCCGTCGCCAATCTCTGTCGTCAGCTCCGACCCGCGACCGAATCGGCCAGCAGACGGAACGGTTCGCGAGACGTTGTTGGCGATGGTGCCGGCAATAGTGACCACTGAGAATGACGCGCTCGTTTTGTCGGGGATGGCGATGTCGATCGAGCCGCTGTGGGTGTCAAAATCGAAAGTTCCGCTGCGATCGAGACGTCCGTTGAAGCTGACATTGCCCGTTACCGTCTCGATCTTCGTGCGCTCGAAGACTCCGCCTTCGATCTTCACCGGGCCGCTGACGGTGGAAATCCCGGCATCGGAACTGGCGCCGCGAAACGTTACCGCTCCCGATGCACTCTTCGCCCTCAGCCACGAAGATGATCCGGCGATGTGAATGTCGCCGTCGATTGCCTCGGCGTTCAGCTCGTGCGGATTGCCGGTGACATCGATCGTCGCGCTCACCGTGTAAAGGTCGAGCCCGCCGTCAACGCCCTGCACGTCGATGTTCGCTGTCGCAGTCTTCACCCAGAGGCGGACCCGTGCCGGAACCCAAATCTCGAGATTGGTTGGCTTAGGATCGTGCTCGTTGGCTGACTCGATGAACATCTTCGCGCCGGTGTACCCGCCGCCAGCATAAAACTGGTCGCCGGGCGCGAGCGTGCCGCGAATGAGAACCGTGTCCTTGTTCCAGCCGTGGATGACGACGCTTCCGACCATGTTCATGATCCGGAATGCGCCTTCCATCCCGAGCGGCATTCTGCGCTCGATTTTCTTCTGCGCAGCCAGCGGAGAGGCCATGATCAGCATCGCCGCCAGCACCGCCCCGAGTCTCTTAGGTCCCACGCGTGATCTCCGTCGACCGCCGCAGCAGATCTACCTTCTGCTTGTAGTTGGCCGAGAGCATCTCGATCAACAGCTTGTTCGATGGATCGCGGGCCAGTGCGTTGCGAGCCTCCAGAATCGCTTCATCGATCGTCCGGAGGCTCGCCTTTAACTGCGCGACCGTTTCTGGCGCCAATGCTGTCTCCTGCTGATCGAGCAGATCCTGGAGTGCCGCCGCAGTGCGCAGATAGTTGTTCTCTTCGATGGTGAATGCTGCCAGCGTGGCGGGCGTCGTCGTATCCCCTGGCTCCCCCTGCATAGCTGAAACTGCGTTCGATAGCGAGCGGGAGTTGAGATAAAGAGCAGTGATCGTCGAGGACAATACCGCTACGACAGCGGCGGCAGCAGCAGCGACTACGAGCGGCCGGCGCCAGAAGCGTGTCGAGCTCGTCGTGGCACGCGGCTTCCCCGCGTTTTCGTCACGCAAGATCGCCGTCCGAATGTTTGACCACGCTTCGGCAGGTGGCTCGATCGATTTGGGAAGATCGGCCGCACGCCCCAGCAGCCGCCTCAGACTCTCGACCTCGGCGCTGCAGATCCCGCAAACTGCTAGGTGCTCGGCGACCGGTGCGCGAGCGTCCTCGGTAAGGTCGCCGGTGACGTAATCGTCGAGCAGATGTCTGATTACTTCATGTGTCATGAGCTCGTTCCTCCCCCTCCGTCCGGCATTCCTTCCAGCCGCTCCCGCAGGAGTCGGCGCGCGCGATGAAGCTGCGCTTTCACTGTTCCGACAGAAACCTTCAACTGCTCGGCGATCTCCTGGTGTTGGTATCCCTCTATGTCGTGCAACACGAACGCGAGACGAGCACCTTTCGGCAGTGCGGCGACGGCCTCTTCCATGTCCATTCTCAGCTCGATGCCGCTCGAGCGCGCTGCACCAGGCAATAGCGATGTGTCTTCCATCGAAAGGACCCTCGCCTCACGCCTGCGATCGCTGCGCGCATTCTCCAGCATGGTGTTGACCGCCAACCTATGAATCCAGGATGAAAATGATGAGTCGCCACGAAACGTCTCGAGCCTTCGCCAGGCTTTGATGAAGACGTCCTGCATCAACTCGGTTGCATCTGACGCGTCGCCCGCCTTGAGCCTGAGGCAAAGGGCGTAGACTCGACCGGAGTGCTGGCGGTACAGGACCTCGAACGCGTCGACGTTACCAGCCTGCGCACGCCGAATGCATTCCAGCGTCGCAGTCTTGTCTTCACCGATCGTGGACGGGAAAGGCCCGATAGTGTCTGATGCCACTGCGCTCGTCTTCATTTCAGCCGGGAATAAGATGCCGGCGGCAGTCCGGGGGTTGGAGAGCGGGAAGCGGGAAGCGGGAAGTGGAAAACGGAAAGCGCGCTTCCCGCTATCAGCTATCTGTTAACCGTACCCGCCGCCCGCTTCCCGCTTCCCGCTTCCCGCTTCCCCTACTCTATGTCTCCACCGAGATCGAACTTGGCCCGGGTGAGGGCAACAATGCGTTCGAGCGCCGCTTTCGCTTCGGGTGGCAGGTCGCGGCGCGCCATTAGCCGCTCCGCTTCAGCGCGGATCGAATCGAGCGCCTGCATGAAGTTTCCCTGTTTCAGCTTGCCGGTATCGTCGCGCATAGGTCGATTGGTTACTTGGACAGTGACTAAGCTGACGCCAGTTGGGCCGGCTTGCCAGCAGGAAGCTGCGGGGTAGCGCGGCGCTCGCCGACCTGCTGACGCCACATCGCATAGTAAAGGCCGGTCCTTTCCAGCAGGTCCTCGTGCTGTCCAACCTCAATGATACGACCGCGCTCGAGGACATAGATCCGATCGGCGTGCATCACCGTCGACAGTCGGTGCGCGATGAGGATGGTGATCACTTCGCGCGAGCTGGCGACGTCCCGCATCGTGCGGCTGATCTCCTCTTCGGTGAGCGAGTCCAGGGACGATGTCGCCTCGTCGAAGACCAGCAGGTGCGGGTTGCGCAGCAACGCGCGCGCAATCGAGAGTCGTTGCTTCTCGCCACCGGAGACTTTGATGCCACCTTCACCGATGACCGTGTCGAGCCCTTTGTCAGCTCGCGCCAGTAATGCGTGGGCGGCTGCTTTACGCAGCACGTCGAGACATTCCTCGTCGGAAGCGTGCGGATTGACGAACTTGAGGTTTTCGCGAATCGTACCGGAGAAGAGCTGTGCGTCCTGCGTCACCAGACCGATTCGCTCGCGCAGCCGGTCGAGATCTACCTCGGTGCTAGGGACGCCGTTGTAGAGGATCTGGCCATTCTTTGGCAGATACAATCCCACCAGCAGCTTCACCAGCGTCGTTTTGCCCGCGCCCGAGGGACCGACGAACGCGATCGTCTCGCCCCGCTGCACATCGAAGGAGATGTCGGTGAGAGCAGGGGTGCTCGCACTCTGGTGCATGAAGCCGACGTCCTCGAACTCGAGTCGCTCGATGTCCGTCAGTGGCACCGGAGCACGCGGCTTGGGGTCCTTTGGCGTCTCCAGAATCTTTCTGAAGTTCTCGAGCGAGACCTGCGTCTCGCGATAGACGTTGATGATGTTGCCCAGCTCCTGCATCGGTCCGAAGATGAAGAACGAGTAGAAGAGGAGCGAGAAGAACTGTCCGACGGTGATCTTCTGCGTGAAGATCAGGTACAGCATCATGAACAGGATGCACGTACGCAGCAGGTTGACCGACGTACCCTGGATGAAGCTCAGGCTCCGGATGTACTTCACCTTCTTCAGCTCGAGCTTGAGGATCTTTTCGGTGGTCGCATTGAGCCGCACCACTTCCTGATCGGCCAGGCCGAGGCTCTTCACCAGCTCGATGTTGCGCAGTGATTCCGTCGTCGAGCCCGCCAGCGCTGTTGTCTCGGCGACGATCACCTTCTGGATATTCTTGATCCGCCCGCTCAGTGCCCAGCTCAGTGTGCCAAGCAGCGGAACGGTTGCCAGGAATGCCGGCACGATTACCCAGTGCACCGACAGCGCGTAGAAGACGACGAAGACGACACCAACGAGGGTCGTGAAGATCAGATTGATCGACAGCGAGATGAAACGCTCGACATCTGACCGAACCTTCTGGAGTTTGCCGAGTGTTTCGCCGCTGCGCTGGTCCTCGAAGACGGAGTATGGCAGCTCGAGCGAGTGTCTGATGCCGTCGGAATACATCTCGGCGCCCACTCGCTGGACGATGACGTTGACGTAGTAGTCCTGAAAATTCTTGGCGACGCGCGATACGAACGCGACCCCCATTGCCATCAGCAGCAGCGTGCCGGCGCCCTTGATGAAAGTGGAAGTCTGATATTCGCGGAAGCGCGTCGCGTAATCGTCGATTACGTGGCGGAAGATGAGCGGATCGAGCAGCGAGAAAACCTGATTCGTCGTCGCCAGCACGAGTGCGAGAAGAATTAGCGCCCGGTATTTGTGGAGGTATGAATAGAGGAGGGCCACAACGGATAGTATTGGAGTGCCGTCAGGCTGGCAAATCCCTCAGACGTTGCGCGCAGTCCGATCGACAGTCCTGTAAGGCACCTCGTCGCCTCCGTTTCTGTTTTTTGAACCCGCTCCCATCCGGAAAGTCTCTTGTTAGTCCCGAAATCGCTGACGACGCTCAGGTCGTACGATCGCTCACAGTTTTCCGCCGATGTCGTGGCGGGCGTAATCGTCGGTATCGTTGCTCTGCCCCTTGCCATCGCTTTTGCGATCGCTAGCGGCGTTACGCCCGATCGCGGCCTGTACACTGCGATCATTGCGGGCTTCCTGATCTCCGCCCTGGGGGGATCTCGCGTCCAGATTGGGGGACCCACCGGCGCATTCGTCGTGATCGTCTACGGAATTGTTCAGCGCTTCGGTATCGATGGACTCATAGTCGCTACGCTGATGGCCGGCGTCATTCTCATCGTGCTCGGCGTCGCCCGCATGGGAGCGGCGATCAAATTCATTCCGCATCCCGTCGTCGTCGGATTCACGAGCGGAATAGCAATCATAATCTGCTCGAGTCAGGTCAAGGATTTCCTCGGACTCAAGGTGGCCAACCTTCCCGCGGAGTTCATTCCCAAATGGAGGGTCATAGCGAGTCACCTCGATTCGATCGACATCACGACAGCGGTGATATCCATGCTGGCCCTGGCGATCATGCTCGTTTGGCCGCGAGTGAGCCGGCGGATTCCCGGCCCGTTTGTCGCTTTGATCGTCACGACAGTCGTCGCCCGAGTCTTCAATCTGCCCGTTGAGACGATAGGTACTCGCTTCGGCGCAATTAGCGCATCCTTCCCGCATCCGGTCGTGCCGCACGTGACCCTCGACCAGCTCAGAGGGCTCGTGGCTCCGGCTTTTACCATCGCCCTACTGGCTGCCGTGGAATCTCTCCTCTCAGCTGTCGTTGCCGATGGAATGATCGGTGGGCGGCATCGATCGAACATGGAGCTCGTCGCACAGGGAATCGCGAACATCGTCTCGCCGCTGTTTGGCGGCATTCCGGCAACCGGTGCAATCGCGCGGACGGCGACGAACGTCAAGAACGGTGGTCGTACTCCGGTCGCGGGGATGGTTCACGCTCTGACGCTGCTGCTCATTACTCTGTTCTTCGGCAGATGGGCGGCTCTCATCCCCCTCGCGACTCTGGCGGCGATTCTGGTAGTGGTTTCCTACCACATGAGTGAGTGGCGGACGTTTCGCGGGGAGCTGACGGCTCCGAAGAGCGACGTGGTCGTCCTGCTCACGACGTTCGCTCTTACGGTCATCATCGATCTTACGGTCGCGATCGAAGTAGGAATGGTCCTCGCCGCCTTCCTTTTCATGCGTCGCATGGCCGAGGTCACCAACATCAGCGTTGTCACGCGCGAGCTGGCGGATGAAGACGGAGATGACGAGGGTGATCCGAACGCAGTCCGCGATCGGAGCGTGCCGGACGGTGTTGAGGTCTTCGAGATCAACGGTCCGTTCTTCTTTGGCGCCGCGGAGCAATTCAAGGACACGCTCAATGAGGTCGCCAGGAAACCCAAGGTGCTGATCATCCGCATGCGCGCCGTTCCGGCGATAGACGCGACTGGCCTCCACGTATTACAGGAGCTCGCCCGCCGCTATCGCCGGGAGGGCACCCTGTTGCTGCTGTCGGACGTGCACGCTCAGCCGATGTTTGCGCTCGTCCGCTCGGATATTCTGCCAGAGATCGGTGAGGAGAATCTTTTCGGTAACATCGATGATGCTCTCAACGGGGCACGAGACCATCTCGGCTTGTCTCGGCTTCCGCGCCCGGCCAACGCGACGGCAACTGTGGAGCGAGAAACCCCGACCAAGAATCCTCAGAAGTTCGCGCAGGGCTCGTGAGCCGGGCGCTTTCAAATCATCCCTGTCGCGTAGCGGCCGGAGCTCCGCGCGCAAAAAAGATGTAGTCGGTCGGGCTTGGAGTATCGCCCGCCGCGCGAATCAGCGAAGCGACCTGGCCGCGGTGATAGGATCCGTGCATCATCACGTGAGTGAGGATGTCCTCGAGCGTCGATGTGAACTGGTCGCCGGCACTGTTGCGATACGTGATTCCGCGCTGCAGCGCGTCACCAGTTATTGCTTCCACTATCTTCTTGAGCTGCCCCGCGTTCTCCGCAGCGACACGCTCGCATTCGTCGAGCCCCAGGTTCGGCCACACGGCAAGCCGCGGCGGCATTCCGTACAGCCGCGACACCCAGACCTGCTCAGATCCAAGAATGTGCGCGTAGATCTCGAGCGCCTTCGCCGGTGCGTGAGGCGCCGCTCGCAGAGAGGCGAGCACTCTTTGATCGGCCCACTCCAGATGCGCCACCAGTTTTGCGAAGTGATCCTTGAGCTCACTCAATGATGCTGCGCTCCTCGGGAGTCGAGTTCATTTCATGAACTCGACCGGCCGTCCGATCGTCCACGGAATCTTTGCCGCGTCGAGACCTGCGTTGAGCGTGGGAATTCGCCGCTGCAGCAGATTGTTGATTCGTCCAACTTCACGCTGCAGATCGGACGATGCCAGCGCAAGAGTCGCTCGCTGCAGTTCGGTTGGCTGCGACGTAACGTTGCCGATTTCCTCGGCCACGTTGTTGACCCGTTCCTGGATGGACGGATCTTCGACCCTCTTGTCGTCGCTTACCGGCTCCGCTTCCGGATCACCGCGCAGCTTCTTCAGGATGTCGCTTATCTCTCGGTCGACGGCGTCGGACTGCTTCGTCAGACTGTCGGGCGCGGTGCTACTCTTGAGAGCGGCCTTGACGTCCGTCATCTCGTCCTTGAGTTGTTCGGTCGTGCGCACCGCTGCCTGAACGGTCGCCTGCAGTCGTCCCGTGCTCACCCGCATGTCGTATAAGGCGCGGTAATCGGCGTCGCTCAATTGGACCAGTGGATCGGAGCTGACTCCGATCGGTACCTCACGCACGATCGGCGTGCCGGAGCCTTCTTTGATGGTGAGACGCGCTGTGTATCGCCCGGGGAGAACGAACGGACCTGAGGGCTCACGCTGTCTGAATTGGGGTTCTCCGACCTGATTTACCGGACGTCGCACTGCATACGGCGGCGCGTTGCGCAGATCCCACGTCACCCGATGCATGCCGCGTTTCTTGTTGGCGGTGAGCTCTCGCACTCGATTGCCGGCAGCGTCGTAGATGCCGAGCGTCACATCGCCGCCCTTGGGTAAAGTGTCACGCATGAAGTAGGTGATCACCGCCCCGAACGCGGGGTTGGGTGCCGAGTACTCGCGGTCGCCCAATGCGCCAGCGCCGCGGATGCCACCGGGAACGGAGCTGTTCGGATTGTACTCGGTGGCAGGCTTTACGGGAAAGAGATACGTGCCGACCCGGTTCGCTTCACCAAGCTTCTCGAGTGGCGTGATGTCGTCGATGATGTAGATGCCGCGTCCGTGGGTGCCGATGACGAGATCGCGCTCGCGCGGTTGAATGACGATGTCATGCACCGCCACCGTCGGAATGTTGTATTTGAGCTGCGTCCACGACACTCCCTGCATCGCGGTGTAGAACACGCCGAATTCGGTGCCGGCGAAGAGGAGGTTGGGCTCGACGGGATCTTCTCGAATGACTTGCACCGACCCATTCGCCGGCAAGCTGCCGTTTATCGACTTCCAATGCGCGCCGTAGTCGGTGCTTTGGATCACGTATGGTCTGAAATCGTTGTTGCGATGGTTGTCGAGCGTGGCGTAGACGGTGCCTTCCTTGAATCGCGAAGCGACGACGCGACTGATGTACGTCTGATCCGGAACGTCGGGAAACTTGGTGTATTTGGTCCACGTCGCCCCGCCGTCGCGCGATACCGAGATCACGCCGTCGTCGGTGCCGACATAAAGCAATCCTTGCCTGATCGGCGACTCGTCGACCGTGCTGATGTTCCCGTAGTCGGCAGTGCCCTGGTGACGCGCGATCGCATCGCGCGGCCAGATCTTCCCCATCACCGGGAGGCTGTCGCGATTGAGCTGGCGCGTGAGATCGGGGCCGAGTCGCACCCACGCGTCACCACGATTGGTGCTCTTGAACAGGTAATTCGCGCCGAAGTAGAGCGTGTTGTGATCGTACGGCGAGATTAGCATCGGCGAGCTCCAGTTCCACCGATACGGCTTCGCGCCAAATTCGGGCAGCGGCTTGATCGTCTTTTGCTCGCCGGTGCGAACGTCGAAGCGCACTATGTCGCCGCCCTGTGATTCGCCATAGACCGTGTTCGGATCGACAGGGTCGATTTGCGCGTAGAAGCCGTCGCCCCCGGTGGTGCGAATCCAATCGGCATTCGTGATGCCCTGACGATTTCTCGTCTGACTCGGGCCGCCCCAGCTGCTGTTGTCCTGCAGGCCACCGTACACGTAGTAGAACGGCTGACGCATATCCGTCGCGATCGCGTAGTACTGCGAGATCGGAAGGTTGGGAACGAAATCGACGGTGCGGCCACGGTCGTGACTGATGTAAACACCGCCGTCGCAACCGATGATGAGATGATCCGGATCGGTCGGATCGATCCACATCGCGTGATGATCCGAGTGCGCACCGCCAGCGGTGTTGCGAAAAGTGTGACCGCCATCAGTCGATACTTGCAGGGGCACACCCATGAAGTAAACGCGATCGGGATTGGTCGGGTCGACGCGGATCTGACCCATGTACCACGGATACGAGAACGCGGTACCGGTCTTCTGCCAGCTCGCGCCGCGATCGTCTGACCGATAGATGCTCGCCTCGGTATTTCCCTGCGACGCACCCGTGCCGGTTACCTTCGTCTCGATCGTCGCGTAGACGATGTTCGGACTCGAGCGGCTGACATCGAGACCGATTCTTCCCACGTCTCCCTTCGGCAGTCCCTCGGTGAGTTTCGTCCACGTGTCTCCGCCGTCGATGCTCTTCCAGATGCCGCTGCCGGGGCCGCCGCCGACGTAGGTGTACGGACGCCGTTCACGCTGTAGCGATGCGGCATAGATCGTGTTGGGATCGCCGGGATCGAAAAGGACATCGGTAAATCCGGTGTACTTGTCGATGTTCTTGACATTCTTCCAGGTCTTTCCGCCGTCAGTGGTGCGAAAGAGTCCACGATCACCGCCCGATCCCCACAGTGGACCGGTCGCTGCAACGAACGCGATCCCCGGATTCGTCGGGTGGACGATGATACGGCCGATGTGCTCTGATTTCTTGAGCCCCATGTTGGTCCACGTTCTTCCAGCGTTCTCCGACTTGTAAACTCCGTCGCCCCACGACGAGCTGCGCTGATTGTTGTTCTCGCCCGTTCCCACCCAGATGATGTCCGGATTGCTGGGCGCCACTGCGATGTCGCCGATCGATGCCGAGCCCTGGTGATCGAAGATCGCCTCCCAGGTCGTGCCGCCGTTTACCGTCTTCCACACGCCGCCCGAAGCCGACGCGACGTAGAACAGCTCGCCGAGCCGCTCACCGATCTGCGATTTCGGACCCTCGGGAACGGCGAAGTCGACCACTCGACCGCTCGTCACCGCCGGCCCTATCGATCGCCACGGCAGCTCGGCGAGACGCGCGGAGTCGGCGTCGAATACCGGGGGGGTTGTCTTCGCGCTCGGCGTTGCCTGAGCCTGAAGGTTCGTAAGGGGGGACGTGAGTAGCGCGGCCGCGAGGAAGGTTAGGGCGCGCGAGAGCTGGTGCGGCATCGTGTGATGAAGTAAGAGGACCGGATAATCTCATCCCCGGCCGACAGCCAGCGCAACTTTCCCACTTACCTAGGGATTCGACGGTGAGCGCATCGCCGCGACGTCAACATCGATGTTGATCGTCACGCCGTTGTATGTCTGATTCACTTCATAGATGCCCTGCCAGATGCTTGCCCAGGGGAATCCGACGTCCTGCGGACTCTTGTCGATCGAAAAGCCCGACGACGTCGTGACCCAGAAGACAGCGGAGCCACTCACGTTCATGTCCGCGTAGGCGCGCTGCACCCCGTCGTAGATCGCGGCGCCATTCGCCTTGTGCACGTAGATCCCCGGCCGAAAACGGCCGTCGGCGAGCACCTGCTGCACCCACGCACGATAGTAGGCTGACATCGATGCCGGAATCGAGTCCATGTGCTCGATATCGAGATAGATCACCGTGCCACCCGGGAATCCCTCCGATGCAGTCTTCGTAACCGCGTCGATTGCGTCGGTGTTTCCCTGTTCCGTCGTCAGCAACGTTCTCGAGCAAGTCACGACTCCGGACTGCGCTTCTGCGGCTGTCGGTGGAGTTACAACTCCCTCACGTGCACGGGGCAGCGAGCCGCCAATCGGCATCAGTCGATTGAAGCTGGGCGGAAGCTGGACATCTGGCAGTCCATCAAACGTCTGCTGACCGACGAAGAGCACCGCCAGCCCCCAACCCATTGATGTCAGTATCGCCCGTTGTCCCATCCAGGATGGATCGCGATGACACGGAGCCTGGAGGTAATAGCCGACCCATTCATACGGTGACGCTGGCTTGAGCCAGGCTCTCATCGCCGCGTCGCCAGGAAAGATGCTCGTATCGAATCCGGGGTGATTGTTGGCGCCTAGGCTCGGATTGGGGACTCCGGTCGGCGATTCCGTGCACGCGACAATAGCGAGCGCGGCGAGCAGCGCTATTGCTCGACTTTCAGTTACCCATTGCCGGCAAACTTCCCGTTTCCTACTCTGATTCATGCGCACTAGACTCATGCTGCTCGCGGTATCTGAGCTGCTCATCTTTTCAAACCCTGCTGCAGCACAGAAAGATTCCGTGGCTCAAACCGCGGCCGAGCATTCATCTCTGCGTGCGTGGGTCGTGCCAGCGGGCCTCGCTGCTTCCGTTGTGCTCGACCCCGAGCTGCGGGAGTGGTCTCTTCGCGAGCATACCCACTCGCTCGATCGCCTCGCCAGACTGGTAAATCCCCTTGGAACTGTCCATGTTCTCGTGCCGGCGATGGCATTCACCTACGCCGCCGCTCTGCTGACACACCATGAATCCTTTGCCAGCGGCACGCTCAACACCGCCGCTGCATATGTGGCTTCCGATATTGCAGAGTCAGTGCTCAAACCGATCATCGGACGTGAGCGCCCGCATGTTGAAGGAAACTCGCACCGCTTTCACCCATTTACCTCGAACGGTGACTGGCATTCGCTGCCATCCGCCCACGTCGCCCACATTGCATCGATCGCCGAGGCGATCTCCATGCAGAGTCATTCGACCTCTCTCACCGCGCTGTGCAGCGGCATCGTCGCTTTGGTGGGGTGGGACCGTGTCTACGAGGATCAACACTGGACCAGCGACGTGACGGCGACGATTGCTCTGACCACCTTTGTCAGTAGCGCGACCGTGCACTGGCTGGAATCGCGCGCCGAACACCACTGACAACACTGCCACAGTGCTGTCAGTATTTATATAGTAGTAAACCACGTTTCCCTCCCGAACGACTCCTCCCCGGTCTCCAATGATCAACGTCTCGTATCGCCGTTTTCTGCTCGCGGTATGCCTGGTCCTCTCGCCGTTTACTTCAGGATCGGCGCAGCTCACGTATCAATCGCCACCCGCGGACCTGGTGAAAGTTCTCGAAGCTCCCGCGAATCCGGTGACGTCGGTCAGTCCCAACCGCCAGTGGGTCCTGGTTACGGTGAGCGATCCGCGGTCGATCACGATCAGCGATATGGCCGACTCCGCCTACTACCTCGGCGGCAGCAAGATCAGAGCGAACCCGGATTATCGCGTCGAGAATATCGGAATCCGCTCGGCGACGGTGAGCAGCATCGATGGGAAGATTGTGCGCAACCTCGAGGTGCCAGCGGGCGGTCGCATCGGTTCTGCTGCTGCGTGGTCGGTGAAGTAGTAATCGAAGAGTGCTTCGTCCGTCGGACTTTGCAGCAGATACTCATAGGTGCGCGCAGGCGCCGAGCGTCCGTACGATTCCTGAACGATGACTCCGGAAGGAACGTCGGAGACTCTTGGTGACGCCCCGCGATTCGCCGGCCAGAGTCTGCACACCAGCGGCGCCTTTCCGTTGAGCCAGTTGCAGCCGGCGTCCTCGACGATGTTGGCCCGCAAGGTTGTGAAGTTGAGGCTCGAGGGCGTCAGTCGGCGAGCAGTTCCACTGTTCACATCCGTAACCCAGAGCGCTGATCCGGCGGGAGTAGTAGCGATGAAAG
>QHUA01000158.1 GCA_003221805.1 Gemmatimonadota bacterium
CGATTCGATTGCGCAGTGCCCACATCCGCTCGACCGTCATGTGCGGGCCGGGGAACTGACCCCATTCCTCGACTTCGACCGCACTGATAGCGCGAATGCCTTTCGTAGCCTGAAGAATCTCGGCAGCGGTCAATCCCGGTTTCGCGCCCCCGCCGCCGGGATCGTTGCGCATCGTGATTGTTCCGCCGGTAAAGAGGATTACAATCACTTTGGAATGTCCAAAAGACAACCACCTGCTGGGCGCTGCCAGCTTTTTCGCTGAGCGCTGAGCGCTGCAGGCGACGGGACAGGTTCTCGTGAATTCATCGGGAAGCGATACGGTCCATCGCTTCCCTCGAAAATCTCTCGAGTGAGCCCGAATCGCGCGTGGCGATCTCGATGGCGTGGGTCATCAGCGCATCGACCGTGAGCAGATCGAGCGCTGACGAGCGGCTCTCGCACTCGGTGCGCAACACCTGATCAAGGAGTCGCTCGGCGGCTTCCAAAACTTCGGTCGCGGTTGGCGAAGGGTTGTCGCCGAGCGCGCGACGCATGGCCGCGTCCAGCTCCTCAGGAACGCGACGCTCTTCGGTCATCCAGCGAGGTGCTTCCGGATGAGGTCAGGCGCTTCGGCGACAACCGACGCCATGCGCTCGGCATCGGGAATGCCGGCCTGCGCCATGTGCGGCTTGCCGCCTCCCTTCCCGCCGGCGGCGGCTGCGAGCTCGCGCATGATGGTGTCGGCGCGAACGCCGCGGTCGCGCAGATCATCGCTCACCACGGCGAGCATTGTGTTCTTGCCGTTCTCAAAGGATGCAGCAAGAACGCCGACGCCAGATTCCATCTGCTCGCGCAGGGCGTCACCCATCGCCTGCAATGCCGGAAGATCGGGAGCATTAACGTTGGCAGCGACGACCTTCACGCCGTTCACTATCGAGCCTTGATCGACGAGGGACTTGATCGCGCCGCCACCCCCGCTCCGCATCGCGTCTTCCAATCTTTTTTCAAGAGCCCGACGCTCCTCGACGAGCGTCTGGACGCGACGCACGACCTGTCCTGACGGGGCGCGGACCAGGTGCTCGATCTCCTGCAGCTGCCGTTCGTGGGCGCGGTAGTAATCCAGAGCTGCACTTCCGGTCACCGCTTCGATGCGACGAACGCCGGCGGCGATGCCAGTCTCGCTGACGATCTTGAAGACGCCAATCTCGGACGTGTTGCGAACGTGCGTGCCGCCACAGAGCTCCATGCTGATACCGGGGATCGACACGACGCGCACGATGTCGCCGTACTTTTCGGTGAATAAAGACATCGCACCGGCAGCTTTCGCTTCGGCCTGCGGCTTCTGCTCGATAGTGAGCTGAACCCCATCGAGGATTCCGCGGTTCACCAGCGTCTCCACCTCATTCAACTGCTGCGGAGTGAGTGGTCCGTGATGCGAGAAATCGAACCGCAGTCGGTCGGGCGCAACGAGAGAGCCTTGCTGATGAACATGCTCGCCGAGGACCTTGCGCAATGCAGCGTGCAGGAGATGCGTGGCCGTGTGATTGCGCTCGGTGTCACGGCGCCGATCGCGCGGGACGGTCGCTCTCGCTCTCCCCGACTCGACTTTGCCGGTGGCTTTGCCGAGTGCGGCGATGCGACCATCGACGCGGCGCACCTCGTCGACGTCGACGCGCCAACCTTCGCCCTGGATCTCGCCGCGGTCGGAGATCTGCCCTCCCGATTCGACATAGAACGGCGTCTCGCGCAGCATTACGGCGACGCGTCCGTCGGGGAGATCTCTCTTGGCAATTACTTCGGTGCTGACCTCGAGCGCGTCGTAGCCAACGAAGGCAGTGTCCTCGTCACCCTGCGCCCAATCGCCTTCGCCGAGGACATCTGGTGCGATGCCGATCTTCTTGGAGCGGCGATCTTCCTGCGACTGAGTGCGTTGCGCCTGGAGCGCGGCTTCGAAACCGGCGATATCCACGGAGTAGCCGCGCTCTCTGGCCATGAGTTCGGTCAGATCGATCGGGAATCCGAAGGTGTCATAAAGCTTGAACGCATCCTCGCCGGATATCGTGCCGTGGATGGCAGTTGATCCTTTGCTGGTCTTTGCCGGCGCCAGCTCATCGAAGCGGCGCATCCCGCCTTCGATGGTGGACAGGAAACGTTCTTCTTCTGCGCGCGTTGTATCGATGATGTGCTTGGCGCGGGCCCCCAGCTCGGGATATACGTCGCTCATCTCGTCGATGACGACTCGAACTATCTCGACCAGTGCCGGTTTGCGGCGACCGAGCAGCCAGGCGTGGCGCACCGCGCGGCGTAGAATGCGTCGCAGGACGTAACCCCGTCCTTCGTTGGAGGGAAACACTCCGTCGGCGATTAGAAATGCGACGGCGCGACTATGATCGGCGATGACGCGGAATGATGCGCCTTCTTCCCCCCGATCGTATTTCTTGCGAACGGTTTTCTCCACCGCCTTGATGAGCGGCCGAAAAAGATCGTTGTGGAAATTGTTGGATTCGGCCTGCATGAAAGCGGCGATGCGCTCCAAGCCAGCACCCGTATCGACCGACGGCTTGGGCAACGGAACAAGCTTCCCGTCCGGCTGCTGGTCGAACTGCATGAAGACGAGATTCCAGAACTCGAGGAATCGCCCCGCTTCGGCGCCTTCGACGAAAGCATCCTTCGAGAATTCCTTGCGGCCGACTTCGGTCCACTCGCCCCTCGCGCCTTTGGGAATCTTGAAGTCCTTGGCGACATAGGCGAGGTCGATGAAGATCTCGCTGCACGGGCCGCAGGGACCGGTATCGGCCATCTGCCAGAAGTTGTCGTGCGCACCCAAGCCGTAGATTCTGGAGTCGGATAGTCCTGCGACCTCGCGCCACAGCGCGCGCGCCTCGTGGTCCTCCTCATACACAGTGACGCGGATGTGCTCGGGCGGGAGCTTCAGCTCTTTGGTGACGAATTCCCAGGCGAACCGAATGGCGTCGCGCTTGAAGTAATCACCAAACGAGAAATTGCCGAGCATCTCGAAGAAGGTGTGGTGCCGCGCAGTATGACCCACTTGCTCGAGATCGTTGTGCTTGCCGCCCGCTCTCACGCACTTTTGCACCGTCGTCGCCCGCCGGCCGCCGGGCGGCTGCTGCTGGCCGAGGAAGACCTTTTTGAACTGGACCATGCCCGCGTTGGTGAACATCAGCGTCGGGTCGTCTCCGGGCACGACTGGTGAGCTCGGGTGGACGATATGCCCGTTCTTTTCGAAGTACTCGATGAATTTCTTACGGATCTCGGCGGCCGTCATGGTCTAAATATACGCGGGCTCGTTGGGGCGCTTCGACTTGCACCGCTGCATGGGTGGTGCGGGTGTCCTCTTCGCGCTGAATATCCGCGAGTGCCGCGCCTGGGGCGCGACATCGATCCTCTGACCCTCGTGTAGTACTCGATCGTCGCGATCCGATTCGCTCCAGGGTCAGCGCTGCGAGGACACCCGCACCTCCCGTGGAGGGTCGCAACTGCACGCGCGGCACCCGGTACCCTCATCCGTCGTCTGTGTCGGCGGTGCCGAGCTTCGCTCGGCGCGCTACTGCGCGCTCCGATCGAGCCGGCCAAAGGCGCGACCGAGATGTCTAGTTGACCGCAGGACCTCGATGGGAAGGCGGAGCGGGTCCTCGTAGGCGATGACCCTGGAGCGAATCGGATCGCCACGATCGAGTATTACACGAGGGATAGGGATCGAGCCACACCCCAGCCGCGGCACTCGCGGATATTCAGCGCCGGAGAGGACCCGCTCCGCCGTACCGGCAAAGATGCCGGCCGATCAAATCAGTCGACCAACGACGGATTTAATCTCACCGACATCGTATCCGCGCCGCGCCAGAAACGCGAACAAACGTCGACGGAGGACAAGCGGCTCGAGGTCGCCGAGCTGCGCGAGCTTCTTCCGCGCGACCTGGTCGATCACGGCAGCAGTATCGATCTCTTCATCGGCGATAACGTTCGCGATGGCGGTGCTGGCGACGTCGCCTTTAATGCCCTTGCGATAGAGATCCTGCGTGAGACGCCGCTTCGATGCGCCTGTGCTCAGCATCTTCGAGCGCGCGTACTGCTCGGCGAATTTCTCGTCGTCGAGCAGGCCGTTATCGACAAGGCGGCGGATCGCGTCATCCGCGTCCGCCGCCGGGTACTGCTTCTGGATCAGTTTTTTGTGCAGCGCGCGCGTGGCGTAAGGACGCGCGGCGAGAAGGTTCAGAGCGTAATCGTAAGCGCTCAGACGGTTCAATCAGCCAGCTCGACCTCGGTCTCGCCAGAAACCGGAGGCCTGATGCCGAGGACGGTCTTCACCTTCTCCTCGACCTCGGCGAGCAGCGCCGGATTGTCCTTGAGATACATCTTCGCGTTCTCGCGACCCTGACCAATTCGCTGCGAGCCGTAGCTGTACCACGCGCCAGACTTGTCGATGATGCCAGACTCGGACGCGATGTCGAGTACGAGCGAGGCGTGGCTGATGCCCTCGGCGTACATGATGTCGAACTCGGCCTGCTTGAACGGC
>QHUA01000177.1 GCA_003221805.1 Gemmatimonadota bacterium
TGATGAAAAACAGGAAAGCGGCGCTCGCGGCGGCGCTCGCGCTCGTCGGCCTGCCGGTGGTGATCGTCCCCATCGAGGCCTTCTCATTCTACTCGGCGAATCGGGACAACGGCTCCTTCGTTTCCTCGGGGGAAAAACGGGAGTATCTGCTCTATGTCCCGAGGAGCTACGACCGCTCCAAGCCGACGCCTCTCGTCATCAGCATGCACGCCGCGGGGCTGTGGGGCGCGTCTCAGAAGGACATAAGCCAGTGGAACGAGCTGGCCGACAGCAAGGGATTCATCGTCGTCTATCCGTCGGGAGTTGGCGGCAAAGGAGTCCGAGTGTGGCGGGCGGAGCCGGGCAACGATCTGATGAAGGACGTCAGATTCATCGCCGAGCTAATCGACACGCTCGAGGCATCCTACAACATCGACTCCACCCGGATTTACGCCAACGGACTGTCCAACGGTGGCGGGATGTCGTTCGCCCTTTCCTGCACTCTGTCCGATCGAATCGCTGCGGTTGGTATGGTGGCAGCAGCGCAAACACTGCCGTGGCGCTGGTGCACGGACCAACGACCGGTTCCGATGATTGCGTTTCATGGGACGGCCGATCCGGAGATTCCTTACAACGGCGGCTCCTCGTGGGTATCACCCAGACCATTTCCGAGCACGCCGAGGTGGACGGCGAATTGGGCGAGAAGAAATCGGTGCGGAGAAAATTCAGTCGAATCGACGGTAGCGGCCGATGTCACTCGTCGCGAATACAGGGAATGCGCTGACGATGCAACGGTGGTGCTTTACACCGTTCACGGTGGTGGTCATACCTGGCCGGGCGGCATGCGGCTGCCGGAGTGGTTCGTCGGTCGCACCACTCACAGCATCGATGCGACGAGTTTGATGTGGGAGTTCTTCAGCGAGCACCCGCTCCGGAAGATGTAGCTGAGCTGCCTAGATCCCTGTGCTTCGCATCGGCGTTGCACCGCCTAAATCGTTACACGATTTTCGGCTGAAACATTCGGTTCGTTCTTGACGGCGTTACGAGCCAATCGTAGTGAGTAGGCGTTTCTACCTACGCCGTCATTAGATCCATTGTGCGAGGCCATCTCCTCAACGGCGAATGTGTCGCGTTTACCGCTTTTCGCGCAGCGACGTATCAGCATTGCGCGACGTTCTGATCCCTCGGAATTGAATCCGCAAACCGCGCATTGGAGATGACCAACATGCCTGATCTTGATCGCCGTCGCTTTTTTGGCGCTGCCGCCGCAACCGTTGCCGCGAGCCAGCTGGGTCTTCTTGCTTTTTCGAGGAGGTTGGAAGCTATGACTGGAGTAAGGCCTGAAACTCTCACCGATGTTGCACGGCAGACCAGCAGCGGTCCCGAGATTCGTCCGTTTCATGTGAGCATTCCCGAAGCCGAGCTTGCCGATCTGCGTCGACGCGTCAAGGCGACGAAGTGGCCCGAGAATGAAACGGTCAACGATGCAACGCAGGGCGTTCAGTCCGCGACGATGAAGAAACTCGCGCAGTACTGGGGCACCGACTACGACTGGCGCAAAGCCGAGGCGAAGATAAACGCCGTCCCGAATTTCATCACCAACATCGATGGGCTGGACATTCATTTCATTCACGTCAAGTCGAAGGAAAAGAATGCGTTGCCGATGATCATCACCCATGGCTGGCCGGGGTCGTTCATCGAGCAAATGAAAGTCATCGCGCCGCTCACGAATCCTGTTGCCTACGGCGGAAAGGCCGAAGACGCTTTCGATGTCGTGATACCATCGCTGCCCGGCCATGGATTTTCAGGTAAAACGACGACACCCGGGTGGGACGTGCCGCGAATCGCACGCGCGTGGGCAACTCTGATGAACCGCCTTGGCTACACGAAATTCGTGGCGCAGGGCGGTGATTGGGGAAATGCCGTCACGGAGGTGATGGGTTTGCAGACACCTCCGGGATTGCTCGGCATTTCCACCAACATGGCGGCTACCGTTCCGGCCGAGATTGTCAAGGCGATGGCGGCGGGCAGTCCGCCACCGGCGACACTTTCACCCGACGAGCGGAATGCCTGGGACCAGCTGGACTTCTTCTATAAGAAGGGGCTGGCCTACGCCAGCGAGATGGGACTTCGGCCGCAGACGCTATACGCGCTTGCGGATTCGCCCGTCGGCCTGGCGGCGTGGATGCTCGACCACGACATCCGCAGTTACGAGCTGATCAGACGGGTCTTCGACGGACAGTCGGAAGGCCTCACGCGCGACGACATCCTCGACAACGTCACGATGTACTGGCTCACGAATACCGCGGTCTCGTCAGCTCGCCTCTATTGGGAGGCCGCACAAAAGCCGGGGGGAGGCTTTTTCGACGGCAGGGGCGTCCAGCTTCCGGTCATCGTGACCGTCTTCCCCGACGAGATCTACGCGGCGCCGAAGACCTGGGCAGAGCGCGCTTATCCCAAGATGATCTACTACAACAAATTCCCGAAGGGCGGGCACTTCGCGGCGTGGGAGCAACCGGGATATTTCGTGACTGGGATGCGCGATGGCTTCAGATCGCTGCGTAGTTCCGCGGTAGCGGGACGCGCCGACTAGCAACCCGGCAGCAGTGCAACGATGACGGCCGGTCGGGATTTGAAACCGCAGAAAAACTCACGGAGACGACGATGACTACGAAGACAGTTGCTGCATTCTCACTAGGCCTGCTTTTCCTCGCCGCCGCCGGCGGTGGTGCGCAAACGGTAAGGACCGCAAAGAAGTCCGCGACAACAGCCAGCGCGGCTGCGAAACCCACTATCGTGCTGGTTCACGGCGCCTTTGCCGATGCAAGCAGCTTCCAGTACCTGATCCCTCTGCTGCTGAACGACGGTTATAACGTCGTCGCAGTTCAGAACCCTCTCTCGTCGCTCGGTGACGACATCGCTACCACCAAACGCCTTATCGACGCGCAAAAAGGGCCGGTGGTAGTGGTTGGACATTCGTACGGTGGCATTGTGATCAGCGGCGCTGCCTCGGGAAATCCGAACGTCAAAGCCCTGGTCTACCTCGCGGCGTTTGCGCCTGAAGCAAATGAGCCGGTCGGCCCGCTCACCGACAAGTATCCGACTGGGCTCGGCAAAGCGCTGAGACCCGATGCCGCTGGCTTCCTCTACATCGCTTGCGATCAGGTTCATGATATCTTCGCCGCCGATCTGCCGGTAAGCGCGGCAAGAGTCGTGTGCGCCACGCAGAAGCCGGTTCACAACTCGGTATTCGGCGCGACGATCGATTCACCGGCCTGGAAGACAATTCCGTCGTGGTACCTGGTGTCGCGCCAGGATCACGCGCTGAATCCGGATCTCGAGCGTTTCTACGCCAAGCGAATGGGCGCGACCACGAGTGAGATCAACGCCAGCCACGTCGCGTTCATTTCACATCCGAAAGTCGTCGCACGTCTCATCGAGCAGGCAGCAACTGCGACTGCAAAGTGACCGACGGATTACGCGCCGCTTTCTGATCGCCCCGCCAGCTGAGGGAGGAGAAAAATAATGTTCAGGAATTCTCACTGCTTTACCGGCATGCTCGCAGCACTCGCCTCAGTGGCAATCGCAAGCCCAATCGAGGCACAAACGATGACAACTCCTCAGGCGGTTACGACGGATGCAACGGTCACGAGCTCCGTTGCCAAAGCGCGCTCGACGAGCGCCGATAGCAGCATCCGACCATTCCGCGTGCACGTGTCAGATGCGGCGCTGATGGATCTGAAGCGCCGCATCAACGCAACGCGCTGGCCGGACAAGGAAACCGTCGCCGATCAGTCGCAGGGCGCACAGTTGGCGAGGCTTCAGCCACTGGTTCAGTACTGGGGCAACGGTTACGACTGGCGC
>QHUA01000178.1 GCA_003221805.1 Gemmatimonadota bacterium
AGGGTGATGTAGTTGTCTTCCCAAAGCACTGGTAGCGCTTCTTCCCCTCCTCGCCCGACGACCTGCAGTCGTACAAATAACGCAATCGAGCGACTGGGATTCTTCAGATATACCCGCGCTGTCCCAGTACCACCCGAGCTCGAAAACCGCGCTAACGCATTCACGTCCGCCTGTGGCATGGTGCGCAACGCGGTGAAATCCGCGTAGCGATTCACCGGAGTCATGTACCACGTCGATGAATCGGATAGCACGTCCATCCGCGTCGACAGCCAGTAGAAGTTGGTGCTGATTGGCTTGAGCACGGCACCCGAGACGGGATCCAGGCTGTCAGCACGGGAGAGGCGCAGATCGACGAAGTAAGCGCCGGATATTCCGCTCGGCTCCGGCAGAACGAAAACGCGCATGCTACTGTCGGCCGGTATGTCGAGCACGCTATCGCGCGAGAATTTCTCGGAGCCGTCAATTCCCAATATTCGCGCGAGGACACGCATGGCACGCAACGGAGTGCGGTCGGGTCCGCTCCTCACGATCGCCACTGAACGATCATCGTAGGAGTACAATACGTGCACCGGCTCGTTCGCCTTCTTGGCGCCGAAGTATCCACCCCCTGGTCGGAGATACCAGTCGAACAGGTGCCAGTAGATGGACGGCCAGGCGTTGTTGAACATCCACTGGATCACGCCCGTCGAGACCCATTCGTTGCGGCGATACGCCTCGAACATCGCGCGCTCGCCCTCATAGGTCATCAGCTGCGACGTGATCGTGTAATCCTCGGCGGTCGTCGGAGCACCGTAGCGAACGGACAGCGCGGTATTGAAGCGATCGAGTAGATGGGTGAATTGTCCACCGGCAGCGTGGTAGAACCAGACTGTGTCGAGTGGCCACTTGATGTCCTGAGCAGGAATCATCCTGCGCATACTCTCGATCGGCGGCACCGCTGCGCCCGGGCTGGTCTCTGTGTTGTACGCCCAGGCACCGCCGTGGGTGCTGTCCTGCAGCCAATAGCCCGGAGGCACCCAATCGTATGGACCTGTCATCTTCACCCCGCTGGCGCCGGAGAATTGCGCCGGTTTGGCGCTGGCAGATGAAATCGTCGGATTGGGCCAGGCTTCCGCCTGCTCGACGCCGAGGTACATCTGCTCGACGTCCGACGGCGGCGGATTGTCGCTGCCATTGAGCCAGACGAGGGCGCTCGGATGCCCGCGCAGCCTGCGCATCTGATCGCGGAGTGATGCCGCGGCCACTGTGCGCTGCTCCAGCCCCCACTTTGGCCATTCTTCCCAGGCGCTGCAGCACACCCAACCCGTCATGACGAGAACGCCGAGGCTGTCCGTCTGATGCCAGAAGCGATCGTTCTCGTAATTACCCTCGAGACGAATCGTGTTGAGATGCATGTCGAGCGCATAGCGCAGCTGGGCGTCCTGTCGCTCCGGCTGCAGACGGAAGAACATGTCCGGCGCCCAGCCGCCGCCGCGAATCAGAATTCGTCGACCGTTGACGCGGAAGAGGCGACCTCCTTTCGGTGTCGACTCGGACGTAATCTCGCGGATGCCGAATCGCAGCTGTTGCTGATCCAACACACGACCACCGCTCACGAATTCGAGCGCCAGCGTGTAGAGCTCCGGCTTGCCGAGCTCGAGTGGCCACCACAGACGCGGGTTGGTGAAACGAAGCTGCGGAAAACTGTCGGGCGTGACTCTCACCAGTGCACTGTCGTTCGGCCCGAGCGTCACCGGCTTGCTGAAGGCGACGTTTCCGATCCTTACACGCAGCGTTCCCGTCACGGTCTGGGGCGTGAGATTCTTTAGACCGGTGACAATGGTTAGATCGGCGCTGCGCAGCGTAGCGGTGTCGACCCGGCTCACCACTTCCGGATAGCGCACTACGACGTCACCGCTCGCGCTCAGATACGCCGGTTGCCAGATCCCCATGTCCTTGTCGGGCGGCGATGGATTCCAGTCCACCCACGTCGTCTGCAGATCCGGTGGAGTCGGTGCAAATATTTCGACGGCGAGGGCGTTCGCCCCACCGCGATTGACGGCATCGGTGATGTCGAACTCGTAGCGACGGAACGTGCCAGCGACGGCTGCTGAATCAGCGAGTCGGCGTCCGTTCAGCCAGATGTTGGCGCGGTAGTTAATCCCATCGAAGTGGAGCGTTATCCGGCGGCCACGCATCGTCGCCGGAACGCGGAAGGTCGTGCGATACCACCACGGTACGGCGTAGGGGCTGCTCGGATCCATCGCCGTGTGCACGAAGTTCGCCCCGATCGGAAAAGTGGTGCCGGGGATCTGGCGCAGGTTCATGCCGAAAAATGGATCGCGATACGTTCCGTTCTCCACCAGCGCACCGACAACTGTCGATGGCACCGTCGCACTGTACCAGTCCGACGGACGGTAGCTCGTCGAAGAGATTCCCGCTCCGTCAGCCCCAACCCTCGCCGACGACTGGATCAGCCAGCCGTTGTGCAGCATCAGCTGCTCTTGCGCCGTCGCAGCGCTCCTCACCGCGACAATAAGAAACAAGGACCAACGGGAGATCTGCTTCACGATAGCGCCTCCGCCAAACCGAATGGCCAACGTTTGGTGTTCCAAGACCACAGAAGAAACGCAACGCAACCCAGCGCCAGCACGGCAACGCCGAAGACAATCACGCGTAGATCCGTCGTCGCGAAGACGAAAATCCATCCCAGCAGCGCGACAAGCCCGGGTATCGGATAGAGCCACATTCGGTACGGCCGCGGCATGTCTGGCGCATTCTTGCGCAGGAGCATCAGGCCGACGATCTGTCCCATGAACTGCACCAGTATCCGCGTGACTATTAACGCATCAATCACCGTACCGAGTGAGAAGAATCCGGCGATGATCGACAGCGCACCGAGCACCAGCAAGGACACGTAGGGAAATTCTTCAGTCGGATGCAGGCGCCCGAACGCACGAAAGAAGTAACCACTCTCCGCCGCCGCATACGGTATGCGCGAATAGCCGAGCAGTAGCGCGAACACAGAGCCGAACGCTGTCCACAACACCAGCAACGTGAAAATCGTGGCGACGGTCCCGCCGTAGATCTTCTCCATGAACACCGAGACGATGAAGTTTGACTCGGGATGATCCGCGGCCGGCACAAATTCCCGCCACGGGACGACGCCGATGATGGAGAAGTTGACGCCGATGTAGATCAGTGCGACGGCAATCGTGCTGATGAGAATCGACCTTGGAATGACTCGACCAGGATTCTGGACCTCATCGCCGATATAGCAGACATCATAGTAGCCGAGGTAGTCGTAAATTCCGATGCGCGACGCGGCGCCGAGTCCGAGGAAGAACCCGAGGGAGAGATTGAACGCGCCCGGCGGGAAGTCAAAAGCGAGGCGCGGATTGAAGTGGGTCGCACCAGTGAGAATCACCGCCGCCACCGTGATCAGCGTCCCAGCCCAGAGTGAGATCGTGATCTTGGCGATCGACTGAATGCGTCGGTACAGCAGCGCGATGTTGATAATACCAACGACGGTGACGAGCGCGATCACCCACGGTCGCGTCAGTCCCGCCCAGAGGTACTGGGCGTACTGCGCGAAGCCGATGTAGCCGGACGCGATCTCGAGGGGGCCGCTGAGCACGAATTGCCAGACGAACAGAAACCCCATCAGTCGACCGAATCGCGCTGGTCCGAACGATTCGCGCAGGTAGCGGAACGATCCGCCCGAACCGGGCATCGCCGCGCCCAGCTCGCTCCAGACCATGCCGTCGCATATAACGATGACGAGCGCGACGAGCCAGCCGAGCATCGCCTGCGGTCCGCCGAGCGCCGACATGAGGAGCGGGATGGTGATGAACGGTCCCGCACCCATCATGTTGGTCATGTTGAGAGCCGTGGCGCTCAACATGTTGAACTTGCGCTCCAGGTGTGGCGGGCCAGGTGTCCCGGCGCTAGCCGGCTCGGGGCGAGCGGTCATTCGCGTTCCCGGGTCTTACTGTCCATAGACGTAGATCCTCAGCGCGACGGGTCCAAGCTCCCGCCCATCAGCGGTCGCGGTCCAGTTGATCGTTTGCCATTCAGATTTGGCAAGTCTTGGTGCAATGAGGCGAATCCGCACCGGAAAGTCGTCGTGTGGCGAGGCGATGAACTCAGTCATCGGCCACGGATGCGAATGCTGCGCGGAAGTACTGTCGACACTCCAGCCCGGAGGGAGTTGTGTTCTCAAATGGAACGTGACCGGCTTGTCCGTCGCGTTATGGAGCAGCAGGAACGCCGGCAAATGCTGGCCGCTGCCGACGCCGAGCTCTGGCGCAAGCAGTCCGGGCATGACATCGAGATTGTGCGCCGGGTAGAAGCGCCTGTAAAACGCCCAGCCCTGCCCCAGCTCGATCGACAACGCGGGAGTGTTCTCGGGCCGGTATCCACGCACGGGCGCGAACGCGATCGCACCCGAGCGAATTCCATCCAAGATGTCGCCCGTAACCGCGCCACCAATCAGAGATTTCGCCAGCAGGAAAGGTAATGGCTGCTCGAAATCTTTGAGATTGTTCGTTGCCAAAGCTCTCGCCGGCTGATCGCCGTATTGGGTGCGGTGGAAGGACACCTCCTTCGCCGCGAGGCGAGCGTACGAGACGCGCTGCGACGGCGAAATGGCCGTCATCGAGTACTCCGGCCCTTTGCCCTTGAGGAATTCGAAGTGCGTTGCGTCCGTGTAATAGTAGAGTTTCTTGGCCTATAGTCGGTCTTCGGGCGCCGCAACCTGTTCCGGAAATGCGGTTGGATCCCCAGCGAGATCGAACGCTTCCGTGGCAATCACTCCCGATGCCTGGTGGTCCTCGTGGTTTTCGCCCACGACCGTCGCCGGCAACATCGTGATGACCACTTCCGGTCGGGTCAGTCTGATGAATCGCACCGCTTCGCCAAGAGCGCTACCGTGGTTCGCCGTCTCCAGAGAGCGCAGCACGTCAGAGACATCGTAGCCGAATGTATCGGGCATGCGCAGGAAAAAAACGTTGGTGATTCCAATCGACGACAGGGCCTGTCGTGTCTCCATCTCGCGTATCTCGGCCAGCGTGCGCGCTTGCTCGTAGCCGACCAAGTTCTGTCCCGCATCACCACGCGTGGTGACGACGACCGCGACACGACGGTGCTCGTCGAGCACGGCTCTGGCGAGGTAGCCCGCGATCGTCGATTCGTCATCGGGATGTGGCGCAATGACGAGAATGTCCGCCTTGAACCGTTCATCGGGCGCCGGATTGGTGGGGGGTTGCTGCGCACTGACCCTGTGCCCGAGTGTCATCAGCGAGATGCAGAGAAGAGCGAAACGATGAGATTGGAAGAGTATCCTCATCTTACTTTTCCTCTGGCAACACGGAATTGCTCACGAAGGCGAGCCGCTTGCTGTCGGGCGACCATGAAGGAACGTTGATCGTTCCCTGCCCGCCGTACACGTAAGCGATCACGCGCGCCGGCCCGCCACCGATTGGCATCAGGCGTAGCAGCACGTGCTTGTAAAAGGGATGATCGTCGGGCGGCACATCGGGCGGAAACGAGATGAAGACGATCGACTTCCCGTCGGGCGAGATGTGCGGGAACCAGTTGTTGAACCCGTCGTTCGTGATCTGCTCCTGGGCGCTCCCGTCCGGTCGCATGCGCCAGATCTGCATCCGTCCGCTGCGCACCGAGTTGAAGTAGATGTACTTCCCGTCAGGAGTGTACTCCGGACCATCGTCGAGTCCCGGCGTGGAGGTAAGCCGAATTTCGGTCCCACCGCTGACAGAAATTTTATAGACGTCGAACTCGCCGTCGCGCTGGCCAACGTAGACGAGCCAGCGTCCGTCGGGCGACCACCCGTGCAGATACGACGGTCCTTTCGCCGTAATGCGCCTGGGGGTGCCTCCGGTCGTCGGCACCGTGTACACGATGGACGCACCGCTGTCCTCTGGCGCGTGATTGCTGATCGCCAACATCCGACCGTCGAACGAAAGGACGTGATCGTTGTTGTTTCGCGTCGCAAACGCGGTGTTGATCACCGCCGTTGATCGCGACGCGAGATCGAACTTGTACAGCCGGCCTTCCTGTGAGTAGATCAGCGCCTTGCCGTCGCGAGTCCAGTTCGGCGCCTGAAACGAGCCGCGGTACCGATGCACGACGGTCGCATTGCCGGTGGCGACATCGAGAATCTCGAGATTGCTTCCGATGTAGTCGCGGTACGGAACGAAGTCGCTCTTGGCAGGAGTCGTGATGCGCACATTGCTGAACCCGCCTCGCTCCACGACGCTGTCGTTGTGGGCACACACGAACAGGCCGACGTACACG
Source organism: Gemmatimonadota bacterium (assembly GCA_003221805.1). Lineage (GTDB taxonomy): Bacteria > Gemmatimonadota > Gemmatimonadetes > Gemmatimonadales > Gemmatimonadaceae > UBA4720. Next base: position 6,295 of record QHUA01000178.1, read on the forward strand.
GTGTCTGGGAGTGACACATCCGTCAGCCGTTGGGTCACCAGCGTGTCGCCGAACCTGGCGACGGACATCAGGAAGGCGCCATCGCGCCGTTCAAGCTGAATCACCGCGTCGGCGTTGGGCAAGCTGTCCGCCGACTTGTTCTCTTCAGTCGTTGCGCCCGGTGTGCGACGGAATTGCAGCGACATCAGCCCATCGCCGTGCAGTGCCGCCGTCACGTGCGGACTATTTGCTTCCAGTGACGAGCGAATGCTCCAGCCGATCTTCCGATGTGCCTCGACTCCCTTCCCTACGAAATGCGCGCGGGTGGAGAGAATGAAATTGCCCGTCATTCTCTTCCAGACGAAATGAAAGTCATCGTGGTCGTTCCACATGTTCTGGCCCGAGCCGGCGATCACGTACTCCTGTCGCGGCGAGTTGTACGAGGCGGAGCCAGGATGTCGCGCACGGCCAACGTCGTTTTGCGAATCGAAGGCGCCCACCGCCTGCGCACTCAGTATCGGCGCAGCTGCGAAGACGCACACGAAGTGGGTCACGATATGATGCAGATGAAGGACGCGCATTTACTGAGCGCTTCGGGTTCGGGCCAGGATCGCTATCGCCGCCAGCGCGACGACAAAGGCCGGGATAGCCGTCAACAAAGGCCAAAGCACCAACGACAGCCCGAGCGCGCGACGGTGCGTGGAGCCCGCCGTCAACGCATGAATGTTCGCCGCCAGCGCCAGACCGAATGCCCCCATGGCGACAGCAATCGCAACGTGCCGCGCTGCCGTCACCGATGGATTGTGGAGCCGAACGTATTCATATCGTATGTGCAGCGCATAGGCGATAGCGCTCACCAGCCACGCCATCAGGCGCCAGGCGGACCGTAGCTGATCGGATGCGGCTGCACCGGCAAGTAGACCGAATACCAGCCCGGCGGCGAGATAGACGACGCCGAACAGCAACGCCGCACGAATCCAGGCCCGCTGAAGAGAGGGTGATGGTGAGGGTGAGGGGGAGGCGGAGGCGCCCATGCGATACCTAATTTATCCCGTCTTGTGGATCTTCACCGGGGGGAAGCATTCCGAGAGAGTATCAGGCTTGAGCATGTCTTTCGATCTACAACCGACCCTCAAGGGCAAACTTCTCGAGCTCAGACCCCTGCAGCCCGAGGATTTTGACGCCCTGTTTGCGGTAGCACAGGATCCTCTCATCTGGGAGCAACACCCAGCCAGCGATCGCTACCAGGAAGACGTGTTCCGCAATTTCTTCCAGGAGGCGCTGAGCTGCGGCGGCGCCTTCGTCGCCATCGATGCCACCAATGGGAAAATCGTTGGCTCGTCTCGATTTTTCGGCTACGACCAGGAAAAGAGCGAGATCGAGATCGGCTGGACATTCCTGGCCAGGTCCTACTGGGGCGGACGCTACAATCGCGAGATGAAGCAGCTCATGCTTAGACACGCTTTCAAGTTCGTGGACCATGTCCTGTTGCTGGTCGGTCCGGAGAACTGGCGCTCACGCCGTGCTGTGGAGAAGATTGGAGGCGTCGAGATGCCGGCGAGAGTCTATCGCAACGGGCGGGAGAGTGTCGCTTACGTAATCACCGCCGAGCAGTTCAACTCGGGACCACTGACATGAGGTGTCACATGAAGCCGTTGATTCGGTCGTCGATCCTGTCGCTCCTCTTTGCATCCGCGCTTTCGGCGCAGACCAAAACCGTCGCCGAGCGACTCGGCTACCCCCGCGACGCCAAGCTGCTGATCCTCCACGCCGATGACCTTGGCTTCGCCCACTCCGCCGATGCGGCGAGCTTTGACGCCCTCGATAAGGGCGCGGTGTCATCGGCGAGCATCATGATTCCAACTCCCTGGATCACGGAGGTCGCCGCTTACGCCAGG
>QHUA01000179.1 GCA_003221805.1 Gemmatimonadota bacterium
GAAGACGACACCCTCGGCGTCGTCAAGCGGATAATGGAGCGCGAAGGAATCCCCCCTAAGCAGTGGAGTCCCAAGGTCATCGCCGGGTTGATTTCCGACGCCAAGAACGCGCTGGTGCCGCCTGCCGAATACGATTCGCTGGCGATGGATCCGGTATCGCGCGCCGCAGCCAAGGGCTACAAGCAGATGGAGCCGACGCTGCGAGCGGCGAACGCGGTCAGCTTTGACGATCTGCTGGTGCTGCCGGTCGAGATTTTCCGCAACGACGAGAAGACGCTGGCTCGATATCGCGACCGCTTTCAATTCATCCTCGTCGACGAGTATCAGGACACCAACCGGGCGCAATTCCAGTTCATCAAGCTGCTGGGCAGCGCCCACGGCAACGTGGTCGTTGTCGGCGATGACGATCAGTCGATTTACGGGTGGCGCGGTGCGGACATCCGCAACATTCTCGACTTCGAGAAGGAGTTCGCTACGGCGAGGCTGGTGCGTCTCGAGGAGAACTATCGCTCGACACCCGACATCCTTCACGTCGCCAACGCGGCGATCACGCAGAACGTCAGTCGCAAGGGGAAGACCCTGCGCGCAACCCGTGAAGCGGGTGAGGCGGTGACGCTCGTTGCTGCGCTCGACGAGCGCGACGAAGCCGACTTCATTCTCGAGGAGATCAAGGGGCGCCAGACGAAGGAGAATCGCGGCCTGAACGAATTTGCCGTCCTCTATCGCACCAATGCTCAGAGCCGCGCCCTGGAAGATGCGCTGCGCCGCGAAGCGATTCCTTATCGCCTGGTCGGGTCGGTGCGGTTCTACGATCGCCGCGAGATTCGCGACTTGATGGCGTATCTCAAGCTGATCGCCAATCCGGCAGACGAAGAAGCGTTCCGCCGCGCCATATCCGTCCCGAAGCGAGGCATCGGCGACACAACGGTCGACACCCTTGCCGCGCGCGCACGTGAACTGGGGGTCTCGCTGTCCGAAGTTGCCTCGAAGGATGATCTGCACGAATCCCTGCGCCCGGCAGCGAAAAAGGCGTTGGCTGATTTCACGCGGTTGATCGCCGCTCTTCGGGAAAGAGCCAAGGACACCAGCGTCGATGTGCTGCTCCAGGAGCTGATCGCCGAGATTCGCTACGTCGAATACCTGCGGGCGGAAGGTGCGGAATCGGCGCGCGATCGGATCGAGAACATCAGCGCGCTGATCGACGGGGCTGCGGAAACGGTGATCGACGACGGCGGCGAGGTTGGTCTGACGCCGCTCGACCACTTTCTGCAGCGCGCAATGCTCGTCGCCAGCGCCGACGCACTCGATCCAACCGCCGACGCCGTCACGCTGATGACGCTCCACAACGCCAAGGGGCTGGAGTATCCAGTCGTTTTCCTGACCGGGCTCGAGGACGGACTCTTTCCGCTCTCGCAGTCGTTCGATGATCCTCCCAAGCTGGAGGAAGAGCGGCGTCTGTTCTACGTCGGCATTACTCGGGCGCAGGAAAAACTCTACCTCTCTCACACGGAGATGCGGCGGCGCAACGGCGAGCTACTGCCTTCAATCAAGTCGCGCTTCCTGCGCGAAATCGCCGCCGCAAACCTCGACGAGAGGAAGACGATCCGCGTAGCGGCGATGGGTCGGACGAGCCTCGGTCGGGATGGGGGAGGCGTGGGCTTCAGCGGCGCATACCCGGCACGCCGCACCTACGACGTTCCCGCCTGGCGCCGAGCTACACCGATCGCAGAGGCCGAGGCTTCTCAGGACGAGCCCCGCTACGTGAAAGGCGAACGCGTTCGCCACAAATTGTTCGGCGATGGGTCGATCGCCGAACTCTCGGGGGTCGGTCGCGAAGTGAAAGCGGTGATCGACTTCGACGACGAAGCCGTGGGACGAAAAACGATTAAGCTGGCGTACACCACCCTCGAGCGCGGGCAGGAGTAGTGGCCGTCACTCGTGAAGACGTGCTTCACATCGCAGACCTGGCGCGGCTCGGCGTCGACAGCGCGCGCGCCGACGAGCTCACGAGGGAGCTGAGCTCGATTCTCCAGCACATGGAGGTCCTCTCCCAGATCGATACCGCACAGGTGTCGCTGACGGCGGGAGTGGGAGCGGGCGGTACACCGCTTCGGCCGGACGAGCGTGTCGCACCGCTGATGGAAGGGACACTCGAGTCGTTCGCGCCCTCAATGCGCGATGGCTTCTTCATCGTGCCGCGCCTGGCCACGCACGAGGATCCCACCGAGAGCAGCGCTTGAGCGTCGAAAACTTCACTATGCTGGGCGCCGCCGACATTGCGTCGGCGGTCCGCGCCGGGGATGCGTCGCCGACCGAGATGGTCCGCGCCTCGTTCAACCGCGCCCGCGACATCGGTGCCGGCCACGACGAGCTCAACATCTTCCTGCATTCCGACCAGGAGGCAAGCGAGCACGAAGCGAAGTCGATGCAGGAGCGCCTGCAAAGCGCGGCCGACATCGGAATCCTTGCCGGCGTGCCGGTAGCCGTTAAGGACAACATCGCCACATTGGGATTGCCGACGACGTGTGGCTCAAAAATTCTCGCGGGGTATGTCAGCCCGTATGAAGCAACCGCGATCACTCGACTGCGAGCGAACGGCGCGCTGGTGGTGGCCAAGACCAACATGGACGAGTTCGCCATGGGCTCGTCGACCGAAAACAGCGCGTTCGGACCCACCCGCAACCCTCACGATGTTCGCTGCGTCCCCGGCGGATCCTCTGGTGGCTCGGCGGCGGCCGTTGCGGCCGGAATCACACCGATAGCGCTTGGCTCGGAGACGGGCGGTTCGGTGCGACAGCCGGCGGCATTCTGCGGAGTCGTTGGTGTCAAACCGACGTACGGGCGAGTGAGCCGCTATGGATTGGTTGCCTTCGCTTCATCACTCGACCAAATCGGCGTGGTTGGACGCACAGTCGACGATGCGGCCCTCGGACTAGAATCGATCGCCGGCTTCGACAAGATGGATTCGACGAGCTCCGATGCCGAGGTGCCTGTCTATCGTTTGTCGGCGCTCGGCAAACCGGCTCCCGAGGTGGGAGCCCCCGATACCGAGGCGATGCGCATCGGAAGGAATCCGGTGGCGCTGCCACCACCGCCAAGTGCGAAGACACTCGAAGGCATCGTCATCGGCAAGCCCAGGGAATACTTCCCGGATACGCTCGACACGAACATCAAGGATCTCTGCGAGAGGGCGCTTGATCGGTTTCGGTCCATGGGCGCTACGGTGCGCGACATTTCGCTGCCAAGATCGCCGCTGGCGATTCCAGTCTACTATATCCTGGCGCCGGCCGAGGCCTCGTCTAATCTCGCCCGCTTCGATGGCGTGCGATATGGATTGCGCGTCGACAGCGGAAAGGGACTCAAGGCGATGTACGAGTCAACACGCTCGCAGGGGTTCGGACCCGAAGTCACCCGTCGTATACTGCTCGGCACCTACGTGCTCTCCGCGGGATACTACGACGCGTACTACAAAAAAGCTCAGGCGGTGCGCACCCTCATCGCTGACGATTTCCGGGCCGTGTTCACCAGTGGCGTCAACGCGATCTTTACACCGACGACTCCCACACCCGCGTTTCCGGTTGGCGCGATCAGTGATCCGTACGAGATGTATTTGAACGACATCTTCACGGTGACCGCAAATCTCGCTGGAGTGCCCGCCATCTCGGTGCCTATTGGCCGGATGCGCCGACTGCCGGTCGGCGGTCAAGTCATCACCGCGCACTTCGACGAGTACACGATGTTCAGGGTTGCCTACGCACTCGAGGCTTCCCTCGGTCAGGAGGCGCACCAGTGAGCCGAGAGCGCTACGAGATGGTGGTGGGGCTCGAGATGCACGTGCAGCTCAAGACGCGCACGAAAGCGTTTTGCGGCTGCTCGACGGATTTCGGTGCGCCGCCGAACGTCAATACCTGCCCCACGTGTCTCGCTCTCCCCGGCGCGCTGCCGGTCCTCAACGAGCGAGCCGTGGAGTTGGGCACGCGTGCCGCGCTCGGATTGGGATGCACCATCAATCCTACGTCGGTGTTCGCGAGAAAAAACTATTTCTATCCTGATTTACCCAAGGGATACCAGATCTCGCAGTTCGATCAGCCGTTGGCGAGCGGCGGATCTGTTCTGATCGGGAGGACAGAAAAGGGGGCCGACATCAAAATCGGAATCACGCGCCTGCATATGGAGGAAGACGCGGGCAAGTCGATTCACGACCGCTATCCGGGCGCCACCGCCATCGACCTCAATCGGGCCGGTGTTCCGTTGATCGAGATAGTGAGCGAGCCCGACATCCGCTCGTCCGCCGATGCGGGCGCGTATCTCCGGACTCTCAAGCAGATCCTGCAATACCTCGATGTGAGCGACGTGAGCATGGAGGAGGGAAGCCTGCGCGTCGACGCCAACATCAGCGTCTGGCCACCGGGTCAGACCAAGCTCGGTACGAAAACAGAAGTCAAGTACATGAACTCGTTCTCGGCGGTCGAGCGCGCACTGGAGGCAGAGTTAGAGCGGCAGTGCGCACTGATCGACTCAGTCGAACAAAAGAGGGAAGCCACGACTACCGTTATTTTCCCGAGCCCGATCTTCGGCCGCTGCTGCTGGAACCGAAGTGGATCGACGACGCACACAAGAATCTTCCCGAGCTCCCGGATGCGAGAAAAGCGCGTCTCGCTGCGGAGTTCGGAATCTCACCGAGCGAAGTGGAACAGCTGACGGCAACGCCGGCTCTGGCTGAATACTTCGAGGCAGTCGCTCGGGCGTCGAACGATGGAAAGGCCGCCTACAATTGGGTCATGGGCGAAGTGCTGGCGAGTCTGCGCGCGTCGGGCCAGGATCTCGCCCTTTTCCGCGTGCGGCCGGCTGATCTCGCCCAGCTGGTGAATCTCGTGCGCGATGGCACAGTGAGTCACACCGCGGCCAAGCGCGTCTTCTCGGTGATGGTAGAGACGGGCAAGCCCGCGGCCCAGGTCGCTGCCGACGAAGGCCTTTCGCAGGTCGGCGACGAAGGCGCTATCGCAACCTGGGTCGATGAAGTCCTGGAGGAGCATCCCGAAGAGGCCAAACGCTATCTCTCGGGCGAGAGAAAATTGCAGGGCGTCCTCGTCGGCTTGGTGATGAAAAAATCGAAAGGACGCGCCGATCCGAAGCGGGTGAATCAGTTATTGTCGGCTCGCGGCGGATAAAGGGGTTCGGGCAGACCCGTAGCGTAGTGGAGCGGTGAGCGCGGCATTCCAAAATGCTGCTGTGCCTGCTCGCGGACGTGCTCTTCTCCCCCTCGTCGCAAGGCGGCGCGACGAACTTTCTTCGCCTCGCGAAGAGCGACAGTTCCTGCCGGATCCAGTTCGTATGGCTCGGCGTGGTCCATGCGCGACAGCAGATCTACGATGTAATCGAACGCCCTGACCATGTATCGCCCGACTTCTCTCTCGCTCAGGTCCCACCGGCTTTTCTCCTCGACGAGATGGAAGATTCGCTGCCATGATTCGGTGTCCGCGACGTAGACCATCCCCCGAAAGATTCTTCTGTTGGTCGGTGTGCTGAAGATCGTTGGACTGAGAATCCGATCGAGGTGTTCGTCGCTGTGTGAGTGGTCGCGAAGTATCAGCTGCTTCGCGGTGCGACTGAATCGCTCGCCGATATGCATGTCGAATCGACTTTCCCAGTAACTGTGGCCCAGCGCTGCGGTCGACGACGTGATGGTGAGCTGGTGCGGCACGAAGTAATTGTGTGCTACTGAGTCTGCGGCGAGATGGGCGAGGTAGCCGAGCGCAAAAGCGCGTAGCGGCTCCGAGTCGGCATTGTCGTGGATCTCGAATCCGACAT
>QHUA01000180.1 GCA_003221805.1 Gemmatimonadota bacterium
TCTACGCGTTGACCAGGCGCGTTCTGAGCCCGAAGCCCCCAGCCGCTCCGCCCGCAACTCCCAGCCGGTAGTCGTAAGTCGCAGTTAAAAGAAAGCCCCGCCATTGCTGGCGGGGCTTTCCCATAGGCGCGAGCGATGCTCGCTACTTCTTCGGCGGATTAACCTTGACCGTCGGAACCTTCACCGACGCGGTGTCCTTCTTCACTTCGACTTTGGGAACCGTCACCTTCGCAGTGTCGGTGCCGACCTGGACCGTCGGAGTGTGAATCGTGTCCGTCTGCGTTCCGATAACGGGCGTCTGAACTTCGTATTCACCAGGTGCAGTTTTTTTGCAGGCCGAGATCGACACAGCGGCCAGAACGGCCGCAACTACCGCGAACTTGCGCACGAGACGCCTCCCATCCAAGAGTAGGTTCGCCGGAAGACCCGGCACCATCGACTGAGTCAATCTTCAAACGCTTCGCGTTGCATCTTGCGCACGCGTCGCAACTCGTAAACCTGCGCCACTTCGCCGCCAATGATGAAGATGAAGGAAGCGTAGTAGACCCAGATTACGACCAACACCAATGCAGCGACCGTGCCGCTGTAAAACGATCCCGGATTGAAAGATCGGACATACGCCGAAAACGCGCGTTTTGCGACCTCCAGCATCACGCTCGTAAAAAGTGAGGCGATGAGGGCAGTCTTCCAGCGGATCTTCCGGTGCGGGAGAAATTTGTAGAGTGAGAAAAACATCGTCGCGATGAAGGAGAACGCGAGGAGTTGGCCAAGATTGTATTCGAGCTGGCCCATCAACTCCTTCCTTATTCCCAGATCGGCGAGAACGAGCACCCCGCGCGTTGTAGCGATAGCCAGGTATGCACTCAGAGCAGTGTACGCAACCAGCAGCAGGCTCGAGACCAGCGTCATCTCGATGTCGAAGATCTTGCCGGCGATGATGCCGCGATCAGTATCGATGTCGAAAATCGCCGCCAGCACCGTGCGCAGCGATCCGAACAATCGCGTCGAGAACCAGATGAAGCCAATGGCGCTGTATATGGTGACGGTACCGCTGCGCTTGATGACTTCGTTGAGAATTGCCGCCGCGGGGCCTGAATCGCCCGGTGGATGTGGCGGGAGAAATTTGTCGACGATGGTGAGAACTTCAGCCGACGTCGTGTCAGGCGACTGGTTCAGCAGGTAGATAAGGCCCGTCGCCAGCAGCAGAAAGAAGGGAACGGCGGCGAGCAGAATGTTGAAGGCGATGCCGCCCGCCAGAAAGAAAACGTTATCTTCGCCGCTGTTGTCCCAGACTCGCTTCGCGTAGTCGCGAAGCAACCAGCCGAGCCGGGCCGCTAGCCCGCGCTGCGGCACTAGACGTCTTTGTACGCCGCTTTGCTTTCGGCGATGCGCTGCTCCAGCTCTCCGCGCGCCTCACGCGCGGCCGCCCGCCCCGCGTGATACGCATTCGTCACGCGCCGCTTTTTGTCGTCGACCGAATCGAGCGTCGCCTCGATCTTGTCCTCGACGGTCGATTTCACTTCCTTGATCTTGTCGGCGACGGTGTCGCTCACGTCCTCGACGAAATCCTGGGCCGCGGTCTTGGCGCGGCGGGCGCTGCGAGCCATTCCGCCCCTCGTTTCTTCACCGCTCTGTGGCGCGAAGAGTAGCGCGACGCCTGCGCCCAGTGCGATGCCAAGAAGGAATGGCCCTATCGCCGACTCCTGCTTCTCGATGATGACGTAAGGCTCCGCCTCATACTCCTCGTCCTCACCTTCCCAGTCACGCTCGTCCATTCGTGTCCTCCACCTCATTGGCGTCTCTGCTTACCGTTTCTTGGGCTTCGCCTTCGCGGGTGCAGCTGCTGATTTTACCGGAGCCTTCGATGCTTTGGCAGCGGCCGGTGGAACATCCGCCGGTTTCGCACCGCGCACGCCGTTGGTAGGAGCAGGCGTCGAGCTTTCACCGGGTCTGCCGTTGAGCAGAGATGCAATCTCCGCGCGAACGTCAGCGGCTGTCATCCCGACGATCGTTGCTGTGCGCGCGTAGTCGCCGTTGGTTGACGCAAATGCGCGCAGGACCAGCTGCCGACGCGTGTCAGCAAGGGTCGCACCGGCTGGCACCGTCATCGGCGTTGGGAATTCGCCGGTACGGTGAAGGTGCCGCGGCATGATGTCGGCCGCCTTGATCGTGTCGCCGCGACTCATGATCACGGCTCGCTCGACGGCGTTTTTCAGCTCGCGGACGTTGCCGGGCCAGTTGTACGACAGGATCCACTCCCAGGCAGCGTCGTCGAAGCCGCTCATGGCTTTGCCATTCTGCTCCGCGAAGCGCACCAGGAACTCGTTTGCCAGCAGCTTGACGTCGCCCAGCCTCTCGCGCATGGGCGGCAGGAATAGCTCCACCACTGCGAGACGATAGTAGAGGTCGTCACGCAGGTCGTTGTCCGATAGCGCTTTCTGGACATCGCGGTTGGTCGCGGCAAGAATCCGAATGTCGACATCGATCTCTTTCTTGCCGCCCAGGCGGCGAATGCTACGCGACTCGATCGCGCGCAGGAGCTTCACCTGGATGTCGGGTGGCATCTCCGCCACTTCGTCGAGGAAAATCGTCCCGCCATCCGCCATCTCGAACGCGCCCGGCTTCTCGTTCACAGATCCGGTGAAGGCGCCCTTCTCGTGGCCGAACAGCTCGTTTTCGAGAATGTCTTTGGGGAGCGCAGCGCAGTTCAGCGCGAAGAAGGGGCCTTTGGCGCGCTCACTCTTGGAGTGAATGGCGCGAGCGACCAGCTCCTTTCCCGTGCCTGACTCGCCGAAAATCAGAACGCTGGCGTTGGACGGCGCCACGGCTTCGATGATCTGATAGACGGCCCGCATCTCTTCGGATTGCCCGGTAAGCTCGCCATAATGCGTCAGACCCTCGAGCTTGGATGAAAGCTCGCGATTCCTTTGCTGGACGTTGAACTTGTCGAGCGCCTTCGGAATAAGAGCCTTGAGTCGGTTGAGCTTGTCGGCAGTGAGGGGCTTCTCGACGTAGTCGTAGGCGCCCTCGCGCATCGCCTGCACCGCGGAATCGACAGTTGCCTGCCCGGTGACGATGATGCACTCCGTCGGTATTGCGCGTTGCTGCAGCTCCTTCAGCAGGGCCAGTCCATCGACCTTGGGCATCTTGAGGTCGGCGAGGACGACGCCGAACGGCTCCGCGCCAAGCTGGTCGAGGGCTTTCTGGCCATCAACGGCAACGGCAACGTCGTAGCCTTCATCCCGGAGTATCGCGCTCAACCCTTCCGTGATTGAACGGTCGTCATCCGCGATGAGGACCTTGGGGTGCTTCATCTCAGTCTTAGGAATGGCTCTTTCCTTCGGGCAAGACTGTTAATATAACTCGCTTACCGCGCTGCTCTACGCTGACACCGATAAGACTCGCCAACCGTTCGATATCGGACACGACGACGGCCGCGCCCTCACCGTAAATCATTAGCTCGGTTTGAGATTGGGCGCCATGCGGGGGGACACTTTTTAATGTTCCATCCGCCGCCGCCGCCATTACCGAGCTCACCAATGCCAGCAATCCGTCGGTCAGGGCGGTTGCCACCCCCACCTGGAGCGTCGCCCGGTCGGCAAAAGAGCCCAGCTCCTTTGCCGAGCTCCCGCGTTCGGAGCGGGACCTGACGACCTCCACGTTGACCGATACACCGCTCAGCGCGTTACGGAGCTCGTGGCCCGCGCGCCGAATTATCTCACGAACAGCCTGAATCGCTTCCTTATCCGTGGAGCGGGCTTCAGTCACTCAGATCGGCGTCATCGGGCGCCGCTTCCACCACCGCCAGATCCGGATGCGGCTGCGGCCTGTGCTGCTCGACCGGCCTGACGAAGCGATCGACGACGGCGCGGGTGTTCGCCACCGCTAGCTGCGTGAAGAGGAAGCCGAACTTTTCCTCGTATGCCCTGGCCAGCCGCGCTCTAACATCCGCCGGCAGCTCCCAGAATCTCTTCTTGAACGGGCCGAGCGCTTTCTTGCGCGTCTTGTAGAAGAACTGCTCGTCGGTGTCGGACGCCTTGCGTTCGTCCTTGGCGTTCTCGCGCAGCCACTCGTAGATCTCGTTCCGAAATTCAGTCGAGATGTTGTCGTACAACATCGTCTGGAAATTGGTCGCCAGGTGGATCTCGGCGGTCTCGGTGCGCGGGAAGTTATGGAACGCGCTGTCGGGCAGCGTCGATGCGCCGTGCTGAACCGCACCTGAAAGCCCGTACTTCTCGCGCGCAACCTTCGACAGTCGTGCCAACGTGTCGAAATCGATCTTGACGTCGGCGATGCTGCCGTCGGGGAGCACGACACCACCGTGAGTTGTTCCAGACTGAACGCTGATCTTGGACAGCCCCTCGGTGCCAGGTGAGCGCTTCTTCAGCGTTTCGTTGAAGCCGTCCATGTAGGTGACCAGCTCCTCGACCGTCGAATTCTGGGTCCCGACTTCGCCGATCTCGCCGCCAATCGAGATGTTGACGCCTTCCGGGTTGGTGCGCTGCTGCTCCTTGAGCGTGGGCTTCGAAAGATCCACGAGTGTCGATGTGTCGACGTCGATGTTGTAGAAGCCGGCGGCGATCGCCTCGCGGGCGAGCTGTTTGACGCCGTTCACTTCCGTCACCGGATCGACGGCGAACTTCTTGGCGTTCACCTGGAAGTGGTCGCCCTGAATGAACACCGGACCGCGGAATCCTTCCCGCAACGCCGCCGCCAGCATCACCGCCACGTACTCGGCGGGACGCTGATCGGTATATGCGATCTCCGAACGGGCGATCTCGAGAATCAGCGCTCCGACCTTGAGCTTGATTGCAGCGCGGAACAGGGAGCGCCCGGTGTCGTAGGCCATCCCGCGAATGTTCATCGCCGGCACGGTAAAGCCGCCGCATTCACCCCGGCCGCGAGCGAGATAAAGGTCGTGGATCGAAGAGGGCTGAACACCCACCGCCTGTCCGATCTCCCAGATCAGCCAGCGCGCATCGTCACGGTCGTCGGGATCGCCGAACACGGCGGTATGAACCAGCTTGTCCATGGCCGGAGATGCGATGGCCGATTCGTCGTGGACCGTTACTCGTCCGTCGAGAACGGTTACAGCTCTATTGAATGGATTGGCAAACATGTTAGTTGAAAAACTAAGCGGGAAGCGGAAGAGCGGCGAGGGGCGAGGGAAGAGGAGCGAGGGAAATGGAAAGCGCGCTTCCTGTTATCCGTACCCGCGACCCGCCTCCCGCTCCCCGCTTCCCGCTTCCCGCTTCCCTCGCCCCTCGCCCCTCGCCCCTCAGACACTCCACCTAGAATCACTCTTGGGCAGTGACTCCCACTCTCTTTTTGCGGCGTCCGCGCCTGGACGCCCCAATAGTGCGTATGCGAACTGCTTTCCCAACTCGACTCCAGGCTGGTTGAAGGCATCGATTCCATAAAGCTGGCCCGCATAGGCCGTGGCGATCTCCAGGAACATCATCAACTGTCCGACATGGGCAGCATCGATTCGATCCAGGTGAATCGTCATGTTCGGTCGTCCACGCTTGGCGAGAGCGCCAGCTGTCGCGCGCTGCTCGATGGCAATCAGCTCCGCCAGCGAATGGCCG
>QHUA01000007.1:0-1321 GCA_003221805.1 Gemmatimonadota bacterium
CAGATCGGAGAGCGAGACGCCCTGATTCTGATACTTCTTGGCAACCGACACGACGAACCGGAGATTCGATCGAACCAGCGTGTCGAGGGCGTCCTGGTCGTTCTGGCGGATGCGCTTCGCGAGCTCCACTTCCATCTCGCGACTGATGAGGGGAAAGACGCTGATGTCCCTTAGGTACTGATCGAGCGATCCTTCGTCGACGGTCGATTTCCGATTCGTCGAAACCTTCATAGCGATAGCGTCATCCTCTCAGAAATCGAGGATCGAGCACACGTTCGAACTGCGAGCTAATTCCGAATTGCGAACTAACTACGACCTACGAACTAGTGAACGATTTCCCCGAAGCGCTTCCACCGTAGACGCGTCAACCAATCCAGTCGATCGCCGGTGTCGGGCGCGTAACTATAATAGACCACTATCGGCTGGCCACGCACAAGAGAGTCGGCCACGAAGCCCCAATACCTCGAATCGGACGAATTGTCGCGATTGTCTCCGAGGACGAAGTAGTCATTGGCAGGGACGACCAGGGGGGGTAGGCCTTTTGCCAGCGGAAATCGTCGTCCGATTGATCCGCTTCATCGGGCGTGTGCTGGACGTAGTTCTCCTGCACGGGACGCCCATTTCTGATCAGTACTCCGTCGTGCATTGAGATCGTGTCACTGGGAATGCCGACGATCCGCTTCACATAATTGAGGCGCGGGTCGACCGGATAGGTGAACACGATCACGTCACCGCGGCGCGGTGAGTGTATGGCCGGCAGCTTGCGGCCGCTGCCGGGAATGCCGGCCCCGTAAACCAGCTTGTTGATCAGAAGAAAATCGCCCTCGAACAGGGTGTGCTCCATGCTGCCACTGGCGATCTTGAACGCCTCGACGCCGAAGGCGCGAATCACGACGAATAAGGCGAGGGACACGACGATTATCCTCGCCCAATGGGCGAGGAAGGAGAGCTTGCCACCGCTGCGGCGTCTGTTGGCGAGCTGGAGCGCGTGCGCCCGTTTCTGTTCGTAGGATTCCATGCTGCGTTCTATACCGCGGTGATTAGTCCGGCGTTCCTAGATAGGTATCGATCTGAGCACGCTGAAGGGTGCCGGAGAAGTCGGCGTATCCGACCTTGGTCTCGGAGTAGAACTCGTAGACCTCCCAGCCGCCCTCCCGGTGCCCATTCCCGGTCTGTTTTACACCACCGAAAGGCAGGTGCGCCTCGGCCCCGATGGTTGGTGCGTTAACGTACGTGATTCCGTTGTCGAGCTCGTTCAGCGCCCGGAATGCCGTGTTCACGTCCCGGGTGTAGATCGACGAAGAGAGCCCGTACTTCACAT
>QHUA01000007.1:1518-5544 GCA_003221805.1 Gemmatimonadota bacterium
GATCAGCGGACCAACGTCGGTCCCTTTTTTCCGCCCGTCGCCCAGCTTGAGCGCCTTGGCCCGACCCTCGAGCATTCCCAGCAATTTGTCGTGAACTTTTTTCTGGATAATAAGACGACTGGTGGCGGTACAACGTTGCCCGGTGGTGCCAAAAGCACCCCAAAGAGCGCCTTCCAGTGCCAGGTCCAGATCCGCGTCATCCATGACGATCTGGGCGTTTTTGCCGCCCATCTCGAGTGAAAGGCGCTTGTGAAGGCGGCCGCACGTCTCGCCGACAATGCGCCCGGTCTCGGTGGAGCCGGTGAATGAGATAAGCGGGATCGCGGGATGCTCGACCATTGCCGCGCCAACCTGTTCGCCACGCCCGTGCACGAGCTGAATGACTTCGTCCGGCAGGCCAGCCTCGAGGAGAATCTCGACCAGAATCGTCCCGGTGTGCGGAACGTCTTCGGCCGGCTTGAAGATCACCGCATTGCCACACACCAACGCTGGAAACATTTTCCAGGTCGGGATCGCCATCGGGAAGTTGAACGGGCAGATGAGACCGGCAACACCGATCGGCCGGCGATAGCTCATCGCCCATTTATTCCGCAGCTCACTCGGAACCGTCTTGCCAAAGAGTCGGCGGCCTTCACTCGACGCGTAGTAGGCTGTGTCGATCCCCTCCTGGACGTCGCCGCGGGTCTCGGTAAGTGGCTTACCCATCTCCCGCGTCATGGCGTCGGCGATTTCTTCCTTGCGCCTGGTCATGATGTCACCGACCGTCCGCAGCACATCGCCCCGAGCAGGCGCTGGAGTCCGACGCCAGCTGGCAAAGCCACGTTTTGCGCTCTCTACAGCGCGCTCGACGTCGCGGCGATCGGAAAGCGGGAATCGTCCGATCACGTCGCCGCGATCGGCGGTATTTCTGTTGTCGAAGTATTCACCCGATTCAGGGGCGACCCATTTCCCACCAATGAAGTTGTTGAACTTTTTCATTTTCTATTTGTCAGTGATTCGTTTTTGCGAGATTGCGCTTCAACTATGCTCGCGCGAAAGCGAGTATCGCTCGATCTTCTTGTAAAGGTTCGACCGCGGCATCTCCACGGCGCGCGCCGTCTCCGAAACGTTCCAGTCGAACTCGCGCAGCTTGTTGAGCAGGAAGGCACGCTCGGCGGCGTCCTTGAACTCCTCGAAGGTCCGGCATTGGGTAAGTGTCGCCAGTCCCGCATCGTCGAGAGCGCGCTGGCCTGCCAGACGATCTATGTCTCGCGCCGAAATCTGGGTATCCGGCGCAAGGATCAACAGACGCTCAACCGTGTTTCGCAGCTCGCGAACGTTGCCCGGCCAATCGAGGGAGCTCAAACGCTCCAGCGCATCGGTGGTGAATGAGCGCGGAGGTATTCCTTCGCGAGCCGAAAGCGTCGACGCGAAATACTGTGCCAGCATCGGGATGTCCTCGCGGCGTTCGCGGATGGGCGGGACGTGGATCGGCACCACGTTGAGCCTGTAGTACAGGTCCTCCCGGAACTTCCCGGCGGCAATCTCGTTCTCCAGCGTCTTGTTCGTAGCGGCGATCACGCGCACGTCGACCGAGATTGGTTTTGCCCCTCCGATACGGGTGATGACATTGTCCTGAAGGACGCGCAGAACCTTCGCCTGCGCCGCGAGGCTCATGTCGCCAACTTCATCCAGGAAGAGGGTTCCACGATTGGCCTGCTCGAACTTCCCGGCGCGGTCAGAAATCGCGCCGGTGAAGGAGCCCTTCATGTGTCCGAAGAGCTCGCTCTCTATCAGCTCGCCCGGAATTGCCGCGCAGTTCACTTCCACAAACGGCTTGCTGGCGCGCGGTGACATTCGATGCAGCGCTCGCGCAACGAGCTCCTTGCCCGTTCCATTTTCTCCGGTGATCAGCACGCGTGCCTGTGTTGCGGCTACCTTCTCGATCTTCTCCATCAGCGCGCGCATCACCGGCGTCTTGCCGACTATCTCGTAGGGGGCTTCAATCGACTGCTTTAGTCGAGCGTTCTCTTCCTGAAGGTCGACGCTGGAGAGCGCGTTTCGCAGCATCACCAGGATGCGATCGGTGTCGAGTGGCTTCTCGAGGATCTCGTAAGCGCCGAGCTGGGTTGCCTCGACGGCGGTGCGGATGGTGGCGTGCCCGCTGATCATGACAACCGTAGCGGTTGGATCGAGCTCGCGGATCTTCTTGAGCGCCTCCATGCCGTCCATGCCGGCCATCTTCACGTCAAGGAAGACGAGGTGCGGACGAAACTTCTTGTATTCTTCTATTCCCTCAGCGGCATTGGCGATGGAGTGGACTTCGTACCCCTCGAACTCGAGGAGCTGTCCCAATGCGGCGCGAATCCCCTGCTCATCGTCGATGACCAGGATTCTTCGACTCACCGGACACTCTTGTAGAGAGTGATTTTGCCGCTAGAGATGCGCACGTCTGAAATGTAAGAGGGCATCACCATCGGCAAGCCGTTCTGAGAGATTCCGGGGATGTCTTTTCCGCGCTTCATCTGAGTAAGAATCCGCGGAATCAGCGCATTCGGGACGTCGACGCGTCCCAGCTTGACCTCTTGAACCAGGAATTCGCCGAGTCCCGGCTTGAGCATGTTGATCGTACCACCGAACCGCACACTGTCGCGGTCCCCGAGCAGCATGCCGATTGGGCCGAGCGCTTTCGACCCGCCAAAATCCTTGAGCTCGACGTCGGACCGCACGTAAAGTCGGTCGCCGATGATTGCGGCCTGCGCGTTTTGCGCGGATGGCGGGAGTTGTTTTGCGACGACCGTGAAGATGTAGGACGCGGCTTCGGCGGCGGAGAGATTCGCGAATACCGGTCCGGATTGCCGACCGAGCGATTGCACCGCGGCGCGTCCGCGGTCTGCGTCAGCCGCAGTGAGCGGCTGCCAGCCGCTGCTTACCGACGTCGCGGTCCCGATCGTAGTACCGGTGGAGCCGCTGCTTGGCACCCGCGCATACCAATACCACAAGGCCACCGCAAGCAGAATGATTATGAGGCAACCGAGGTTGCGAAAAAATCCTCTCATTTGTCCCGGAGCGTGAAGGTTAGCGACGAGGGAGAATACCCCCGCACAAGCCATGCACGCTAGTTGCCCGGGCCGCCTCTATCAAACCGTCCTTCGCCACCCCCCTCACGTCGCAGGCCCGGCGTTTTGATGCTGTCAGGCACCTTCGCCCATTGCGCGGGTGTCAGAATCGCTTTGGCATCGGTGATCGCCTGCGTTGCCAGCTTTCTTCCCTCGGTCATCGACGGCTGAAGCTTGGCAAAGATCGTCATCGGGTCCGGGTTCTTTTGCGTCGAGTCGCCCAGAATGTTTGCGACTTTGTCGATCAAAGAATCGGACTTCAACTTGAAGGCGTCGCCTGCCGTCTGGAGCCTGGTGATTTGATCCGGCGTGAGCTCGAGCTTCGCGGAATCATTGACAGCGATGATGTCGAGGAAGGCGTTGGGAACGAGACGCGTCATGCGCGCCTTCAATGCCTCTGGATTGAGGCGTCCACCCGCCCCTCGGCCGATTACGTTATTGAATTGCTGGCGTGCGGGATCCGTCCCGAGCGTCAGACGCCCCTGAATTGCAAGCTGGAACGGGACTCTAAACGCGTTCCTCGTTCCGTTGGTGGCGCCGAAATGCTCGTTGACCTGATACTGATAAGTATTGGTCGTTGGATCGAATCCACGCACATAAAGAAGTGTGCGGTCCGGAAATGACGGCTGTCCCCAGCCGTGAAGATTGTTGCTGCCGTGTAACAGCTGATCGAGCCCGGTGAGCGTATTGAGCGCGATCACCGAGATCGTCAACCTGCGATCGAGGCCGAAAGCCGCGGGACGAATGTTGGCCTGGAGATCAAGACTTGGCGACCACGGACTGGAGCAGCTGCTGCGCGCTGCGACCTTACCCATCTCACTGAGCAGGCAATCGCGTGCGCGGCCAGAAGTGTTGGCGAGCAATCGCGTCATTCCGTTGGCGACAGCAGTGTCACCCCGGGCAGCTTCCACCGCAGGATCGAACACGA
>QHUA01000007.1:5579-10006 GCA_003221805.1 Gemmatimonadota bacterium
AATCGCCGTCAATTCCAGCACCGGCTTTATGGGATATGTGATCGTGGCAAGGAAGGCATGCCGGCGCGAGTTGTCGCTGCGGCCCCATTCGGTGGCGTTTGGATTTCCGGAAGTAGAGCCGGCAGTTCCACCGAATCCTTGCACCGATCCTTGAGAGAATCCCTGCGATTCGTCGTACGAGCTCGTCAACGTATACGACGCGTTCATCAGGATTCCTTTCGTGGTGATTCCGTTCAGCCCGAGCGTGAGCTGTTTGGTATTCGACTTGAGGTTCGACACGATCTGATTCACGGTGCCGAACTCCTGGTGCAGGCGAGAGCCCAGTATCGAGACTGCACCCGTGGTAGGCACAATCGCGCTGGCCGGGGCGTAAACGGGGCGATTTCCCTCGTTTGATAGTGTGAATTTGGGAGCTGTGTCGAGATTGATGTCGGTCGATCCCGTTTGTGCCACGCCGAGGGCGTAACCAGCATCGATCGAGAACGAGTAGCGGTCCCAGAAGCGACGGTTCAGCCCCAATGACGCCCGCCAGGCGCGCGGGGCGTGAAAGTCCGGATCGAACACGCTTACGTTCCGTCGCTGATTGCCAAAGAAAGAAGTGCCACCATTACAGGTCGTTGGGATCGTCGATGGATCGTTGAGGTATGAAGCCCAGTCGGGAGTGGGCGCCGCCGATCCAACGCAGGTGAGGAGCGCTTGCCCGTTGTTCAACCCGGTCGCATTCAACGCCGTAGCGAAGAGCTGAGCCGGTGCAGTGCCACGAAATTCTCCGAACCCGCCGCGCAAAGTCAGCGGTGGTGGACCAAACTGTGACTCGCCGATGAAAGCTGTAAATCCCGCCCGCGGGCTGACGTGGAATTCCGAAGGCAGATTGTCTGTGCGCCGTCCGAAGGTCGCGTCGACTTCCGGATTGTATTGCGGCTTATCGGGATAATGGGATCCTTCGGCGCGGACTCCATACGTCACCTGGAATTGCGGACTGACGCGCCACGAATCGCCAAGGTATGCGCCGAGGTTATCCGTCGCGGATTGCTGATCGCGCGCGAAAAGAGTTCGGGTGAATTGCGTTGGCGTTCCGGCTTCGAACGCGGCGAGCGAATTGAAGAAGAACGTTCCGAAACGATTCGGGATGAATCCTACCTGGCTCCTTTGCTCGTTAAAAAGGCTGCCTAGCTTGAAGCGGTGTCCGCCGGCGGTCGTGAGTCGGGAGATCTCATCGCTGACTTCGAGCAGACTCGACCTGGTCTCCTGAGGAAGCGATGGGTTGCCTCCGAACTGCAGTGTGGAGATAGCGCTCGTTCCATTATCGAGGATCGAAGCGACAACTACGCGGCCGTCAGGAACCGAGAGGTAGCCATTGGTGTCGCGATTGTCGACCGACTTGTAACCCCGCAGTTCGTTGATGAACATCCCAAAATGGGATGTGAGCGTGAGCATTCCGCCTCCGCCCGACCCCTTGAGATCACCGCCGCTGTGGGGAAGAGCGAGCGCGTTGAGTCGCGAGCCGAGCTGCGTGTTACCGCGCCAGTCGCCGCGGAGCATCAACGAATGATCTTCGGCGAAATTGTAATCGACGCGTACCAGCGCCGAGGTGTTGTCGTTGAGTCGCTCCTCGGGAGCCAATGGCGACGTGAGCGGAAGCCCGTTCGCCTGCACGATATTCAGAAAGCGAGTGACGGAATCCGGATTCGTGCCGAGTCGTTGCAACGTGAGGGGATCCGCAGCGAGCAGGGACAGGAGCGGATCCGTTCGCCGCGAGAAACTGAGCGCGCCAAACGTGAATAGCTTGTCTTTCACGATCGGACCGCCGGCCCCAAAGTTTATCTGGTTCTGGGTGTACTTCTGGCCGAACGCCGGATTCGTGTCGTCCACGAACTCGAGGCTGGGATCGCGCAGTGAATAGCTGAACGCGCCCTGCATATTGTTGGTGCCGCCGCGCGTGGTCGATGCGACCTGACCTCCTGTGAATTGACCACGCGCGACGTCGTATGTGCTGGTCACGACGCGAGTGTTGCGAATGGCTTCTGAAGGAACGCTGCCGGCACCAAAGCTCAATCCATCAAGTGTGATGCTGTTCTGATTCGATGGTTGGCCGGCGACGTTGAATGACGCCTGGGTGGAATCGGTGCCGGGAACCTGGATCACACCGGGCGCGAGTGCAGCGAGCGCGTTCAGGTCGCCGGCGTCGATCGGCAATCTGTTGATCAGGTTCGGGTTAAGATTTCTTTCGGTGCTTCCCGGCTCCGGGCGCTGATCCTGGTTCCCGCGACGACTCGCCCGCACCTGCACCGTCGCCAGCTGGGTAGCGGTTCGTCCCATGGTGAAGTCGGTAATCAGCCGATCTTCATCGCCCTGCCGCGCAATGTTGCGGGTGACCGGTTCCATGCCGATGGCGCGCACGGTCAAGCGATAACTGCCGCCGCCGTCGGGAAAGACGATCGTGTAGCGGCCGTCAGCCCCCGTTGTCTTGGTGCGTGTGATGCCCGTCTCGAGGGAAGTTGCTTCGACACGCGCGCCGGCAACGGACTGGCTGTCGAGCCCCGAGATCTTGCCCATCAATATGTCGGTGGTCGAGCCCACCTGGGCCAGGGCACGCCCGGTAGGTGTCAGCGCGATCAGCGCAATCAATGCATAGTGAGACTTCGATATCACTC
Source organism: Gemmatimonadota bacterium (assembly GCA_003221805.1). GTDB lineage: Bacteria > Gemmatimonadota > Gemmatimonadetes > Gemmatimonadales > Gemmatimonadaceae > UBA4720. Next base: position 8,234 of record QHUA01000007.1, read on the forward strand.
AGTCCAGCTCACGAATTCGAGGTGTGTTCTACCATCTAGATTCTTACGCGCCCTCACAACTGAATGCTGTAGTTGCTTCGGTTTCTTACATCTCGATTTGGGTCGAGGCAGGGTATCCCCTTCGGCGGCTACTCGCTTACACGCCGCGAGCCTCACTTGTGCAAACCGGCGTGACGCGCCTGTGTAGAATCGCGAGTCTCTTGCTACGCGAGACGCCGCCTGCGAGGACACCCTGCCTCTCCCGTACAGATCGTTAACTGCTGTCGTTCCTTCCGAGTCTGCGCAACAGTGATTCTGGTCGGCTCAGAACGCTGACTCTCCCGGCGCGTCGCGACTATACCATGCTGAATGCTCGCGGCGGTGCGGTCGGCGGCACTCGTTGGCATTGACGCGTACGACGTCACTGTCGAGGTCGACGCCGCGCAGGGGCTGCCACAGTGGACGATCGTCGGGCTGGCGGCGAGTGCGGTCAAAGAGAGTCGCGAGCGGGTGGGTGCGGCGCTCGTCAATTCCGGGTTCAAAGTTCCGCCGAGGCGGATCACCGTTAACCTTGCGCCCGCGGATGTGCGCAAGGAGGGCACAGCGTTCGATCTGCCGATTGCGATCGGCATTCTCGTCGCCACCGGACAGCTCGACGCCGGGGCCGTCGCGAAGCGGATGTTCGTTGGTGAGCTCGGCCTGGACGGCGCACTGCGCACGATGCGCGGCGCCCTCTCGATAGCTCGACACGCACTGCGCGCGGGCGTCACGACGCTCGTACTTCCCGCTCCGAACGTAGCGGAAGCTGCACGAGTGAGCGCGTTGGATCTCTCTGCTCCATCATCACTCAGCGATTTGGTGCGTGATCTGCGCCAAGGCTCGCTCCCACCGGCGCGTGACGTCGCGAACCTTCCGAAATCCAACGGAGACGCAACCGACTTCGCCGACGTAGTTGGCCAGCAGAGCGCGAAACGCGCTTTGGAAGTAGCAGCGGCTGGCGGGCACAACGTTTTGTTGGTAGGTCCGCCGGGTGCCGGGAAAACGATGCTTGCCCGTCGTATGCCAACGATTCTGCCCGCGCTTACAGAAGAGGAGGCACTCGAGGTAATCGCCATTCATTCGGTCGCCGGCGTTCTCGCGCGCAGCAGCATCAGCGAAGGAGCACGCCCATTCCGCGCCCCGCATCATTCCATCTCGAGCGCCGGTCTCATTGGCGGCGGATCACTGCCGCGCCCCGGCGAGGTAAGTCTCGCGCATAACGGTATCCTATTTCTCGACGAAATGCTCGAGTTTCCACGCCACGTACTCGAAGGATTGAGACAACCGATGGAGGATGCCAAGGTAGTGATTGCCCGTGCTGCGCAAGCAGTCACCTATCCTGCGCGGTTCACTCTGATCGGCGCGTCGAACCCGTGTCCATGTGGAAGGGCATCCGACCCGACGGGCGCCTGCAATTGCAGCGCGGCGGATATCGAGCGCTACAACACGAGGATTTCCGGGCCCCTTGCCGACAGAATCGACATGCATGTCACAGTCGGAGCAGTGGCGCTTCGCGATCTGAGCTCGAAGGGAAACGGCGACGCATCGGCATCGATTCGCGCGCGCGTCGAGCACGCTCGCGCGACGCAACGGAAACGATTCGCGAAAAAGCCCGGAGTGTCGTGCAACGCCTACGCGATCGGCCGCTGGCTCGACGCAAACACGCCGGTGCATGCTGATGCGAGAACGCTCCTGCAGACCGCAGCGGAGCGCCTGGGTCTCTCAGCGCGTGGTTATCATCGCGTTCTCAAGGTC
>QHUA01000008.1 GCA_003221805.1 Gemmatimonadota bacterium
AACAAAATTTCGGGGTCATACTTGGCCAGAGTCCGCTCGCTGATCAACCGGTGAGGAAGGTTCTCTGCGCCGCCGACGTGACCGGCAGAGTACTGTGTGGGACTGCGCACGTCCAAGACGATAAAATTTCGGGCTGTGGCCTCGAGCGAGGCGTGCACGTCCCAGCAATCAGTCTCGAACTCGAGGAGCGATTCAAAGTGCTTACGCGCCGAGTCAGGATCGGCTGCGGGCACTTCAGTAACCGGTACCGCTTTGGCAAGGGTTGGCACAGTGCAATCTCCTGTCGATGGGTTAGTCGAGGTCGTGGGCCAGATCGCGGAGAAAGCCGGCCGCCTCCAGCACCTCGTCTTCGGTGTTGTAGTAGTGCGGTGAAACGCGCAGCGCAGACTCGACGTGGCGCTCACCGAGATCGAGCAAGCCGTACCACTGAAGCGTCACCGACGTGTTCACCCGCCGCTCCGATAACGCTGCGGAGATATCACTCGCGTGCCGGCCCGCAAACTCGAGCGTGACGATCGCGCTTTGTGACGTTCCGGTGTCAAGCACGCGAACGCCAGGGAGCTGGCCGACCGCTCCACGAAATCGCGCGGCGAGGGTCGCCGATCGATCTTGCGCAATGTGTAACCCGACTTGGATGGCGTAATCGGCGGCGGTGCGCAATCCGAGAACGAGAGCATGGGGGAGCTCCCACTCCTCGTAACGTCGCGCCGTCGGGTCCAGCTCGTACGCCTCGGGGGCGACCCACTTCGCGCCGCGCATGTCCACGTATAACGGATGATCGCCGCGGTTCAGCGCCCGGTCGGAAGCGAAAAGGAATCCGATACCACGCGGACCACGGAGGAACTTCCGCGCCGTCGCCGAGAGATAGTCGCACCGCAATCGCCGCACATCGATCGGAAGCTGGCCGACGACCTGACACGCGTCGACGTGGTATGGCACGCCGAACTCTTCGCACACTGCACCGACGGCTTCGACATCCTGAACCAGGCCATTATGCGTTGGAATCCAGGAAACCGTCACCAGCCTGCAGCGCGATCGCTGAAGCAGGCGACGAACCGAGTCGGCATCGACTCCGCCTTCGGGGAGGTCGTCGGCGTGCAGGATCTGCACGCCCTGACGCTTCGCCAGCGCCAACAATGAAATCTGGTACGACGGATAGTCGTTGCGAGTGGTGACGATCGCGTCGCCCGGCGCGAAATCGAACGAGCTCAGAGCCCTGACGAAGGCGCCGGTTGCGCTCGAAGCGAGGGCGATGTTGTCACGTCGCGCGTTGATCAGCGCGGCAACGGAGTCATATGTGCCTTCGATCTCAGGCTCCATCTGTGCCGCCGCTTCATAGCCTCCGATGGTGGCTTCGAGATCGACATGGCGTTTGATCGCCTGAACCACGGACTCGGGCATCAGTCCGGCGCCGGCATTGTTCAAGTGGATTCGCTGCGCGCATCCAGGCGTCTCGGCGCGCCAACGGGCCACGCTCTGATCAATACCTTCGCGCGGAGCCGCGGTGTTTCCTGTCATGTTGATCGGTAATCTACGGAAGCGCGGTGCGCCGGCTTGTACACCGTTGCGGCGCGGTGTCAGCGCGAACGAATCGCGCACCGGTATTCCCCGGGAGTTACACCCAGGTGTCGCTTGAAATGGCGGGTAAAATGGGGCTGGTCGACGAAGCCGGCCTCGAGAGCGATCCACGACAGCGATCGATCACCGCCGAGCAATGCACGAGCCCTCCGCACGCGGACCTGCTCGAGATAGCGATGCGGCGGCAGCCCGATCGCGGCCCGGAAGATCCGGTTGAGATGGAACGGACTCAGTCGCGCGACCGCCGCCAATTCGGCGAGAGACAGGTTTCGCGTATAGTTCGCGTCGATGTATTCGCGAATCAACCGCGCTGCCGCGTGGTCATTGCGCGTCCGGTGATCTGTGCTGGTCCCGCGGGCATGTCGTCGAATGGCCGCCGACAGTATCGAGAGCAGCCCCGATTCCCGGGCGACAAGCGACGCGCCGGATTCCGCAGCGCGGTGAAAGGCCAGGATGCCGGAGGCGAGCTCGGGGTCGTCGATGACGGGCGTCGGAAAGAATACCGTGTCGCCGGCGCCCGACGCAGCGCGTACCATCTCGGTGCCCGGATACAACATTCGGTACTGCCAGCCGCGCGCGCCGGGCGCCGCGTGACCGGTGTGAATCTCGTCCGGCATGAGCAGGACCACCGAGCCCGGGGTCGCGGTGTGCATGGCGCCACGATAGTCAAACGCCTCGGCGCCGTCTTCGATAACGCCGATCGCGTACTCTTCATGCGAATGTGGCGCGTAGCTGTGCGTGAAGTACGTCGCGCTCAGAAATTCGACCGAGCCGAGCGCGGGGTCGCGCCAGCGCCGGGCTCGTTCACGATCCAAGGTCGTCGCGGCCCTATCGCTCATCTCCATCGGCACTCATCGACATCCGGGACACATCTCAGTATAGCAATACTGCACAAGACGTCCATCACCTTTCATAGAAATTACCACTTCACCCCGTACTAACCAGCGAAATCATTCATGACGACGAAGTTGCTTCTTGAACGAACCTGCGACATCGCCAACAAGTACCTTGACGGCGTCCGCGAGCGCCGAGTGGGATCGCTCGCCGAGTTCGGCCCGTTGGTACAGTCATTGGGCGGCTCGCTCGCTGCGGGACCGACAGAACCGCTCCAGGTCATCGAACACCTCGCTGAGACCGCTAGTCAGGGACTCGTAGCCACAGCTGGACCAAGGCACTTCGGGCTCGTGATCGGAGGCGTCTTGCCTGCCGCCCTCGCCGCCGATTGGCTGGCGTCGACTTGGGATCAGAACGCGTTCTCGTTCGTGCTGTCGCCCGCGGCGACCGCCGTCGAGGAAGTCGTTCGACAATGGCTGCTCGAGCTGCTCGGCCTGTCGCCTGAAATGAGCATGGGCATTGTCACGGGCGGAACGATGGGGAACTTCACCGGACTTGCTGCGGGCCGCCACATGCTGCTCGCTCGCGCTGGATGGGAAGTCGAAGAACAAGGGCTGTTTGGCGCTCCGGAGTTCGCGGTCCTCACCAGCGACGAATCGCACATGTCGGTTTTCGCATCCTTGCAGATGCTCGGCCTCGGACGATCGCGTGTGACTCGCATCGCGGCGGACGAACAAGGACGCATGCGTCCCGACGCGTTGCGCGAGGCATTGAGTCGTCTCACCACTCCCGCTCTCGTTTGCGCGCAAGCCGGGAACGTGAACACCGGCGCGTTCGACCCTCTCGACGCCATCGCTCAACTCGTCCATGACGCCGGCGGGTGGCTGCACGTGGACGGCGCCTTCGGCGCCTGGGCCGCCGCTTCGCCGGCGCTGCGCCATTTGGCTCACGGCCTTTCGCTCGCTGACTCCGTTTCGGTCGATGGCCACAAGTGGCTCAATGTTCCCTACGATTGCGGCTTCATCTTCGTCCGTGATCAGAACGCGCACCAGGCGGCGATGATGCTCGAAGCGGCGTACTATGCGCCGCCTCGCACTCCCGCGCGCGCCAACCATCATTGGGTGCCCGAAGCATCGCGGCGATCGCGCGGGTTCGCAGTCTACGCCGCGTTGCGTTCGCTCGGGCGCACCGGTCTGGCCGAGTTGGTCGAGCGTTGCTCGCGTCTCGCGCAGCGATTCGCCGAACGGCTGTCCGCCGCGCCGAATGTTCGCATCCTCAATGACGTGGTACTGAACCAGGTGCTCGTCCGATTCGAGGGCGCCAATGCCGACGCGCGCACCGCGGCCGTCATTCGGCGCGCTCAGGATGACGGGACGTGTTGGGTCGGAGGGACGACGTGGCATGGAATGCATGTGATGCGTGTGTCCGTCTCGAACTGGTCCACGACCGAGTCGGATGTCGACCGGTCGGCCGAGGCGATTTTGCGCTGCGCGGCGATGGAGAGGAGCTGATCACTCATCACCGAGGCATGTCGTAACATTACTTTTGGAGGCGCTCTTGTCTTGTACACTCTTGCGCGCGTGAACGAATCCACGATTTGCCTCACGGGCGACACGATTCGGCTGGTTCCGCTCGCGCTCGAACACCTCGAAGGACTGTGCGCCGTTGGCCTGGATCCGACGATCTGGGCACTGACCACGTTGCGGATCACGAACCGCGACGAGATGCGAGACTACGTGGAGCTTGCGCTCCGCGACCAACATGCCGGACACACGGTTCCGTTCGTGACGATGCTTACCGCGACCGATCAAATCGTCGGCGCGACTCGGTTCGCCAACATCGTACCAGAGCATCGCCGGGCGGAGATCGGGTGGACCTGGATCGCGCCGCCGTGGCAGCGCACGCGGGTGAACACCGAAGCCAAGTACCTGATGCTGCGCCACGCAT
>QHUA01000009.1:0-326 GCA_003221805.1 Gemmatimonadota bacterium
CTGAAGGATGCATCGGCGTCATCGATCTACGGCTCACGCGCCAGCAACGGCGTGGTACTCATCGAGACCACGAAGAAGGGAGTCCAGGGATCGCCGCAGACGACATTGCGGGTCAGAACTGGCGTTACCAGCGCGGTCCGCGGCTACGACGATATCCTGATCACGAACTCATTGGATTACGCGGCAGTTCTCAAAGCGGCCTACGTGAACGCAGGGTTGGCGGTTCCGACCAACATTTTCGGAGATCCCAACAACCCAACGGTTCCGGCATACATCTTCGCCGCGCCTGGTACGGTTACGGCTAGCGACGCCTTTGGCCGTCCGAC
>QHUA01000009.1:335-4759 GCA_003221805.1 Gemmatimonadota bacterium
CAGCGCCGGCAACAACTGGTGGAGTGACGTCTTCGGTCACGGTCAGGTCAGGGATTACAACCTTGATGTGAACGGCGGCAGTGACGCCAACGCGTACCGCGTCTCCTTCAACTACTTCCATCAGGGCGGCACTGCGATCTACAACGACTTCAAGCGCGGAACGGTTCGCGCCAACACCCAGTTCAACCGTGGCATGCTGAACTTCGGTGAGAACGTCGCCCTCGCACTAGAGCGGCACTACGGCGGACTCCCCGACGACCCAGGCGGGTACGCTGAAGACGGGATTCTCGGCAAAAACATTCTGATGCAGCCGGTCATCCCGGTCTACGACATCAAAGGCAATTTCGCCGGGGGTAAATCGAATACTCTTGGCAACCAGGGCAACCCGGTCAAATACGCGTTTTCGCACAAGGACGACATTCAGAAGAATCTGAACCTCTTCGGAAACGTCTTTGGTGGACTCGACCTGACTCCGGCGCTTTCGTTGAAGACGAGACTTGGATTCAACACCGGTCAGAACGCGTTTGCCGGGTTCTCACCGCCCAGCCCCGAGGTCGCCGAGGCGACATTCAGCAACGGCATCAACGAGAACACCAATCAGTTCCTCGATTGGACCTGGAGTAACACCGCGAGGTTCGTCAAAGCACTGGGCAGCCACAACTTCGACTTCCTGATCGGCCAGGAGGCGAACCAGGGGCAGAATCGATTCCTCACCGGATCGATCAATAACCTGCTAAACACCGACGTGAATTCCAGGTACATCCAGGCGGCGCTCGGTGACGCGAGCACGAAGAACGTGTCCAGCACCGGCGGAAAGTCTGCGTTGCTGTCGCTTTTCGGAAAAGCGGATTACAACTATGCCGACAAGTACATCGCCAGCTTCACGGTGCGCAGAGATGGCTCGTCACGTCTGGCTCCGGGCCACCAGTGGGGAACTTTCCCGGCGTTCGGGCTCGGCTGGCACATCAGCAATGAAGGATTCCTCAACGGCAACCGATTCCTCAACGACGTCATGCTCCGCTACGGAACTGGCATCACCGGGAACCAGCTGATACCGTCGGGACGCATCGTCGCGCAATTCGGCGGTGAGCAAGGAGAGACGTACTACGACGTAAACGGCTCCGGCAACTCGATTCAGGCTGGATTCCGGCAGACGTCACTGGGTAACCCTGATCTGAAGTGGGAAGAAAACAGATCGCAGAACGTCGGCGCGGACATGGTGCTCTTCAACGGCAACATCAACTTCGTCATCGACGTCTACCGTCGTAACACCAACAACCTGCTCTTCAACCCGGCGTTGCCGGCTACCGCCGGCATTGCATCGCCGCCGATCGTCAACATCGGCAAGATGCGGAATACCGGCTTTGATTTCTCGCTCGGACACCAGGCATCGTGGTGGAACCTCACCTTCAACGGCAGCCACTACAAGAACACGATCATCACGATCAATGGAGACCAGACCCAATTCTCCGGTCCAATTTCCACACGATTCGGCAACCAGGTCATCAACCAGGTTGGCCAAGCGATCGGCTCGTTCTATGGCTACATCGCCGACGGCTACTTCAGCAGCGCCGCCGATGCAGCCGCACATACGCCAGCCGGGGGCTGCGGCGTTGCCAACGCCTGCCAGGATGGTGCAGCGATGGGCCGCCTCAAGTTCAAAGATGTGAATCACGATGGCGTGATCAACCTCGATGACCGCACGATCATCGGCAGTCCGCATCCGAAGTTCACTGCCGGCCTCGACCTCGGCGTCCACCGCGGAAATTGGGACGCCAGCGCGACGGTCTTCGGAAGTTACGGGAACAAGATCTTTGAGAACCAGATGGAGTTCTACGTGTTCCGCGAGTTCGAGACCAACGTCAAGAAGGACCTGCTGGCGAATTCGTGGACACCGACGAACCTCAACGCGAAGTACCCGCGCATCGACGTCAACGACACGTTCAGTCGCGCGCTCAGCAGCTTCTACGTGAAGGACGGAACGTACACCAGACTGCGCAACCTGCAAATCGGCTATACACTCCCGTCCACTGCGACGTATCTGCCCGGCGCGAGAGTCTACGTCCAGGGCGACAACCTCTTCACCATTACCAGTTACGAAGGGTTGGACCCGTCGCTGCCGGCAGCGAACGTGTTTGGAGCAGCCGGCGACGTGCGCGATCAGTATCGTGGAGTCGATCGCGGCTCGTACCCGAGCAACAGAATTTTCAGTGTTGGCATTGTGACCTCCTTCTAACGAATCGGCCTTTTTTTCGAGGAAGTGAAAACGATGAAAATCGCATCGAATAACAGACTGCTCGTGGGGACGGCGGTCCTGACGCTAATAACCGCCGGCCTCTACGGCTGTAAGGATTTCCTGGCTAATAACGCAGTTCCACAAGGAACACTCGATGAAGGGACGCTCTCGAACAAAGTTGGAGTCGAGGGCACCCTCATCGGGGCCTACCGCACGCTTGACTGTACGAACAACACCGGGGCCTGGGGCTGTGCCGCCAGTAACTGGGTATGGGGCAGCGTCGCTGCCGACGATTCGTACAAAGGATCCACCAACACCGACCAGCCGCCGATCAATGACATCGAGGGTCGCCATTGGAGCGCGCCGGACGGTCAGGACTACATCAATCAGAAGTGGACGATCGTCTACGAGGGAATCTCACGCGCCAATGCGACGATACGACTGCTGAAGAAGGTACTGGCGTCGGCGCCGACCGAGCTTTCCGCGGCGGACGCGAAGTCCATCGAGGGAGAGGCAATCTTTCTAAGGGGCTATTACCACTTCGAAGCGTATCGCATGTGGGGGAACGTTCCCTACTACCGCGAGGACGACACCGATTTCCGCAAGGCGAATGAGACCCAGGCCCAGGTCGTCACCGACCTGATAGCGGACTTCGATTCAGCGGCCAAGCTCCTGCCCAACACGCCGCGCAATAAGGGACGTGCGGGTGCGTGGACGGCGAAGGCGTACAAGGGACGCGTACAGACCTACGCCGGACAATTCGCGGCGGCAGTGACGACACTCGCCGACGTGAAGACCAACGGCCCATATGCATTGGAGACGAGCTTCGATCACGTCTGGACCGGATTCAAGCAATTCTCCGATGGTCCAGAGACGATCTTCGCGTTTCAGGCTTCGGCCAACGACGGTGAGCCAAACGGGAACAACGCCAACTTCGGTTAGCGACTGAATTTCCCGTACCCCGGCAGCCACTTCGGATGCTGCGGGTTCAATCAGCCGTCACAGAACCTCGTGAACGCCTTCCTGGTTGACGCTCAGGGCCTGCCGCTTAGTCTGTCCGCCCCCACCACCTGGAACACCAACAACGCCAATTTCAAGCAGGGGAACCTGACACCGGTCGACCCGCGGGTCGATTGGACGGTTGGCCGTGACAGCGTACCATACAAGGATTGGGGTCTCTACAGCCTGAAGGACGGCTGGGTGAGAGACATTGGCAACGGCGGTCCCTACAGCCCCAAGAAGAACGCACACGAGAAAGCCAGCGGCGCAGAGCAGCTATCCGGTGGCTGGGCACCGACGCAACAAAACTCCGTGCACATCCATCTTTTCAGATATGCTGACCTGTTGCTGCTTCTCGCCGAAGCGCAGGTCGAAACTGGTGACCTCGCCGGTGCACAGGCGAACGTCAATCTGGTGAGGGCGCGCGCCGGGGTTACGGCTCAGGGATGCGCAGCGGCGTCCGACAACAACGTTGCCGCGAAGTTCCCGCAGTGCGCAGGTGATTCACGCCTGGCAATACCGATCAACGATCCAAAGATCACGTGGGCCCTCTACCGTGTTAACCCGTATCCGGCCGGTGCCTTTGCTGCCGGCGGTGCGGCCTATGCCCGGGAAGCAGTTCGCACGGAGCGCAGGCTCGAGTTGGCGATGGAAGGACAGCGCTTCTTTGATCTGCGCCGGTGGGGGCTCGCTTATGCCGCCGCGGCGATGAACGGTTACATCCACGGTGAAGGAGGCCGCGTTGGAGGGGAGGTCTCTTTCGTGGCCTACAAGGCCAGCGCCGAAGACTTCATCCAGCGGCATCTGCTGTACCCACTGCCAAACGGTCAGATCAGTTTAAGCAAGGTCAACGGCACTAGCAGGCTAACACAGAATCCGGGCTGGTAATCAGCCCTCTGAGAAAAAGGGACGGCCAAAAGCCGTCCCTTTTTTTGGCCCGTCGCTATCGCTTGCGGATGTTGAATGACTGCAGCGAATCGGCGGTGTTGGCGACGAGTACTGCCTTCCCCTTCGACGTGTTGATCAGCGCGAGGCCTGAGACGTTGAGAGGTGCCAGGAATCCGCTCTCCACCGGCGATACTGGGGTGAAGTGGCCCTTGCCGTCCCCTCTCAGCCACAGCCCGTTGCCCGCATCGGCGCGTGCGGTGTTTGGCTCAGCGTCGTAAAGATTCCCGGCCACTATGAGGTC
>QHUA01000117.1:0-20658 GCA_003221805.1 Gemmatimonadota bacterium
CACCCGTGCTTTTCGGAGGTGCTGAGTGCGCGCGCCATTTGCCAGGCGTATCCGGAGCTGGCGCCGATGTAGCGTACCATCCCCTGATGAACGAGATGATCGAGCGCGGCTAGCGTCTCCTCGATCGGGACGCTGCTCTTGAACCGATGGATCTGGTAGAGATCGATGGTGTCGACGCCGAGGCGACGCAGACTGGCTTCACAGGCCTGGACGATGTGCTTGCGAGAGATGCCGCCCATGTTCGGTGCATCGCCCATCGGGAAATGCACTTTCGTGGCGAGGACGATCTCCTCCATCTTCGCCATCTCGCGTAGCGCGCGGCCGGTGACTTCTTCGCTAACGCCCATCGAGTACATGTCGGCGGTGTCGAAGAAGTTGATGCCGAGGTCGAGAGCTTTCTTATAGAAAGGGCGCGAGTCGACTTCGTCGAGGACCCATGGGCGCCACTTGGGGGTGCCGTAGGTCATGCATCCGAGACAGATCCTGGAGACTTCGAGGCCGCTGCGGCCCAACTGCGTGTACTTCATCAAATGGCCCCTCGATCACGCTAAAGGCTTAAAACTGCAGCAGATCACTCCCCGCTGCCGGCTCATTACCGCCAGCGGATGGCTGCCCGCCAGAGCGGAGATTCAATGGCAGAATCGAGCGATCTACGCAATCCTTTAGCAGGCGGTAATGCCGCCGCTCCGGCGTTATGGCCGGTAGCAGGCTGCAGGACGCGATCAGCGGGCAGCCTGTAGTGTTCTTTGATCCTTAGGGGCGGCAACGCCTCAACCCTTTTCGAGTATCTGTTGTCAGAGATTCGACAATGCGTATGGTTGCCTACGAGTCTCGGAGCTCGGTGAACGATATCCAACTGATCACGCGTGTGGTTGCTGGCGATGCGGCCGCCGAGCGTGAGCTGTACGAGACATACGTCGAGCGGATCTACCGGCTGGCGTTTCGCCTCGCGGGTGATGACGAGCTGGCGCGGGATTTCACCCAGGCGACTTTCATTCGCGCTTTTGAAAAGATTGGCAGCTTTCGTGGTGAATCATCTCTCTCGACGTGGCTTCATTCGATCGGCATATCGGTGACGCTCAATGGGCTGAGAAAGACGAAGCGGCAGAGGAATCGTGAAGCGCCGATGGAAGAAGGAATTACTGTCGGTTCACCTCGAGTTGAGGCAGAACCGGATTTGAAGGAGAGGCTGGCGAGGGCGATCGATTCGCTGGCGGAAAAATACAGGACGGTATTCGTGATGCACGACGTCGAAGGTTATACGCACGAGGAAATCAGCGGGACTCTGAACATTCCGATTGGAACGTCGAAGTCCCACCTGTTCCAGGCGCGAAGCAAGCTGCGCGTCCTGCTGGCGGATTTTGCACCGGAGTGGGTGTCATGACTGAAGACAATTTCGAGAAATTCCTGCAGCAGACGGCGCAGAGCTACAACGCCCCTCCGGCTCGCGTTCCGCGCGAAGAAATGTGGAGTGCGATTCAGGCGAAGCGTGCGGCTGGCCCTCACGTGGTCTACGGCGGCGGCGCGACGTATTTGATACGCCATCGGTTCGGAACGAAGGTGTGGCTGGGTGCTGCGGCAGCAGCGATGTTGCTGGTCGCGACCGGGGTTGGTATCGGCCGCTGGACAGCCGGGCCCAGCCAGCCAATAGCCGCCACCAATCCGCTGCCGACGCAACCGGTGCTTGTCCCGCCTCCGGGGAATGCTGCCGGTGAGCCGCAGGCTGGGGTCTCACCGACTTCGGTAGCGGGGCAAGTTCCGCGTGGCGGAGCACCGAGCGGCGCTATTGAAGGAACGCGCACGGTGGCAACCAAAACGTTGAAGGGGAACGCAACGAATGTTGCGAGCACTCCTTCGACCAGTGGCGCCGCGTCGGCGTATCAGCTCACGGCCGTCCAGCATCTCAGTGAAGCAGAGGCGCTCCTGACTTCGTTCAGGGCGCGCTCAACCGCGGATCAGCAGATGGATGCACAGCTCGGAGCGTGGGCGCGCCAGCTTTTGAGCAACACCCGTCTGCTGCTCGACTCACCCGTTGCCAACGATCCACAGCGTCGACCGCTGCTGGAAGATCTCGAGCTCGTGCTCGTGCAGATCGTCCAGCTATCGCCGGGTAGCACGTCTCAGGATCGTGATCTGATCGAAAAGACGCTACAGCAGGACCATGTAATGACGAGGCTGCGCACCGCTATTCCAGCGGGCTCGCAGCGTGGTGGTTGAGGACCCTTAAATGACTATGAGAACACTACTCACCGCAGCAGCAATAATTTCCTCGGCGATTGGAGTCGGCGAAGCTCCTATCAGCCATTCCACATATGACTCCAGCTTCGCGCGGCTGGGAATCAGCCGCGGGAACACGCAGCTGAGCGAGGAATTCGCCTCGCTCGATCAGCAGGCGACACCACTTCCACCCGCGCCGTGGGCGAAGGCGGATCCTGCCGACTCTCTGTACCGTCTCGCTCGCGAAGCGATGTCGCGTGGCGACTACAAACGCGCGGCGGAGCTTTTCCGGCTCATACCACAGCGCTTTCCGCAGTCCGCCTACGCTGGCCAGGCCATGTACTACGAGGCCTACTCGCTCTATCGGAGCGGCGGCGAAGATGACTTGAGCACCGCACGTGACCGACTGAACGAGCTGAAACAGCGCTACCCGGCGATTGCGAAGAACGATGGAGCGACCCTGCTGACTCGCGTCTGCGGTGAGCTCGCCAAGCGGGGCGACGAGTCCTTCCCTCCGACGACGACGACAACGACGATCGGATTGCGGCACTCAATGCGCTGATGCAGATGGACGCCGATCGCGCCATGCCGATCCTGCAAAAGGTGCTCGCGCGCCGTGATGCCTGCTCTGCCGGGCTCCGCAGAAAGGCCGTGTTTCTCGTATCGCAGAAAAGAACCGACCAGACTGCAAACATTCTCATGAGCGTCGCGCGCAGCGATCCGGACCAGGAGGTTCGCGAGCAGGCAGTGTTCTGGCTGTCGCAGGTACCGGGTTCGACACCGCTGCTCGAGGGGATTCTCCAGGGCAATGGCGACGAGAACATCAAGGAGAAGGCGCTTTTCTCCCTCTCCCAGCAGAACGATCCCAGGGCGCAGCAGGCTTTGAGGGAGTTCGCCACGCACGAGAGCGCGAGCAGCGACCTGCGCGAGAAAGCAATCTTCTGGCTCGGCCAGCGGCGTTCGACTGAGAACACGGAATTCCTCCGCAATCTCTACTCCCGGCTCACGAATCAGGATCTGAAAGAAAAGGTTCTGTTTTCCCTCTCGCAGCAGCGGGGAGCTGGCAACGAGCAGTGGCTGATGGACATCGCCGTCAACCCGAAGGAAGACATCGAGCTGCGCAAGAAGGCTCTGTTCTGGGCGGGACAATCGGGCGTCGCCATTCCCGCGTTTGCTTCGCTCTACGATCGAATGGGCGAAACCGAGATGAAGGAACAGATCATTTTCGTGCTCTCGCAACGGCAAAGCGACAAGGCGGCGATCGACGGAAGAAAGCGATTTTCTGGCTTGGCCAATCGCGTGATCCTCGCGTGCAACAGTTCCTCATGGACCTGATCAACAAATGAAAACATTCACAATGACATCGGTGGCGAGGACGATGGGTATCGTCCTCGCTGCTCTGTCGGTGGCGGCAGTCGCCCCGGCCCAGAGCATCGCCAGCAGAGTCGCTCGCGTTTCGAACGGAACCGTGCGCATGTCGTTCAAGGTGAAGCCGGGAGTATGCGGCAGCGGCAACTCGATCTGGCGTAATGGTGGAAGAGGAAGGACGACGTGGGGCGACAACTGGAATAACTCGCGCGATGTCGAGTACGACATCGACTGCAGCACCGGACCGGCACGTCTGGTACTCGATCGTCGCGGCGGTGAGATTACGGACGTGAGATTCTACGTCGGGGGTCAGTGGCGCCCGGCAGGATCGGACGTCACCGATCTCGGTATGGTCCCGGCGGGTGAGGCGGCTGCTTACCTGGTGTCGTTGGCTCAGAGTGAAAGAGGGAGCATGGGAGAGAAGGCGGTCTTCCCAGCGACCCTCGCCGACAGCGCGGACATCTGGCCCGCCTTGATCAAAATCGCGCGTAATCCCGACGTGCCGCGCAGCACCAGAAACCAGTCGGTGTTCTGGCTCGGTCAGGCTGCTGGAGACGCTGCTACGCGGGGTCTTAACGACATCGTCGCCGACAACGGCGTAGATCGCGAGGTGCGTGAGAGCGCCGTGTTCGCCCTCTCGCAGCGACCGCGTGATGAGGGCGTGCCGGCGCTGATCTCAGTCGCGCGCACCAACAAAGATCCGGAGATTCGGAAGAAGGCGCTGTTCTGGCTCGGGCAATCGCACGATCCGCGCGCGCTCGACCTGTTTGAGGAACTGCTGACGAAGAAGTAACAGCCGCCGGCCCGGAATCATTGCCAAGAGGGATGCTGCCAAATAGCATCCCTCTTTTGCATCGGGACCATCGTGGATTTCTCGCACATCTCGACCCAGCTGTCGTCCAATCCGCTCACGGCGCTACCGATTCTGTTCATCGCCGGAGTGCTGACGAGCCTGGCGCCCTGCATCTACCCGATGATTCCAATCACTGCCGCCATCGTCGGTGGCAGCTCCGTCGGCGGAGCAGTGCAACCGAGATCACGCACGGTTTTCCTGACGTTCACCTACGTCCTCGGATTGGCGCTGGCGTACGCGTCCCTCGGCTTGTTCGCCGGTCTCACCGGAACGCTATTCGGCTCTATCAGCACCAATCCGTGGCTGTACTTCGCGATGGCCAATTTGCTCATCATCGCCGCGCTGGCGATGCTCGACGTGATCCCGGTCAGAGTACCGTCGTGGCTGTTGACGAAAGCGGCGTCGGCGGGGCAGGGAGGGAATCTCTACGGCGTCTTCGTGATGGGCGCGGTTTCCGGACTGGTCGCCGCTCCGTGTTCGGCGCCGGTCATGGCGGCGGTCCTCACCTGGGTGAGCACGACCAAGAGCGGAGTTCTGGGATTCATCTACCTCTTCGTCTTCTCGCTGGGGATGTGCGCGCTGCTGGTCGTGGTCGGACTCTTTAGTGGAACGGTTGCGCGCTTGCCGAGGGCAGGCGAGTGGATGGTATGGGTCAAGCGGCTCTTCGCGTTGATCATGTTGGCCGTTGCGGAGTATTACCTTGTGCAGATGGGCCAGCTTCTGATCTAAACTCTTCGCGAAATTCCAAGATGCGCTTCTCCAGAACCTTCCTCGCCACATTGCTGCTTTCTCCACTCGTTCCGATCGCGGCGCGAGCGCAGGACCTCGGCATCGACGTTGGTGCCAAGGCACCCGCGGTCTCCGTACAATCGCTCGACGGCAAGCAGGTCTCGCTTGGCAATTACATCGGCAAGACGCCAATGCTGATCGAGTTCTGGGCGACGTGGTGCCCAAACTGTAAGGAGCTGATGCCGACGCTGCTCGACGCGGAGAAAAAGTTCGGCAAGCAGGTGAAGTTCGTCGCGATCGCGGTGGCGATCAATCAGTCGCCGGAGAAAGTGCGGCGGTGGCTGGCGGCGCATCCGCTTCCGCATGACACCTTCTATGATGTCGAGGGCAAAGCGGCTGGCGCGTTCGATGCGCCGGCGACCTCCTACGTCGTCGTGCTCGACAAGACGGGGAAGGTGGTATACACGGGACTCGGCGGGAAGCAGGATCTTGAGGGAGCCATCCGGAAAGCTCTTTAGATCAAACCCACGCGCTGTCCGTTACCCGTTACCCGCTTCCCGTTACCCGCTTCCCGCTTCCCGCTTCCCGCTTATTTCGCGGAGTCAGCTTTTGGCGGTGGGGATAGGCTGTCCACCACCGCAGCCAGGTCGGTGTAGGCTGATGGCGTCAGCACCTTGAACGGTTTCGTCACGTAGGCGATTCGACCGTCGGGGCGGACGACGAACAGCGACCGATTGTCGATCTTGTTCTTGGCGTCGAACGCGCTGTACAGCTGTCCAACTTTCCCGCCGGGATCGCTGGCAAACACGATCGGAAAATCCTCGTCGTGTGCCCACGAGGCGAGCGTTGTGTCGGCATCAGCGCTGATGCCGATTACCGTTACGTTACGACCGTTGTTGAAGAGCGTGGCGTACTGATCACGGTACGCCTCCATTTGGATCGTTCAGCCTTTGGTCCGCGCCTGGAAGAAGAAGGCGAGCACCACCGTGCGGCCGCGATAATCCGAGAGTCTTACTGGAGTTTTGAGCAGCCCGTAACGATCGGCGCCGGCGAGAGTGAAATCGGGCGCTACATCGTTCACCGCGGGGCCCGTCGGCGCAGGTGCGACTGCCGCGCTCTGCTGCGCAGTGGCCAAACTGCCCGTAGTCGCCAGCGATGCGCCGATAGCGATCGACAACTTCGCGATTCTTACCTGATTGAGCATGCGTCAGTCCCCCATGCGATATTGAGCGAATTCTACATCGCGTACCAATCACCTGCCAGCCACATCGCTTGAGATTACGAATCAGAGTTGGGCGGCCCACTCACCGCCCGGCGTTGCTGCGCGCCGCTCGCGGTCACATTTGGTCTACAGGGATAGCAATTTTGACCCTGGCCTCGCGAGACATGCTCGCGCAAACCGAGATGGGCAGTCAGGATTTCATTCAGCTCGGCGCGCAGGCAATCGGTGTGGTCACGCGCGAGTCACCCGCCATTCACGGCCAGGATCTTACGGAGGGTTATCTCACCCAGCCGGTCGTTATGGGGCAGCTGAGTCCCTGGGGCGAGCTGTTTTCTCTGAAGACGACGCTCGACTTCGAGGGTGCGACGATGAAACGCGGCGAGTTGAATGCGGGCATCACCGGCGAGGGGTACATCGATCGCCGACATCCGCACACCTATTTGCACGAGCTTCTGGTCAGTTCCGCAAAACGCTTTGGAATGAGCAGTGTCAGCGGAGTCTCTGTCACAGTTGGAAAGGGCTTCGCGCCGTTTGGCACCGATGATCCGATGACGCGCCCGTTCGAGAAGTATCCCATCAATCATCACCTGTCGCAGATTCTCGAGCGGGCAGTGGCGATCGGGGCGTTGCGCGTCGGCAGCTGGATATTTGAGGCGGGAGCGTTCAACGGCGACGAGCCGACTGGACCAGGCGATACGCCCAACCGCGACCGATATTGGGATTCGTGGTCCGGCCGCGTCACCTATCTGCCGTGGCGCCAGGGAGAGATCCAGACCAGCTATGCGCGTGTCAAATCTCCGGAGAATGCCAGCGGCGGCGGCGCGGATCAGAGAAAGCAAAGCGCGTCCATTCGCCTCGAGGATGCGCAGCACAGCGGCTACGCACTGTTCGAGTGGTCGCGCACCGGGGACTATGTGGGGTCGACGCGTACCTTCACCTTCAATTCACTGCTCGCCGAGACGTGGGCGAAGTACGATCGTGTGAGTGGCGCGCTGAGATTCGAGCGCACTGAGCGACCCGACGAACAACGGCTCGGCAACGAATTCAGGACTCCGTTGCCGTCCACCGATCTCAGCATCGCAGGTCGTTCGCGCTGGACGATCATTACGGCACGCGTGGCAGCTTCGCTCAAAGGCTCGCGGAGTTTCCTTGCGGAGCCATTCGTCGAAGTCGCGCGAGCGCGAGTAAGTCCGACGTTACAGCCGTCGGGGTTTGATCCCCGTCAGTTCTATGGATCGAGCCGGATCTGGAGCGTTTCGGTTGGCGCCAAGGTAGCACTTGGCATGACGCACATGCGCATGGGTCGCTACGGAGTCGCGGTCGCGGAACAACCGCACGGCAAGATGGGTGGTATGAACATGGAAGGCATGTAAGCCACGCTACGACATCTCAACGTCGACGAATGAAGCTTCTCTCACGATTGGCCCCGCGGGGAACTGTCGCGCTCGCATCGGTACTAATTCTGGCTTGCGGGTCCGACAACACAATCACGCCGCCGCACGGGTCGGCTGCCCTTGCGACGCTGGGCGAAGGGATAGTGGCGGAGCGCAACACCGCTGAGATCTACGTGCGCGGCAATTATGCCTACACCACGACGTGGGGATTCCGCCAGGCGCCGGGGAACGCAGTCAAAATCTGGAACGTCGCCGGCGACACGCCGATTCTGATCGACTCGGTGATCGTGGATAACGCGCGGACGCTGGGCGACATCCAGACAAGCGACGATGGCCAGCTCCTGATCGTAGCGACGGAGTTTTCGCCCGGCTCGATCATGATCTACAGCCTGGCCGATCCGACGAAGCCGCAGCTCATCTCGCGTTACACGACGCCGCTCACTGACCCTGGCGTCCATACGGCCGAAGTGCAGCGCGTCAACGGGACGTTGTACGCGTTTCTGTGCATCGATCCCGCGAGCGGCACTCCGGCGCGGCTCGTCATCGTCGATATCTCCAACCCTGCCACGCCGCAGCAGGTTTTCACCGCGCAGATGGGAAGTCCGTACGTGCACGATGTGTACGTCAGGGACGGGATTCTCATCACGGCGCTATGGAATCAGGGAATCACACTGTGGGACATTGGTGGTGGTGGATCGGGCGGCAGCATTTCCAATCCGATCCCGCTCGGCAATGTCGTCACCTTCGGCGGCCAGGCGCATAACGTATGGTGGTTCCATAACGCGGCCACCGGTGAGAAACGATTCGCGTTCGTCGGACAGGAGGGGCCGGGCGCCATTGGCGCTTCCGCGAGCGGCGACATCCACGTCGTCGATGTCAGCAACTTCTCAGCGCCACGGGAGGTTGCGTTCTACCACCTCGATGGCGCCGGTACGCACAATTTCTCTGTCGACGAGACGAGAGGGATTCTCTACGCCGCGTACTACAACGGCGGCGTGCGCGCGATCGACGTCACTGGAGATCTCTCCAGCTGTGACTCGGCTGATAAGAGCGCCGATGGCCGCTGCGATCTGGCGAAGATGGGTCGAGAGCTGGCGCACGGGCCGGTCGACATGGGCCCGGTATACATCTGGGGCGTGCAGCTTCTTAACGGCCACGTTTACGCCTCGGACATGCTCAACGGTATCTGGAAACTGAGTCCCGTTCCGTAATCGGACTGAAACCGACCATCGTTCAAACCGTAGGAAGAGAAGGGTTGTCTAACCCGGTCACACCCAACGGGAGTCTTTGATGAGGCGACAGTTTCGCGGCGCAGCGTTCGCGGCGGCACCTTTTCTAATCGGCTCGGCCGCCCACGCGCAGCGGGCGCCCTACACGGCGCCGCGGAACGCGTTGGTCGATGCCAACGGTGCGAAGTCGCTCGAAGTCGAGGCAGCCGCCGGAATTCTTCGCGTCGAGGGCAGGCCGGGGCTGCGGCAGGTGCAGGTGACGGGAACCGCGCGTGCGTCGTCGCAGCAGCTACTCAACGAGATCAAGCTGATCGCCGAGCGAAGGGGCGACCTCATCTTCATCAAGGCCGACATTCCGGACCACGATGACTGGCGCGACTTCAACTATACGGCGGGCCTCGATCTGGTGATTGAGGTACCGCAAGGCATAAATGCGGACATATCCGACGGCAGCGGCGACACGAAGATCTTCAACGTCGGCTCACTCGAAGCCACCGACGGGTCCGGGGATTTCTTGGTGGACGGCGCTGCCGGATCGGTCCGCATTACCGACGGGTCGGGGAGCCTCAAGATCGAAAATGTCAACGGTGACGTCACGGTAAGCGATGGGTCCGGTGATATCGACGTGCGCAGCGTATCCGGATCGTTCACCGTCGAGAGCGATGGGTCAGGCGGCATTTACGCCACCGACGTGAAGGGCTCGGTGATCGTGCACAACGATGGCTCGGGGAGCATCGACGTGAACAAAGTCGGGAAGGATTTTCGCGTCGAGTCTAAGGGCAGCGGCGGGATTGATTACTCGGAGGTCACGGGCCGAGTGGATATTCCCGAGCGCCATCGCGACCGGCAGCACCGCAGCGAAAGATAATTCTCAGCTGATCTGACAGCAGGTTGTCAGCAAACGTGCCCACTTCGTGCACGTTTATTGCCGCACAGCGCCTCCGAACTGTGCGGGAACAGAAGGCTATCACAAAGTCTTTCTGACCTATTCCTGCTTTCAACGGAGAACGAAATGCGCTTTCTGGCAATCAGCATCTGTGCTCTTGCTATCCTTCCCTCAGTATCCGGCGGCCAACAAACCGTACCGGCCCCGGCAAAAGGTCCGACCTTGCAGGCAGCCGCCGTTGGATTCCGCGTCGATCAGGCGAAGGTCAACGCCATGACGAAGCTCAACGTCGCTCCGCGACCGCACGCCGGACAGGACGTCGCCCTGATGGTCGTGGGTGTCGGTGCAATGATCGTGGGTGCGCTTGTCGGCGACACCGCTGGGACGATCATCATCATCGGCGGCGCGGCGATGGCGCTCTTCGGACTCTACCACTATCTCGAGTAGCGCGGATAGCTTCGGATTCGGTGGGACGCCCGCGCGACTTAAGCTTCGCCGTCGATATACAGTGTACCCGAGCTCACCAGCACCGACGAGCCGCCCACTCTGATCGCCGCCAGCTGACCTCGCTTCACATCCACCTCTAGCTCCAGTCGGCTGGGGCGCCCCATTTCTACTCCCTGATCCACGATCCAGCGCAGCGTCCCATCGCGCGTTTCTGAGCGAAGCGCCAGAAACCCGGCGAGCGCGGCACATGCGCTGCCAGTCGCTGGATCTTCGCCAATGCCCAGCCCGGGCGCGAACATGCGGGCGCGAATGTGCCCACCCTCGAAGATGTTGGTCCAGTCGTCGGCGCTGTAGACGAACATCTCCGGCGCCCAGTAGCCGCGCAGCGATTGCTCCCACTTCGGCACATCGACTTTCGCCCAGGAGAGCATTTCCGGTTTCTTGATCGGAATGAAGAGATAGGGTACGCCGCACGA
The DNA here is from genome assembly GCA_003221805.1 of Gemmatimonadota bacterium. Lineage (GTDB taxonomy): Bacteria > Gemmatimonadota > Gemmatimonadetes > Gemmatimonadales > Gemmatimonadaceae > UBA4720. The sequence goes on from QHUA01000117.1 coordinate 10,822, forward strand.
CACCGCTTCCGGCTCGATCATGTCGTCGGCCACGATGTGGCTCGGTTCCAGCGACAGAATCTCGCAGAGAATCTCCGGCGGCGGCGGTGGATCCTTGATTTCCGGTAGCCTGGCCGAAGTAAGCTGTGAGAAAACCGGCTTCCCGCCGTTGGCGCGGATGAGAACCGGAACCGGTCCCACGCCTTCTTCGAGTACGATGCGCGTCTCGTCGCCGTTCATCGGTATCTCACCCACCGACGCCAGCACGAACGCGCATCCTACCGTGGGATGTCCTGCAAACGGCAGCTCGGCTTCCGGGGTGAAGATGCGCACGCGCCGAGTGTTGTTGCTCTCTTCCGGGGGAAAGACGAAAACCGTCTCGGAGTAGTTGAACTCGCGAGCGATCGATTGCATTTGCTCGTCGGAGAGCCCGCCCGCTCTCGGAACTACGGCGAGCGGATTTCCACCGTGAATGTGATCGGTGAATACGTCGGCGGTGTGGAAGTCGTACGACATGCGCTCAAGAAAATGCGCAACCCTTGGCTCGGCGGCTACCTGGCACTGAACACGCTGTCAGGATCAGCATGAGGTTGCGCCGATTGGGTGGTAGCGGGGGCCCCAGGAAAACGGCGACGACGCGGTTCGGTCCCGCCGGTTGGCTATATAAGGATTGGGACGGGATCGTCTACCCACGGGAGAAGCCAAAGGGCTTCGACCAGCTGCGCTATATCGCCGACTTCTTCGACACCCTGGAAATCAACTCCAGCTTCTACGGACCGCCGATTAAAAAGACGACGGCCTCATGGGTGCGGCGCGTGAAGGACCATCATCAGTTCCGGTTCACGGCCAAGCTGTGGAAGCGGTTCACGCATGAGCGCGACAAGGCGTGGACGCGAGGGGAAGTCGATCAGGTCCGCCAGGGTTTCGACGTGATGATTGACGCTGACAGACTAGGCGCAGTACTGCTGCAGTTTCCGTGGAGCTTCAAGAACACGGAGCAGAACAACGAATGGCTGGGCGATGTCGTGCGGACGTTCAGGGCCTATCCGCTGGTGGTGGAGGTCCGTCACACCTCGTGGCTCACGCCCGAGTTTCTGCGCGCGCTGGTGGAGGAAGGGGTCGGCTTCGTCAACATCGATCAGCCGCTCTACCGCAACTCGATCGGTCCCTCGACGCACGTCACGTCGCAGGTCGGGTACGTGCGGGTCCACGGCAGGAATTACAAAGACTGGTTCCGTGATAAGGCGGGGGTCGAGCAGCGCTACAACTACTTGTACAAGCCAGACGAGCTGGAGCCGTGGGTTGAACGGGCGAAGGAGATCGGCAGTGATGCCGGCACTCGGGAGGTGTACGTCATCACCAACAACCACTACAAGGGGAAAGCGGTCGCCAATGCTCTGATGATGAAGTCGATGCTCACCGGGGAGAGAGTTCCGGCGCCGACCGGAGTATTCGAGGCGTACGGACAGGTGGTCGAGGACTACACCATCCCCGTCGAGGAAGCTGTTGAATCCGCGGCAAATTGATTGACTGCGGCGGCTGGATAGGTTACTTTTTGCCCAGGAAGCGCAACGTTTGCGCTACAGATGCCAGATTGCCGTACAGGGACCTGGGGTGTTGCCAGGTCTTTTGATTTTCTGGCGTGAAGTGCGATCATGTCGATCGCGAACAAACAGTAGTCGGATTGGTACCGCAACACGGCACTTCCGACCAATTGCAGAGGAAGTACCGAAATGCGTACCACCGGAAAAGTGAAGTGGTTCAACGACGCCAAGGGATTTGGTTTCATCACCCCCGAGAACGGACAGAAGGATTGCTTCGTTCATCACTCAGCCATCCAGGGCAGCGGCTTCAAGTCGCTGGCCGAGGGCGAGCGCGTCGAGTTCGACGTCGTGCAGGGCCAGAAGGGTCCCGCCGCTGAGAACGTCACCAAGCTCGGCGCCTAAGTCGTAGCTTGCTGAAAGGCTTCACAGAAGAATGGGGCCGGTCTGGACAACACCAGGCTGGCCCCGTTTTTTATTTGTACTAACCGCCGAACAGGAGGACTATGGCGAAAGAAGAAGCAATCGAGCTGGAAGGAACCGTTACTGAAGTGCTGCCAGATGCGACGTTCCGCGTGCAGGTCAACAATGGCCATGATGTGCACGCGACAATCGCGGGAAAGATGCGGAGATTCCGCATCCGTGTTCTCGCCGGGGATCGCGTAACTCTCGAGGTCTCGCCTTACGACCTGACGAGAGGCCGCATCACCTTCCGTCACAAGAGCTGACGCGCCAGCCGTTCGTCGACTACTGCGCGTAGCGCAGTATGTCGTAGTAGAAGCGCACGCCGTAGCCGACGTTGTCTACTGAGAGACGCTCGTCATTGCCGTGCATCCCCCGCTGGATTTCCACTCGCGGGATCTTGAACGGACTGAATCCGTAAGTCGTAATTCCAAGTTTGCGATAGGTCGGCCGATCCGTCGCCGCCGTTTCCATCGGCGTTGTCAGGAACGCGCTCGGCTCTCTTTCATGTGCCGCTCTCTCCATCGCGCGAAAGAGGTCGGTGTCGATGGGACTCTCGAGGGGCGCCTTGGTGTTGCCGAGGTGGGTGAAATGGACTGCGGTATCGCCCACGATCCGCTGCAATGTCCGCATGAATTCAGCGGTGTCCTGATCCGGCAGTAGTCGGACATCAATCTCTGCGGTGGCAACGGCCGGAATTATGTTGATCTTGTTCGAGCCGGTTAGACCGGTCAACGAGATCGTATTGCGAAGAATGGCATTCCACGTCACGTCGCTGAGAATCCACTCCCGCGCGCGCGGATTCTCCAGCGCCACCCGGACATTCGAGAGCCAGGTGCGCTGCGGCTCGGCAAAGGTTCTGGCGATGTCCCGGAAGAACTTGTCGACGCCCGGCGTGACCCGTAGTGGAGATTCATATTGAGAAATTTTATAGAGAGCGGCGACGAGCTTGGGCACCGGATTCTGTTTCGTCGGGCGCGACCCGTGCGACGGGACGCCATTGACAGTGAGTCGTTGCCAGAACGTCCGCTTTTCGGCGACGCCGACCGCGAAGTACATCACCTTTCCCGTAGAGTCGAGCACGTTGTCGGCGCCTTCGGTGATCAGGTACTCCACGTCGCGCAGCAGCTCTGGATGGCGCTGCACGAAGATGATGGCGCCAGTTGATCCCAGCTCTTCGTCGGAGTTGCCGATAAACACGATGTCACGCGCCAGCGGCGCTCCGGATCGTTTGAGCGCGATCATCGCCATCAATTGGGCGATGCCATTGCCCTTCATGTCGATTGCGCCGCGTCCCCAGATGTAGCCGTCCTTTGTCGTGCCCGAGAAAGCGTCGACTGACCACGATGAAGGGTTGACGGGAACGACGTCGATGTGGTGGACCAGGGCGATCGCCTTCTTGCTGCCGCTGCCGCGCAGACGCGCGTACAGGTTGGCGCGGTTCGGCCCGATTTCTGTGGTGTCCAGTATCTGGGCTTCAATGCCCTCGCGATCCAGCCGGGAGGGTTGGTGGTGTTGACGCGAAGGTAGTCGGCGAGGACGGTCTGGGACTCGCGGGCGAGTGCGTCCCAATCGATCGGGCGCGCCTGTGCGCGCAGCGTCGCCGGCATCAGAAGCAGCGACGCAACGCAGGCGGATCGAAAACGATTCATTGGCTCGAGGGAACTTCGCTTAGCGTTGATTGTTCTCGCCTTGCGGAGGGGAAGGGGGAGGTGGCAGCGGTAACGCAATGACGCGAGCCTTGAAAGCCTGAAAATCGGGTGAATCTACAATCGGCGGCTTCGACGGATCACGTTTGACCTGTGCAATCCACGCGTCCGCTTGCCTGATACGTGTCTCCTCGAGGGGATGCGAATCAAACCAACCGTCGACGAGCGTCGGCTGGTACTTGCGCTCGTTGAGCAATACCTCGAAAAGGTCCGTAACTCCCTTTGGCTCGTAACCAGCGCGCGTCACGTTGACGACCGCTTCGGAATCTGCCTGCAACTCGTCGTGGCGGCTGTATCGGGCGAAGAGGGCGTCGCTGCCGACTCGCACTGCCACGACTCCGATTCCAGTGTGGCAGATGTTGGTGAGCGTGCAGAGCGCTACCAGGCCGAGATTGGCCCCCTCTTGCTTTTGGATCTGCTTGACCGAATGCCGCTGCACGACGTGACCGATCTCGTGGCCCATGGCTCCGGTGAGCTCATCGAGGCGGTCTGACTTCTCAATCAGCCCGCGATTCACGTAGACATATCCGCCCGGGATCGCGAAAGCATTAACCTGTTTCGTGTTGACGACATAGAAATGCCAATCGAGATCTGCCCGGCTGGTTTGCTTCGCAATCGACTCGCCGAGAGTTTGTATGTAGTCGCTGACCGCGGGGTCGGTGACGAGCGGAAGCTGGGCCTTGATCTCGTCCGCGTTCTGGCGACCTAGAGCGACCTCCTGGTCCTGAGAAACGGAACACGCTGTCAGGAGGACAGCGATCGCGGCGACGGCGTCGAAGCGAATCATTTTTCGTTGGAAATGGTAGATTGATCGTGGAGACGAGAGATGTTACAGGTCTCACCCCGAAATCCGCCAGTATCGAGCCTCACCTTGCCGATCTCATCCCTCACCGAGAAGCGACTACGCAGTTTCGAGCAGCGCCATCTGCAAGTACCGAAGCAGGCGCGCTATGCGATAATGGGATCGCTCGAAGCCGATCTCAGCGAAGTCTGGTTTGTCTGCCACGGTCATGGACAGTTGGCTTCTCGTTTCCTCTCACGCTTTCTCCCCCTCGAACAACCCGACCGACTTTTCATCGCCCCGGAAGCGCTATCGCGTTACTACCTGTCAGCGCCGACTGCAGGGCCGCACCCGCCGGGGACACCGATTGGTGCCAGCTGGATGACCGCCGAAGATCGGGAATTCGAGATGGAAGACTACGTGAGGTATCTGGATCTCCTGCACGATGAAGTCTTTTCCGTGGTGGATAGATCGAAAGTCGACCTCTGGGTACTCGGCTTCTCGCAGGGCGTCGCCACCGCGGCGCGCTGGGTCGTACGCGGAAGAGTCGAGCCGGATCACGTCGTCCTTTGGGCCGGCGTGTTGCCGCCGGAGCTCGATTCCACGGCTGCCAGCCGACTGGCGGAGCAATCGCCGCTCACGATCGTGGTGGGAAGAAGCGACGACTTTGCACGGCCTGAGGTCGTCGCCGCCCAGGAGGCTCGCCTCAAGGATCTCGAGGTTCGATTCCGCGTGATCACGTTTGACGGCGGCCACGAGATAACACCCGAAGCGCTGTTGCGACTGACGCAACCGATGAAGGACTGACGTGCGCCTCATCAGAAACCTCATCGCTCAGTCATCGTGGCGAACGGCGATCATGGTGCTGCTTGTCGCGACGTTGCTGGTGCCAGTGCTGGTCGGGAGCGGTTTCTTCTTTCCCTATGTGGTGCCGCGCAATTTGTATTTCCGAGCCCTCGTCGAGACTGGCACCGCCGCCCTCGTTCTCGCGTTGTGCTTCGGACGCAAGCGACTCGATCTTCGCGGCGAGCCGATCTTCTGGGCGCTGGTCGCGTTTCTCGCTGCGGCAACGATCTCGGCGCTGTTCTCGCCCGCGCGCATGCACAGCTTCTTCGGCGACTTCGAGCGGATGGGCGGGGTCTGGGCGTGGCTGAATCTCGTGCTCTTCTTTCTTCTTCTCCGCACGCTACGCGACCAGGATTGGCCGTGGATTCTCAACTCGGCGCTGGCAGTGAGCCTGTTCGTTGGCGTCAGCGTCATCTCTCAGCACGGAGAGTTGGCAGGCTCCGCCCCTTCTGACGGGCTCGTTGCTGGGAGCTCGTCGACTGTCGGGAACTCCGGACTTCTAGCCGCCTACCTGTTGATGAATCTGGCGCTCGCTGCGTACCTCGCGTGCGTGAGCGTTCGCTACCGTTTGCTTTACATGCTAACTGCCGGCGTGAATTTCCTGGCGTTGGTTTACGCCGAGAACAGGAGCACAGTGATTGGGCTCGTTCTGGGGGCAGTTGTCGGCGGAGTAATTTACGCCACCGTCACCACGAAGTCGCGGAAGAAATGGCTTGCGCCATCCCTGGCTGCGGCAGCCGCGATTCTGGTCGGTGGAGCGTCCGCGGCGATCAGAGCTTTTCCCGACGGTGGGATCACGCGGCACGTTCCGACAGTTATCCAGCGGCTCGCACTCACGAATCCAGCCGGATCCGACGAATCACGCACCATGCAGTGGCGGGCGGCGATGGCGGGGTTCAAGGATCGACCGCTCTTGGGATACGGCCCGGAGAATCACAACATCGTCTGGAGCCGTCACTTCGATCCGAACATCTACCTGCTCGATACCGACGTCTACGACCGCACGCACAATCAGTTCCTGGAGGTGCTCGCCACCAACGGCATCGTCGGGATGGTGGCGTTTCTCGGCATCTGGGTCGCGATCGGAATGACCCTCGTGCGCGGTTATCGTGCCGGGCGCCTTTCAGCTCCGGCCGCCTCGGTTCTCTGGGGACTGCAGATCGCCTACGCGATTTATCTCGCGTTCTGGTTCGTCGATCTGAACTCGACGATGCTCTGGATAATGATTGCCGCTCTCATCGCATCGCGAGCTACAATTGGCCCAGTCGTTCTCGAAGCCACCAGCCTCGACCCGCAGCCAGCCTCGGCACGCCCGGCGTTGGCGGTTGCAGCCGTAACGGTGCTGATTGCGGCGCTGTACTTCGAGGGTTATGCGCCGCTCGTCGCGAATCGCGCCCTGGCCCGCATCGATTCGTCCGGCGATCCGATCGGAAACGCGGCAAATGATCTGGATCTTCTAGCCCATTCCACCGCTCACCAGACGGCGCACACGCCGTTGATAATGGCGCAATACATCGCCTCGCTGCGACCGCGAATCGCCGCCATCCGCGGTAATCCCGGTGAGCGACGGGTTCTCGACCGCGCGTTCACCGAATCATTCGCCAGCTTCGCGCGCGAGATCCACCGCGACACCCTGAACGATAGACTCTACACCCACGAAGCCGGACTGCTCGATGAGGCAGAACAGTTCTACGGTTCCAACATTTATCGACAGCAGGCGATCGACGCCTTTCACAAGGCGATCGACCTCAGTCCGCACCGCATCGAGCCGCGCCTGGGACTCGCCGCCATCTACATGGCAGGCCACGACTACGAGCGCGCACTCGTCGTGCTCAACGATGCAGTGAAGAGCGATCCACAGCTCGGCGAGCCGCGCTATCGACTGGCGCAAGCGTTCATCGGTGCGGGGAAGGGAGATTCCGCCTTGCGCATGCTCCAGACTTCTCTGCGACTTGGCTATGTCGGCGCGCCGGAGACGTACCTGGCGATGGGCAAACGACTCGAGTTCTCAGGCCGCAGCGCCACCGCGGCGGGCCTGTACTCCGACTATCTCGAAGCGAAATACACCGAAGCGGTCTGGGACCGGAGTGAGACGATCGACAGACCCGTTCCCCCAACGGACATCGCGGTTGCCGCGCACCTCCCGCTGCTCTACATGCGCGCCAGAGAGAGTGAGCTAGCGGTCAAGGCGGCGGCAGCGCTGTCCGTCTTCGATCCCTCGCGCACGCCGATCGTGGATCGCTTCGTTTCAGATATCGGACGTCGGCGTCGCGCCAACTGGGTGGCGAAGAGCTCGCTGCTTCCGTGCGCGACGGCCCGCTATGCGCGCTCGCGCGACTCGACCGCGATCAACGCCTGCGGAGTTTTTCGTCGAAAGCTTTAGGCGGGCTGGGGGACCGGCGGTGGCTGCCTGATTCCAGCCCGGTGAATTCGCAACGCGGCGATGCGACGACCATCCATCGCCACGACTTCCATCTCTCCCCCCGGAATTGGAATTCGGTCGCCCATACGCGGCAGGCGCCCGAGCTTGGCGAACGCGTATCCGCCCAGGGTAGTCCAGTCCCCCTCCGGAATCGGAATCCGGTAATCCGAGCGGACGTCGATCAGCGACATCGATCCGGCCAGCTCCAACACGCCATCGGTGACGATCGACTCGCGCGACGCGAAGTCGTATTCGTCGGCGATGTCGCCCACGACTTCTTCCACCAGATCCTCCATCGTGACGATGCCGGCGGTGCCGCCGTATTCATCGAGCACGACCGCCATGTGGGCGCGCGTGCGACGAAGATCGTCCAAGACCCGCTCGGCGGGCCGGCTGTCCGGAACGTACATCGGCTCACGCACGAAGTCGGCGAGATTGAACGGCGCGTCACCGGAATGCAGCCACAGATCCTTGGCCAGAAAAACTCCAACGACGTCGTCGAGCGATTCGCGATAGACAGGATAACGCGAATAGCGCTCCCGACGGAGGACTTCCCAGACTTCCTGCTCCGTGGCTTCGATGTCGAGTGCGATCACGTCGGTTCGCGGGCGCATGACATCGCGCGCCTTCTTGTCGTGGAAGTCGAGGACGCCGGCGAGCATCGCTCGATCCGTCTCATTGAGCATCCCGTGGGCGTGCGCCTGCATCACCAGGAACCGAATCTCTTCTGGACTGTGTCCCGAGTGGTCTCTGGTGGGCTCGATTCCTAGCAGCCGCAGGATCGAATTGGCGGCGCCGTTGAAGAGCCAGATGAACGGCGACATGAATCGGGAAAAGAGCATCAACGGCGTTACGATGGCGCGGGCAGTTTTTTCGGGGTTGGCAAGCGCGATCGACTTTGGCGCCAGCTCGCCGAGCACGATATGAAAAAACGTGAGGAGGAAGAACGCGACCGGCACCGCTGCCACGTGCGTAGCCGTAGGCGAAGGATTGAGCCCTAGCGTCCGAAAGAACTGGTCGAAGATGCCAGCCAGGACGGGTTCGCCAATCCAGCCCAGCGCCAATGATGCGATGGTGATCCCGAGCTGGGTTCCGGCGATGTAACGATCGAGATGTTGAAGCGCGGTCTGGACTATCTTCGCGCCTCTGTCGCCCCTCGCGATCATCTCGTCGAGCTTGCTGCGTCTTGCCGCAACCAGCGCAAACTCGGCGGCTACGAAGAACCCGTTGATCGCGACCAGGCCCAGTACCGCAATCAAACTGCTGGTCGCCATGGTGAGGGACGGAGGGTCGGGCGCCTCCGGTAGAACAAATCCAAGGACCATAAGCCTGTAATCTATATAGTAGTAGAGACTTAGATGCCTGGCGGAGCGTCTAATTGACGTAAGTCTTTAACCCATTCAATTTGGATTACTTGCTTCCGGCTGTCCCGATCACTCCAGCGATCCCTCAGCCCATGCTAGCGCTCTCCGCGCCAGCCGGTGGGGGAAGGGAGAGGGTTCTCCGAGTCCTCTACCTCGGACGCCTCTCGCTGGCCACCGGCATATTCATAGCCGCGATTGCGGTCTGGCGGCGAGCCGACACCACCGCGACACTGCTGGCTACACTCGCCTTCATATCGACGCTGTTCTTCACCAGCGGGTCGATGCTGTATAGTGCGCGGCGTCAGGGACTTACCGGCAACAGCTTCTTTTACCTGCAAACGATCTTCGATCTGCTGCTGGTCACGACTGTCGTGCACGTCACCCAGACCGGCGCGCCATCGCAGCTGGCCCCGCTCTATATCCTCGTCATTGCCATCAGCGCGCTACTGCTGCCACCAGCCGGTGTGCTGCTGATCGCATTGCTTGGTGACGCGCTCTACTTCGCGGTGACAATCATGGACCGTGTCACCGCCTTCGACGGCCCGATATTGGTGCAGCTGGGCATTTTCGGCGTGGTTGCCCTGGGGTGCGGCTACATCGGCGCGCGTCTTCGCGCGGCACATGCGGGTCGGGAAGAGATGGCCGCCGAGCTCGCCGCATTCCGGCTGCGCGAAGCGGACATCGAAAGGTTGCACACGAGAGCGGAGCGTCTCGAGGCGGTCGCCGAGCTCAG
>QHUA01000117.1:20826-36208 GCA_003221805.1 Gemmatimonadota bacterium
GCATCATGCGGCAACGCTGGTATCGAATCACCCGGACAAGCCGGAAAATGTGACGATCCGCGAGCTGTTTCCTTCGACCCCACTGGTCGTCGTTGGCGATGACGATCTGCTACATCGCGCGATCTTCAACCTCCTTCTCAACGCAGTGCAGGCATCTCCTCCCGGTGGCGAAGTGCGACTCGAGGCGGCGGAGCTCTGGCATCATCAGCTGCCGGCGCAAGCCGAGCGTTTCACGCGCGGTGCAATGATGTTGCAAATCACAGATCAGGGCCGAGGAATAGCGGAGTCGATACGGGAAAGACTGTTCGAGCCGTTCGTGACAACGAAGATCGGCGGTAGCGGACTGGGTCTCTCCATCGTGCACCGCGCGGTCGAGGCACACCACGGTTTCATTCTCGTCGACGGGAACGGCAAAGGATCCGGGACGAGATTCACGGTCATTCTTCCCAAGCTCGGGCATGAAGGCCTCCGCAAATCGCCGCGGGCCACGAGGACGGTGGGAGCGGCATGACCACGGCGGCGACGTCTTCACCAACGGTTCTCGTCATCGATGACGAGATGGGCATCCTCGACGCGATTCGCATTCTTCTCAAGAACGAGGGTTTCATTCCGTACACGGCGCTGGGCGGCAAGAAGGGACTCGAGCAGATTGCCGCGCTCAAGCCGGAGCTGATCATCACCGATGTGCGAATGCCCGACGTAACCGGGCTCGATATTCTGCAATCTGTTCGGGCGCACGACCCTGAGGCCGTGGTGATCCTGATGACGGCTCAGGCGAGCCTGCAGTCGGCAATCGGTGCGGTAAACAACGGCGCGTTCTACTACATCCAGAAGCCGTTCAAGAACGAAGAGCTGGTGACGATCGTCCGTCGCGCCGCGGAGCATCGGAACCTTCGGCGCGAGAACAAATCGCTCAAAGCCGAAGTGAGGAAGCGGGATCGTTCAGGCAGACCGGTGGGGTCGAGCAAGACATGGCTGGACGCTCTGCACGTCGCCGAATCGGTGGCCGGGACTGATTCAACGGTGTTGCTGCAGGGAGAGTCGGGCACCGGTAAGGAGGTCGTCGCCCGCTACATTCATGACCTCTCCCAGCGCGCCAGCAAGCCGTTCCTCTCGATCAACTGCGGCGCACTGCCAGAGAGTCTGTTGGAAAGCGAGCTGTTTGGTCACGTCAAAGGATCCTTTACCGGAGCCTCGCGCGACAAAGAGGGACTCTTTTCGGCGGCTGGCGAGGGAACGTTCTTCCTCGATGAGATCGGCGAGACGACCCCGGCAACACAGGTCAAGCTGCTGCGCGTGCTGCAGCAGCGCGAAGTCATTCCAGTGGGAGCCACCGAAGCGAAGGCGGTGAATGCGAGGGTGATTGCGGCGACGAACCGCGATCTCGAGGACGAGATCAAGCGCGGGAATTTTCGCAGCGATCTCTTCTATCGACTGAATGTGATCTCGATCGTGCTGCCACCGTTGAGGAATCGTCCCGGTGACATTCCGTTGCTTTCGGAGGCCTTTCTCCGCAGGGCGTCGGAGAACCGTGGGGAAGCGCCGCGCGGGCTGGCGCCCGACGCGCTGGAAGCGATGCAGCTGTATACCTGGCCTGGCAACGTGCGCGAGCTCGAGAACGCGCTGGAGCGCGCCGTGATTCTGGCGAAGGGCGACATGATTCCGTTGTCGGCGCTGCCGGAGCGGATCGTGGAACCGAAGTCGGACCCGCTGGTGAGCGACGCCGTGCAAACGAATCCGACCCTCGACACTATCGAGCGCGCGTACATCATGTGGGTCCTGGAGAACGAAGGCGGGAACAAGCCACGCACGGCCGAAGTGCTCGGTATAGATCCCTCGACTCTTTACCGAAAGCTTTCCCGGTACGGGCTTCCTACCTGATCGCTGCAACTCGCGGCACTATTCGCAAAATACGGCGGGGAATTGGGTCGGTACCGACCGACCACCGACTGTAACTCCTGAAACTACAAGGGCTTAGGTTTTAGCCAAGTCCTGGCTCGGGTACTGCCTCTGACAGGGTGTGCCTCGTCATGAGGCAGCAGCAAACCGAGCGCAAACCAACGCCGCTTACCCAACCATTTTATTGGCTCCAGGAGTCCTTAAATGCGCAGTAAGAAGGGTTTTACCCTCATTGAGCTTCTGATCGTCGTGGTCATCATCGGCATTCTTGCCGCGATTGCGATTCCGAAGTTCGCAAATACGAAGGACAAGGCGTACGTTGCCGCGATGAAGTCTGACCTTCGCAACATGGCGACGTATGAAGAGCAGTATGCTGCTGATAACGGCGGCGCGTATTTCGGTGGCACCGCGACGACTGCATCGCCTCTTCAGGGCTTTAGCCCGTCGCAGAACGTTACGGTTGTCGTCACCAACGTTGCCGGCCCGCCGCCTTCGTGGAGCGCGACCGCTACGCACTCGCAGTCTGCGAAGACCTGCGACATGACCAACGGCGTGATTACCTGCGCCTAATTGGAAGACCGTGATGCAAACGGGGGAGTGGCGAAAGCCACTCCCCTTTTTTTGCATCGATTTGATGACGGGCGCCTCAGGCCAATGATGCGCTCGCGGAGAGCTTGTCCGATCATGCGGCAATGCGTGCGAAGACACCGACTTGGCGAGACGGATACACCCTGCTGGAGCTTATTGTCGCGCTCCTTCTCTTCGCCATCGGCGGCCTGGCGCTTGCCGGCGGCAGCGCCGTGATTGGCCAGGCGTTGAATGCCGATGCCTTGCGCGAGCGAGCGGCGCGGATTGCGGCGAGGGAAATCGAGATCCTTGTTGCGGGGTGTCGTAGCGCAGCGAGCGGCCATCAGAGTTTGCCACAGATTGAATCGGACTGGTTGGTCTCGCGTCCGGATTCGAATCGCGTCAGTATCACCCAGACCGTCACCTACTTCGCCTCCAACGGACGGCGCACGGATTCCTATCGCGTGCTCAGGAGCTGTCACTGATGCGGCGATCGCGTCGGGGATTCTCTCTGCTGGAGCTCGTCGTGGTGCTTGCGCTGCTCGGGGTGGTCGGCGCCACAATCGCGTCGCTCTTGCTCCGGCAGCAGCGCTTTTACCGCAGCGCGAGCGAGCTGCTGTACGCGCGCGAAGGAGTTCGCGACGCGTTGGAGGTTCTGGCCGCCGACATTCGTGGCATCACCGTGGCTGACACTGTGCGCCTCCTCGCGGATTCAGCGATCGAAATGTTCTCGGCGATTGGGAGCTCCGTAGTCTGCAACCGCACCAGCGATACCGAGTTTGGACTGCCACGGAGTTCTGCGTCGGGCAACACCCTGACTTCGCTGCTCACCGAGCCAGACTCCGGCGACCTGGCGCTGTTTTACCGCGACTCAGCCACCAGCGGCGCGAACTGGGAGCGTCATCGCATCACGGGTTTTTCGGCGCGGGCCACGCCGGCGGCCTGTCCCGCGTTCCAGCTGACGCTCGCGACTACTTTGAGCAGCGACGTTCGCACCGGTGCGCCGGTTCGATTCATCAGGCGTGGCAGGTACAGTCTGTACCGCGCGGCCGACGACGAATGGTACCTCGGATATCGGCGTTGCAACGCCCTCGGCCCGACTGTCTGTGGATCCATACAACCATTGAGCGGGCCCTATCGTGGGTATAGCACCAATCGGGAAGCCACCGGCCTCCTCTTCGAGTACTTTGATGCGCACGGGGAGCGTCTGATCACCGCTCCGTCGCCACTGGAATTGGCGCGCGTAGATGTCACCGCTCGTGCCGAGAGCAGACACCGAATCCTCATCGAACAGACCGCGATTGCGCCAGGCGATTCGGCCACCGTGTCTGTGGCAATCAGAAACCGCGCGCCGTGATCCAAAGAAAGGGCCTTGCCCTGGTCGCCGCCCTGCTGGCGTTGCTGCTCATCGCGGCGCTCATCGCCAGCGTGTTCTTCGCGGCGACAGAGGATACCAGAATCAGCAGCGCCTCCGCTGCAAAGGTGGCCGCGCTCTCGGCCGCAGAGTCAGCAATCGAGCTGACCATGCGGGATTGGGCGACGTCAATCGGCGACTCGATAAACCTCGGAGAAGTCCGGTCGTCGACGGTCGATGGATTCGGAGTGCCCGTGGGTGTTCATGTCACGCGGCTCGACTCGATGCTTTACGCGATCGTTGCCGAAGTCAGGTCGGTCTCGTCTCAATGGTCTGCGACGAGACGCATTGGTGTGATCGTGAGAGCGCATTTCGCGCCCGATCATTCGATAACAATCGACCGAGTTCCTGAACGATGGTGGTCGGAGCTTTTCTGAGCCCATGGTAGCCCATCGTTACTTTCCCGCCAATTGAATCGTGTCTTAGTTCGAACGACTGGTGACGGACCAAAGGAGGCAGCAGTGCCACTGGGTTGGTCTCCATGTAAATGCAAGCAAACAGGGTTCTTAGGTTGTCACGCCTCTAGACCGTAGTAATTGCGGCGCGGCCCGAGTAAAACCCGATTCTTTTCATTCACAAAGGGCCGCGATGGGGTTATTTGGCCGGAAGAAGACTACCGTAGGGCTCGACATCGGATCTGGCCTCGTGAAGGTTGCCGTCGTCGATCACTCGAAGTCTACACCAGAACTGGTCAAGGTTGCGATCACTCCACTTCCCGATGACGCCATCGTGGAGGGTGAAGTGATGGATCCGCATGTGGTCTCGGACGTCATTCGCACAACCATTGAAGCAGTCGACGCCAACACCAAGGCGGTAGTTGCCGCCGTCGGTGGACGCGACGTCATCATCAAGCGCATCAAGACCGAGCGAGTGAAGGAGCAGCAGGCTCGCGAGCTAATGCGTTGGGAAGCCGAGCAGCACGTGCCCGACGTCGACTCGGTGGAGCTCGATTTTCAGATTCTCGAGGAGAACGGAAGCGCCAGCAGAGATGAGATGAGCGTTCTCCTTGTCGCCGCCAAGCGCGACCTGGTCGAGGCCAAGCTCCGCATCCTGTCCGAGGCAGGCATCACCCCCATGTCGATGGATGTCGATGCCTTCGCGCTTCACAACGCCTTCGAGGTGAATTACCCCTCGGCGATGAGCGGCGCAGTAGGCCTGGTCAACATCGGCCACGAAGTAACCAACATCAACATTCTGGACGACGGTGTTCCGATTCTCACCCGCGATCTGCCGGTGGGAACGCGTCGTCTTCGTGAAGATCTTCAGCGCGAGCACGGACTCTCCGCGGCCGACGCTGAGGCACTCATAAGAGGATATGACCGGTCGCCGCAGCTCGATTCGGTGATCGCGGCCCGCACCGAGGAAATTGCTACCGGCCTCGAGCGCGCTATTGCCTTCCTTTCGACGTCGCTCAAAGGCGACGGCCAGATGAAGGCGGTCTACACCTGTGGCGGCGGCTCACGCACGCCAGGCCTTACTGAATCGCTTGGGCAACGACTTAAAAAGCCCGTGGAGCTCGCGAATCCACTCGCCACGATGTCCGTGCGCGAAGGAGCGCTGGAGTCGCTGGTGACCGACGAAGTCGCACCGCTTCTGATGCTCTCCATTGGTCTTGCCCTGCGTAAGAACTGACCCCCGAGCTAAACCATGATCGAGATCAATCTTCTCCCCGGGGACGCCAAGAAGAAGAAGCGCGCCAAGGCCGTGACCGGCACGGGCTTCAAGCTCGAGTTCCATCCCGGTCGGTGGTTCGCGGGGCTCACCCAAAAAATCACCGACAAGTACATGCTCGGCGCGGTGGCGGCGGCCGGAGCTTCCGGCGCTCTCATCGTGCTGCTTTTCATCAGTCAGACTGCAAGAGCTGCGCTCCTCGACTCACGCGAGACCAAGGCGGAGAAGGACTCGGCGCAGTACAGCGCAGTCCTCAACGCCAAGGCGCGCGCCGAGGCGACGCGTGACTCGCTGTACCAGCAGATCGCGATCATCAAGTCGATCGACGACTCGCGCTACCTCTGGTCCCATCTGATGTTCGAGATCAGCAGCGCGCTACCCCAGTACACCTGGCTGACCGAGATCACGCAGACCAGCGCGCCGAAGAGCGTTGCAGTTGCCGACACCGTCGTGAAGAAGGCGGGTGCAGCGGGTGCAACGGGTGCAACGGGTGCTGCGGCTACTGCGGACAGCGCCGCCAACGCTTCCAAGTCCCCGCGTCAAAGAGCGCTGGACCGTGATCGCGCCAGGAAGGCGAGGGCTGATTCGCTCTTCGCTGATGCAAAGACGATCACGTTCAAGATCGTCGGGCACACCGTCGACATTCAGGCGCTCACGCGCTTCATGAAATCACTCGAAGCTTCGCCATTCATCCAGAACGTGCAGCTCACGCGCTCGGACCTGGTGCAGGCCGAAGGCAAGGAAGTCACGGAGTTCACACTGGTGGCGGAGTCACAACCTCCGCCTCCGTTTGCAATCAAGACTGTTCCACTCGTAGTCTCGGCGGTGCGTTAATGGCAATCGGCGCGAACATGACGAAGCGCGAGCAGATGCTCGTCGGCATTGGTGCCGCGGCGGTGGTGCTGCTCGGCGCCTATTGGTACTTCCTGTACAAGCCGAAGTCGGAGGAGCTGGCGACGATTCAGGCTCACGTCGACTCGCTGGACAATAGAAACCAGCAGGCGAAGGCGGACATTGCGCAGGGCAGTCTCCAGAAACTCAAAGCGCAGTCCGTTGAGTACGATCAGAGCCTGAAGGTGATGCGGCAGCTCGTGCCGAGGAGCAACGAGGTTCCCGCTCTTCTCGAGGACATCTCGACCGCGGCCCGCCGCGTCGGGCTCGATCTGGCCAGTGTGGAGCCGATGCCGGTTCTTCCCGGTGAGCAGTTCGACACCTACCGATACAAGCTCGGTGTCATAGGCGGCTATCACCCGGTTGGCCAGTTCCTCAGCAACGTCGGCTCGCTGAACCGCATCATCGCCCCAGTCACGATGGCGATCAAGCTGCATCCGATCGCCGACAAGACGAAGGCGCGGGTGAAGAAGGGCGAATCGCTCGTCGACACCGAATTCCAGGTGCAGACGTATGTCGCACGCACAACGCCATATACCCCGCCCAACGCGGGCAGATAATGAACAGATTCCTAACTTTCGCTCTGGCCCTTTCGACCGCTCTCGCCGGCGTAGCACCGGCGCAAGCGGGCGCGCAGGCGACGACGAAGCCGAATCCGAACACATCGGCGAATGCGAGCGCTCGACGTGTTGCGTCGCCGACGCTGTCGAACAACCCGGTGACGCGCGCCGTCCGCAAGGTTGCCGCGGCAATCGGATTTGGCGACGCGCAGCCTGAGAGAGTGGCACCGCCGGCGCCGCGCAGAACCGCGGCGGCGAATAATCCGACTGCGCAGTCTACGTCGCGCCCGGTTTCGACCACGCCGGCGAATCCAAACACATCGCGAGCTGTCGCACCAACTTCGGCAACAAAACCGGCTGCGGATCCCCGCAAGGGCGCGCTGCCGTTGCCGTCGCCCGCGCCCGATACCGCGAGCAGGGTGCTGATCAACCGCGAGGTGTTTCAGTACGACGGCGATGGGCGACGCGATCCGTTCGTTTCCCTGC
Organism: Gemmatimonadota bacterium; assembly: GCA_003221805.1. Taxonomy (GTDB): domain Bacteria; phylum Gemmatimonadota; class Gemmatimonadetes; order Gemmatimonadales; family Gemmatimonadaceae; genus UBA4720. The sequence continues at coordinate 28,315 of QHUA01000117.1, forward strand.
TCACCACGTCAGACCTGAAGCCTCTCCTGACCGACCTGAAACTGGTGGGTGTCGCCTACGATCCGCGGGGTCAAAACTCTGTTGCGGTTTTGCGCGATGTCACGTCTAAAGATCAGTACAAGGTCAGAGTTGGCCAGACGATAGGCAGAATGCGCGTCGCGGCCATCCAGCCGAAAGCTGTGATTTTCACGATCGAAGAGTTCGGTTACAGTCGTCAGGAGCTTCTGCCGATCGCGCCGCCCGATTCGACTAAAATGAGGCTTCGTCAATGAGCTTGTTGAAAGCGCTGCCAGCCGCGGCGCTCCTGTTTCTGCCCCCGTCGGCCGCAACCGTTCACTCACTCAGCGTAGTCCCCTCCGCGGGGAAAGCCGAGGTAGTGATCGGGGTCAACGCTGCCGTCGAAGTGCAGGACTTCACGCTCGACGCGCCCGCTCGGGTAGTTGTCGATCTGAAAGGAGCCACGCTGGATATGCGATACCGGACCTACGACAAGGTCTCGCGTGGCGGCATAACCAACGTTCGCTACGCTCAGTATCGCCCGAACATCGTCCGTGTCGTCATCGAGATGGACGGGAAGCACCCTTACCAAGTGAAGCGCAATGATGGCGAGGTCCGCGTCTCCGTGACCGGCGGCAAGACCGCCGATTACACCGCGTGGTCCTCATCCTCCTCGCGCAGGACATACGCTGCGGCTCCGACACCGACGCCGGTTCGTCCGGTCTCGACGACCGCCGGTCTCGCCAAGCCCTCGGTGGCAGCGACGCATCCGGCAGTGAAGCCGCTTGCTCCGAAGACGGTCGCCATGACAGCGGCCAAGGCGGTCGCGCAGGTCGAAACGTCGACGCCGGAGATCGACATTCCGGATGACCCGGCGCCGCCGGCTTCCGAGCCGATGCCGACGAGAACGACCACTACTTATGACAAGCCGGTTGGACTCTTCTCGCAGGTTCAGCAGTCGCAGCAGCCGCCGCTCACGGTCACCTTCCAGGACACCGACATTCGCGACGTAATCGCGTCATTCGCGGCGTTCTCTGGTCGCACGATCGTCGTCGGTAAGGATGTCGCCGGCACAATAACCGCCGAAGTCAAGAACCAGCCGTGGGACGTTGCGCTGCGCGCGATCCTGCAGGGTCAGGGTCTCGCTGCATCCGAGGATCCTATCTCCGGCATTATCACGGTCGACAGCTACGCCAACATTCTGAATCGCCAGGCGTCGGAGCCGCTGCAGACGCAGCTCATCTCGATCAACTATGCTCGCGCTACCGCGCTCGTTCCTACTGTCCAGCAGCTGCTCCAGAAGGACTGCCCGCAGATTCCTACGAGCGGCAACGTTTCGCAGGCGAACCAGCGTCCCATGTGCGTCGCTCGCGGGCTCGTCGCCGCTGACAGCACCACCAACACGCTCATCATCACGGAGACGGCTTCGCGCCTCGCAGACGTTCTGCAGTACGTGCGCAACCTCGACGTTCGCACTCCGCAGGTCGGCATCAAGGCGAAGATCATCTTCGTCAACAGAACGAATATCGAAGACATCGGGCTCTCGTACGATCTCGGTACGGGCACCGATCAGTTCTTCAGCCAGCTGGTTAAGCGTCCCGATCCTTCCACGCTCAAGCCGATCGATACCAACGGCGACGGAGTTCCTGATGCGCTCGGCGGCGGCACGCCGTTCCAGGGCGACAGAATTCTGCTCGGCGGCAACGCGCTTTCGGCGATCGCGAACGCCAACGCTCGAGTCATCAATCCGGCGCTCAGCGTCGTGTTCTCGACCGCGCTCGGCAAGTTCCAGCTCACCAGCTTCCTCGACGCGCTTCAGGAAGTTCGTCTCGCCGATCTCCAGGCCGAGCCGAGCATCGTTACCCTCGACAACAGACAGGCTTCGATTCAGGTCGGTCAAGAAATTCCGATCAGAGTGCTGGACGCGAACACCGCCAACCTGGGCGGGGCGACGGGCGTGAACCAGGTGCCACGTGCCACGGTGCAGATGAAGCAGGTCGGTATCATCCTGACCGTCACGCCGCACATCACCAACAATCGCCAGATCCTGCTGCTGCTCCACGCCGAGAACTCTGATGCGCAGCTCGCGTCGTCCGACGTCGGATTCATCTTCGGCAAGCAGGCAGGCGACACCCAGCTCCTCGTCGGCGACGGCGAAACCGCAGTCATCGGCGGCCTGACCGTCACTCAGACCACGCAGTCCAAGTCGGGAATTCCGCTCCTCGTCGACCTACCGCTGATCGGCAGACTCTTCGGCGAGACACGCACCGACGACGAAAAGCGTGACCTCCTCATCCTCGTCACGCCACACATCATCGACGACGGCGCTCCGATTCCTGGCGCTTCGTCCAATCCGATCCCACCAGCCACCCGTTAAAGGTGACTCGTATGCATAAAGTTCCTTTCGGCGTTCTGCGCCGCGGCCTCGCAGTAGCCGCGGTTGCAGCGTCGGTGTCTCTCGGAGTCGCGGCGTGCAACGACACGACGTCGATCGACCCACAGAGAGACCGCATTCCGCCCACGATTTCACTGACTCCGATCGCGGGACGCCCCGACACCGTGATTGCGTTCTCCACCGAGGCGAAGGACAACCTTGGTCTCAAGACCATTCACGTGCAGGCAATTGGCGCCGTTGGATTCGTGTTCGACACAGTCTTCACCAGCGCCGTCACGGATATTCAGCTCCCGTTTACGCTGTTCGCGAACCGCACGGTACCGCCCGGCACGCCGGTGACGATCACCGCCGAGGCTCTCGACGGCGCCGGCAACAGCTCGGGCATCGATACGCTGAGAATGGCGACCGGCAATCTTCCTCCGCCGCAGGTCCAGGTCCTCAGCCCGTTCTCAGGTAGCTCCGCGGTCGTCGGCAAGTCGATTCTCGTCACAGTGATGGGTAAGGCGGCGACGAAGGTCATGTCGCTAGGTTTGAATTCGACCGGTCCAGTGATTCGCAACGACTCGGTGCTCTTTGCGAGCCCGATGCTCGATTCGACGACAATGCAGGACACGATTGCAATTCCCGCCAATGCAACGCCGGGAACGCTGACGATCACGCCATTCCTGCGTGACTCACTCGGCCAGCGCGCTACGGGTCCTTCCATCACCATCAACGTGCAGACCGCGGCGCAAATCAACTCGGTGCCAGTCGTCAACCTGTATTGCGTTGGCAACTCGGCGTACAACAACGCGTGCGGTCATGCCAGACGCGTCGAGGTGAGCGACACCGTTCACGTTGAGGCTGACGACCCGAGCGGAATCAGTCAGCTCGGCTATGAGGTGAGAGGCACGCCTGGAGGTCCAATTGACGACTCCGCGACCTTCGTCTCGAGCGGGCAGCTGACCTTCGACTCGCACACCTTCTCGATGAGGCTGCCGTACACGACCTTCCCGACGACCGCCTACATCCAGGTGTTCGCGCGGAATTCAAACGGCGTAAGAGCCTACGCCAAGCTGGCGAGCGGCGCAGATCGCATCGATACGGTGACTGTGGTCGCAGGTGTGACGCGCACCTTGCCGCTGGGCGGTCAGGTTGCTGATGCGCTCTATCACCCGGGCAAGGATCGCCTGTACATGACGAACATCACGAGGAACGAGGTCGAAGTCTTCAACCTCGCCGACTCGTCGTTCAAGGCGCCGGTCATTGTCGGCTCGCGTCCGTGGGGACTGGCGGCGTGGCCGAGAGACCGTACCGGGACCAAAGGCGATACGCTACTGGTTGCCAACTCCGGCGGCACTCAGATCAGTTATGTCGATCTGGACGCCGGTGCGAGCGGCAGCGGCCTCGAGGTCTTCAGGTACATGTTGCCGAATATCGTCGTGGCCACGATTACGACGACTACTTCTGCTACGAGCGGTCTGCCGATACGCGTGCGCACCGTTTACGACTTCAGCGATCGTCCACAGTTCATCGGTGCGACGTGTCACGAGGTGGGTGGAATCTGCCAGGACGTCGTTCTGACGTACTCAACCACTCCGACTCCGGGCCAGTCGCCGCCGTTCGGGAATCTCAACGGCACGCTGCGTTGGGAGAACCTGACCAAGGGTGTGACTGCCGCCGGTAAGTCCGATTCGACGACATCGCACTTCTTCTTCGAACAGGCAATTGGGCAAGCGGGCGCGCGCGGTGACACGCTCGAGATCGAAAGATTCGATGCCGATGGAGTCGGGCAGGCGACATTGGTGCCGGCCTCTAACCCGGTGCTTGGTTCCACAGTGGTGTCAATCGACCGGCTGGCGTTCCGCGATACCACTTTCGTGCGCAGCTCCGGCAACTTCCGCCGCTCTGTGTTCGGTGAAGGTGGGAGCGTCGTCAACAGCCGCGCCATGATGTACGACGTCGACAGAGGATACGATCCCGTTGTCTGGTGGATCGACAGAGGCGTGTCGCCGCCAACGGACGTTTCGGACTTCATCGCCAACACGTCGGCGAGAATGTTCGGCGTGGCCATCAACTTCGACGGCGGACTTGCGGCAATTCGCGCCGACTCGACCTACGTCCTGAACCCTGCTCTGCGGCTGATGGGTATCTTCAACACGACCAACACCAATGCTGGTCTGGATTTTCACCCTCAGAATACGGGCACCTTCTCGTTCCCGCTCAACACGCGGCTTGCATTCGCCGCATCGTCCGAGCCCCTGATCGAGATATACGACACGAACTGCTACCTGAGAGTCGGCACGATTCCGATCAAGGACCCGATCATCGGTCCGATCACCGCCGCGCTTAGACCTAATGGCCAGCTGGTGCTGGTTGGAGCGACCGCGCGAGGGGTAGTCATCGCGCAGCTGCCGAATACGTTCACGACAACCTGTCCGTAAGGGAACGAATCTGAATCAAAAAAGCCCGACCGTGCGGTCGGGCTTTTTTGCATCCAGCGCTCGAGAAATCCGGCAAGGGGTTGTCATCACGCAGCGCGTCGCTCACTTTGGGTGACTTATGCTCCGATTTACGACGGCGGGCGAATCGCACGGGATCGCGCTGGTGTCGATTCTGGAGGGAATGGTGGCGGGACTTCCCCTCGTCGCAGCCGACATCGATGTCGATCTGGCGCGCCGCCAGCAGGGCTACGGCCGCGGCAGACGGATGAAGATCGAGTCCGACCACGTCGAGCTCCTCTCCGGCGTGCGTGGGGGCGAGACGCTCGGCTCGCCGATCGCCATGATAATTCACAATCGCGATTGGAAGAATTGGCAGGAGATCATGGATCCTGCGCCAAGGGAAGGGGATCCGGACAGGAAGCGTCAGGTGACGCGGCCACGGCCTGGCCATGTCGATCTGTCTGGGATGCTTAAGTACGACCGCAGCGATGCCCGCGATGTCCTGGAGCGGGCATCGGCCCGCGAGACCACCGCACGCGTGGCCGCAGGGGCCATTTGCAGGCGCTTTCTCCGCGAATTCGACATCACCCTTGGCAGTCACGTCGTGCACCTGGGAGGCGTGGATGCCAAGCGGCCCCAAAAGATGCCAGCGGATATCAATAAAGTGGCCGATGAATCGGAGCTCCGAACGCTAGACCGCGACGCGGAAGAAGAGATGATCGCGCGCATCGACGCCGCGAAGGCGGAAGGCAACACTCTCGGCGGAATTGCGGAAGTGATTTGCGACGGCGTCCCAGTGGGCCTCGGCTCCCACGTTTCGTGGGACAGAAAACTCGATGGAAGACTCGCCGCAGCCCTGATGTCGATCCCAGCGGTCAAAGCGGTGGAGATCGGCCTGGGAGTGGAAGCGGCGCGGCGCAAGGGATCGGATGTCCACGACGAGATCGATGCCGACGAGCGCAATGTGCGAGCGGGTCGGATTCGCCGGCGTAGCAATCGCGCCGGAGGGATGGAAGGCGGTATCAGCAACGGCGAGCAGATCGTCGTGCGCGCGGCGATGAAGCCGATCAGCACCCTGATGCGACCGCTCGGAACGATCGAGATGAAGACGCGCGAGCCGGCGCAGGCGGTCGCGGAACGAAGTGATGTCACGGCCGTTCCAGCGATGGGAGTAATCGCCGAGGCGATGACAGCGTTCGTGGTCGCGCAGGCATTCCTCGAGAAGTTCGGCGGTGACTCGCTGGCGGAGACACGCCGCAACTATCAGGGCTACCTGTCCGCGTTAAGCGATAGAAAGGGGCGGTAGAACGTCACCGCCGCATCTGATCCTTGTCGGATTGCCAGGCGTCGGTAAGACGACGATCGGCAAAGCTGCAGCGCGGCGCCTGGGCAGGCAGTTCCTCGACTTCGATCAGGAGATCGAGCGGCGGGCGGGAATGGAAGTGCGCGAGATCTTTCGTTTGAGGGGGGAAGACCACTTTCGATCCATGGAATTCGCCCTCAGTGAGGAATTGAGCGAGACGGGCGGAATGGTGCTTTCGCCAGGTGGGGGCTGGATAACTCAGCCGAAATCCGTCGAACTTTTGCGTTCAGCTGGACGTATCATATACCTTAGAGCGTCACCCGAGGCAGTCGCGCGTAGATTGCGGCGGGTGGAGACCCGCCCGCTGCTGGCGGGGCGGGACCCGGTGATAGCGCTCCGGGAGCTTTACCAGAAGAGGCGAGCCCTGTACGAGACAGCCGACACGGTGCTAGACACGGAACGCCTTGCGCGACAACAACTTATAGCAAAGGTCGTCGAGCTCGGCTCGACAACGAAATAAACCAAAGCACGCACGATGAACGATAGACTTCCTTCGCAGCCACCAACCTTTCGCGTGATGGGTCCGCACGAGCGGGGGCGCTTCGCCCCTGAGGCGTGGGGGCACCTGCTGTCCCTCAATGGCTCGGGCGCCATAAACAGCGTCGAGCTGGAGCACATCATCGAAAGAGCGCTGATGCAATTCGATGGGCGCATCGCGCTCGACGATTTGCGCGGACTGCTCGAAGGAACTGGCCTGGAAGATTCGTCCGGTAGCGGCGACAACACGACGGTGCATTAGAATGGCGAAAGCCAAGACAACTAAAAGAAAAACTGCCGCGGCAAAAGCCGTTTCCCAAGGCAAGGCGAGCGTGCGGGGGGCCAAGGCCAGGAAGAAGGGCGTCGACCAGCTCGATGGCAATCATCAGCACGAGCCCGGCTCGACCTCACTCGTAATCGTCGAGTCGCCTGCCAAGGCGAAGACGATCGGGAAATACCTCGGCCGCTTGTATCGCGTGCGGGCGACGATCGGTCACGTGCGCGACTTGCCCGAAAAGAAAATGGGCATCGACATCGAGAACGGCTTCCAGCCACAGTACGTGACGATTCCCGGCAAAGAGAAGACGGTCGCCGAACTGAAATCCGCGGCCCGCGATTCACGCGAAATCTTTCTGGCGACCGACCCCGATCGTGAGGGCGAAGCGATCGCCTGGCACGTCGCGCAGCAGATCAAATCGAAGAACGGGGCGCCGGTCAGACGCGTGCTGTTCCACGAGATCACGCGTGATGCGGTACAGTTGGCGATCCAGAACGCCGGCGAAATCGACGAAAGAAAAGTCGACGCCCAGCAGGCGCGTCGCGTTCTGGACCGACTGGTCGGCTACAAAGCCAGCCCAGTTCTCTGGAAAACGGTCAAGAAGGGAATTTCCGCCGGACGCGTCCAGACTGTTGCATTGCGACTGCTGGTAGAACGGGAGCGCGAGATTCGCGCGTTCAAGCCGGTCGAGTACTGGACCATTGAAGCGCTGCTCGAGGAAGACGGGCAGCAGTTCACCGCCAAGCTTCATCTGCTCGACGGAAAGAAGCCGGTCATCAGCAACGAAAAGGAAGCGAACGCGATCCTGGCCGCGCTAAAGCCGCGCAAGACTTTCCAGGTCACCGAGGTCAAGCGTCGTGAGCGGAGAAAGAATCCCGCCGCGCCGTTCACGACCAGCACGCTGCAGCAGGATGCCGCCAAGAAACTCGGCTTCGGCTCCAAGCGGACGATGCGCCTGGCAC
>QHUA01000117.1:36217-39415 GCA_003221805.1 Gemmatimonadota bacterium
CCTACATGCGCACGGACTCGACCCGCGTTGCCGCCTCAGCAGCGATGCAGGCCCGCGACTACATCAAAATGATGTACGGGCAGCAGTACTTGCCCGATGGACCGCGACTTTACGCCGACGCAAAATCGAAGAACGCTCAGGATGCGCACGAGTCGATTCGTCCGACGGATCCGACGCGTCGGCCAGAGCACATTCGCAAATACCTGAAGGAAGATCAGTACAAGCTTTACGAGCTGATCTGGCAGCGCTTCATGGCTTCGCAGATGGCGCCGGCGATCTTCGACACCACGACCATCGACTTTGATTTCGATCGCTTCCTGTTCAGAGCGACGGGCAGCGTCGTGAAATTTGACGGCTATCAGCGGCTGTACAAGGAATCGCGCGAAGCCGAGGAAGGGAAACCGCTCGAGGAAGAGCAGGGACTTCCTGCAGTGAAAAAGGGCGAGGACATTCCTGTCAGGGCGATCACACCCTCCCAGCACTTCACCGAGCCGCCGCCGCGGTATTCGGAGGCGAGTCTCGTCAAAGAGCTGGAGCGACTCGGCATCGGCCGGCCGTCCACTTACGCGTCGATCGTTTCGACTCTCGTCGATCGTCGCTATGCGCAGCTCGAGCAGCGCCGCTTCTTCCCCACCCAGCTCGGCGAGCAGGTGGAGAAGGTGATGGTGAAGAGTTTCCCCGATGTCTTCAACGTCAGATTCACGTCCCACATGGAAACCGATCTCGACAAGATCGAGGACGGCGATGTGAACTGGCGGAAGATGCTTGGAGATTTCTACGGGCCGTTCGCCGAATCGGTCAAGAATGCCGACATCGAGGCGCTGATTGGCGAAGCGCACGATCTCTCCGCAATCGAGACGGAGAGATGTCCGGATTGCGGCGGCAAGCTTGTCCCGCGCGGCGGCTTTTTCGGGCCGTTCCTCGCCTGCGAGAACCATCCGAAGGATTGCAAGTACACCCGTCCCCTTCGTGGTGATCGCAAGCCGGCACAACCGACCGACGAGATCTGCCACGAGTGTGGCGCCCCGATGGTGATCCGCCACGGACGCTCCGGTGAGTTTCTCGGTTGCAGCCGATTCCCGAAGTGCCGCGGCACTCGCTCGATGCCGACCGGAGTGAAATGTCCGAAGGATGGTGGGGACATCGCCGTGCGTCGCTCGAAGAAGCGGGGCAAGGCGTTCTACGGCTGCTCCAATTATCCCAAGTGCGACTTTGTCGTCTGGGACAAGCCAGTGGCGGAGACGTGTCCGGAGTGCGGCTACGTCGGCGCCGAGGCCAAGTTCACCAAGACGCGCGGCGATTACCGCCGTTGCATCAAGTGCGCGAACGAATGGGACGTCGCGCCGTCACCTGAACCAGAAGCCGTAGCGGTGTGACGCAGCGCGTCACAGTCGTCGGTGGCGGCCTCGCTGGATCTGAGGCCGCCTGGCAGCTCGCGACGCGGGGCTGCGAAGTAACGCTCCATGAGATGCGGCCGGTGACGACGACGCCGGCGCACAAGACCGACAGACTCGCAGAGCTGGTGTGCTCGAATACGTTCAAGAGCACCGAGCTCACCAACGCACACGGATTGCTGAAGGCGGAGATGCGTCTGCTGGGCTCGATAATTCTGGAGGCGGCCGATGGCGCGCGCGTGGCGGCAGGCAGTGCGCTGGCGGTCGATCGCGACGTGTTCTCGAGTAGCGTCACCGATCAAATCAACGCCGAGCCGCGCATCGATGTCGTCCGTGACGAAGTGACGAGCTTCGACGGACCGTGCATCATCGCAACCGGTCCGCTGACCTCGGACAGGCTTGCGGGCGCGATCAGGGCCAGGCTCGGCAGCGGCGCGCTGGCGTTTTACGACGCGATCGCGCCGATCGTGGCACGCGATTCGATCGATGACTCGGTGGTCTATCGTGGCTCGCGCTACGGTAAAGAAACGATGGAAGGCGCCGACGAGGAGGGAGCATACCTCAATTGTCCGATGTCGCGCGATCAGTACGACGCTTTTCTCGACGCGCTGATTTCCGCCGATCAATACCACGGACACGAGTTCGACGAGGTGCCGTACTTCGAAGGCTGCATGCCCGTCGAAGTGATGGCGAAGAGAGGCCGCGATACTCTGCGCTTTGGACCGCTGAAACCGGTCGGACTCCGCGATCCTCGGACTGGACGCGAGTCTTACGCGGTGGTGCAGCTACGACAAGAAGATCGCGCCGCCCAAATGTGGAATCTCGTTGGATTCCAGACGCGTCTCCGTATCCCGGAGCAGCAGCGGGTGTTGAGAATGATTCCGGGACTGGAGCAAGCGGAGTTCCTGCGCTACGGCTCCATCCACCGCAACTCGTACCTGAACTCTCCGGCAGCGCTCAGTGCCCATCTGTCGACGCGCGATGATCCGACCATTCTCTTCGCCGGCCAGATCACCGGTGTCGAAGGCTACACCGAAAGTTGTGCCACGGGGTTGCTGGCGGGCATCAACCTTTCGCGGATCCTATCCGGTGAGGCGCCGTTGATTCCGCCGCCGACCACGATGCTCGGCGCGCTGTATCGGTACATCAATGAAGCGGATCCAAAACACTTTCAGCCGATGAACGCGAACTTCGGGCTCGTCGACGAGCTGTCGGAACGCGTGCGTGACAAGAAACAGAAGAGAGAGCTGTTCGCCCAGAGAGCGCTGCGCGACATGCAGGCGTGGATCGAGACGAACAGCATTCACGGCGCCCCCGCGGCCCCGGCGTGACCAGGCGCCCGCTGGCCGACAGTCCCACTGAAGCCGACTCCGCGCCGTCGGCGGTCGAAGATTTTCTCACCCACCTGGCCAAGGAACGTGACGTCTCACCCAATACGGTGATCGCCTACAAGCGCGATCTCGATGAGTTCGTTTCTTTCCTCGGTTCGTACTACGGCGCGCGCGAGTGGACATGGCAGGGGATCGACCGGCTGGCGATCAGGGGGTTCCTTGCCCACCTCACGCGCCGGAAACTGAACAAGAAATCGATCGCGCGCAGCCTATCCGCAGTGAGGAGCTTCTACAAGTATCTCCACCGCAACGAGCTCGTCGAGGCGAATCCGGCGCGGAGCGTCAACACTCCGAAGCAGGAGAAATATCTCCCGGGCTATCTCGATCGCGCGCAGATCGAACTGCTTTTCCAGTCCGCCGAGCTCAAGGCGCAAGAGGGGAGATTCGCGGATGTGAGAAACTGCGCGATTCTG
>QHUA01000117.1:39438-40920 GCA_003221805.1 Gemmatimonadota bacterium
TGTCGCAGCAGGTGAAAGTGCGCGGCAAGGGAAGGAAGGAACGCATCATTCCAGTCGGCGATCACGCGCAGCTGGCGCTCAGAAACTACGAGTCGAAACGAGACGAATTGTTGCGGGCCATCGGCCAGACCGGCGATCGCACCGCGTTTTTCCTCAGCAGCCGCGGCAAGCGCATCTCGGTGCGCGCGATCCAGAATGCAGTGAAAGGTTTCCTGGACAAGATCGACGAGAGCTCAGGACTCTCCACCCACTCACTCCGGCATACTTTCGCCACGCATCTACTTGACGCCGGCGCCGATTTGCGCGCAGTGCAGGAGCTGCTCGGTCATGCGTCGATCTCGACGACCCAGATCTACACACACACCAGCATCGAGCGACTCAAGCAGGTCTACGAAAAGGCCCACCCGCGAGCATAAGAGTCATGCCTGGAGCGACGAAGCTCATCTACGCAAACAAGTGACAGGTCGTGTCGCACCCTTCCAACAGTTTACCTGTTCCGCCGCCTGCTCGCCCTTTGGCCAACTGATGAGCTCGGTTCCGTAACCCTCGCTGCAACAAACGCTTAGGCCCGCGCGGATCGGCAATCGTCTCCGGTCAGGGCCAGCCGAACAGCCGGCCTTCATGCTGCAACCCGGGACCACCGCTGTGGCAGAGCAATTGTGCCAACGGCCCAACAACCGAGTCGCCCGCACCGACTGAATCGATGCGCTTCGGCAACTGGTCAAAAGCTCTGATGGAGGGTGGCTCGTGAAGTTCCGATCCCTTGCGTGGCGGCTCGCGCCGCTGGTTGCCGCGTTCTCGTGCCGAGACGACGTTACCGCTCCATCTAGCGGAACCATCCGCCCGCGCGCGCCAGCGATGGCAGCAGCGGTTGCGGGAATTTCGCCGCAGGTCAGCCTAGGAGGTATTCACACCTGCGTGCTAGCTAATAATGCGTCGGTGCGTTGTTGGGGAAACAATGACAACGGACAAACGTCCGTGCCGACGAATCTCGGTCCCGCGTCGGGGCTGAGCGCTGGAAACATCTACACCTGTGCGCTAACGACCAACAACGTTGTCGCGTGCTGGGGTGCCAACCAGTTCGGCCAATCGACCGTTCCGAGTGACCTCGGGGCGGTCACGCAAGTGAGTGCCTCCTATTACAGCACTTGCGCTCTAAGAACCGATGGCACCGTTGCCTGTTGGGGATTGGGACCCCAGGCTTTAGTACCTGCCGGGCTTAACTCAGTCTCTCATATCGCGACGGGTACATTTCACACGTGCGCCCTCAGAACAGACGCCACCGTGGTGTGTTGGGGCTACAACGTCTACGGACAATCAACCGTCCCGGCCGACCTGGGACCCGTAACCCAGGTAACTCTCGGCGACCGTTACAGCTGCGTGCTCAAGACGAACGCCACTGTGCAGTGTTGGGGCTTCAACGATGTCGGTCAAGCGACGGTCCCGACGAACCTCACGTCTGTCTCGCAGATCAGCGCCGGC
>QHUA01000117.1:40938-57370 GCA_003221805.1 Gemmatimonadota bacterium
GCAATCGACTGTTCCGAGCGATCTGACATCGGTCTCGCAGGTGGCTGCAGGCGCACACCACACTTGCGCGCTCAAAACCGATGGCACGGTGGTCTGCTGGGGTCTCAACGACTGGGGGCAAAGCACGGTGCCAGCCGGGCTAGACCTAATACCCGATCAACAACAAACGATCTCGTTCACCTCCGTACCACCCAGTCCCGCACTTGTCGGGGGCACATATACTGTCAGCGCAGCCGGTGGTGGCTCAGGGAACGCGGTCACTTTTAGCATCCCAACCACGGGAAGCATCTGCAGCTTGATCGGAACCACTGTGACTCTGGTCGCAGTTGGTAACTGCACCATCGCCGCAGACCAGGCGGCCGGCATTAATTACCTCGCAGCATCACAGGTTACGCAGACATTCGCTGTCGTCACCAGCCAGGAGATTCACTTCACGTCTGCTGCGCCTGCTCCGGGAGTTGTTGGCACCACTTACGCGCTGAGTGCGAACGGCGGCGGTTCCGGCAATCCCGTCACATTCAGCTCGCTGAGCGCGACCATCTGCACCGTAGCGGGAAGCACCGCGAATTTGATTGGCGCGGGAACCTGCATTGTCGCAGCGGACCAGGCGGCCGGCAACGGTTATCTCGCCGCTTCTCGCGTGAGTCAGAGCTTCACCGTCGTCGATCCGCAGCCGCAGGCCATCAACTTCACTTCGAGACCCCCGGATCCAGCGCTCGTTGGTGGGACGTATACGGTGACGGCATCTGGTGGTGGTTCGGGCAATCCGGTTGTCTTTAGCTCGCTCACACCGAGCGTGTGCTTCGTCGCGGGAAGTACGGTGAACCTGATCCGAATAGGAACTTGCCATGTGGCAGCAGACCAAACCGGTAACACCTACTTCCTGCGCGCGCCTGAGGCGACGCAGACGTTCGATATCAATGACGTGCAGGCGATTACGTTCACATCTCTGCCTCCCGCACCGGGCGTCACCGGAACGACCTATTCCGTTACAGCGACGGGTGGTCTCTCCGGAAATCCGGTGACGTTCAGTTCTCTGAGCACGAGCGTCTGCACCCTTAGCGGCAGTACTGCGACGCTCAGGGCCGCGGGAACGTGCATTATCGCTGCGGACCAGGCGCAAGGAAGCGGCTATCTGGCAGCTCCGCAAAGGACGCAAAGCTTCACGGTAGTCGATCCGATACCGCAAGCAGTCACCTTCACATCGACACCGCCGAGTCCGGCCATCATAGGCGGCAACTATGTGGCGACCGCGAACGGCGGCGGCTCGGGCAATCCGGTTCTCTTCAGCTCGCTCACGCCGAGCGTGTGCTTCGTGCTGGGGAATACGGTGAGTCTCAATACGAGAGGGACTTGTCGCATAGCTGCTGATCAAACGGGCAACACGTTCTACCTGCCTGCTGTTCAAGCGACTCAGGTCTTCGACATCTATGACGTTCAGGCGATCACCTTCACATCCACCGCTCCTGCTCCGGGTTTTGTCGGTGAGACTTACACCGTCACCGCGATTGGAGGCTTGTCCGGAAGTCCGGTAACATTCAGCTCACTCAGCGCGTCCGTGTGCACCATCAGCGGCAGTATCGCAACTTTGCGAAGCGCAGGCACGTGCGTCATTGCTGCGGACCAGGCTGGAGGCGGCGGTTACGTGGCAGCGCCCCGCAAGACCCAGAGCTTTGCGGTCGTAGATCCAACACCCCAGATAATCGGGTTCACTTCTACGCCGCCAAACCCGGGCGTGACTAACGGGAGCTACGTTGTCGGTGCCACCGGCGGTGGCTCGGGAAATCCGGTGACGTTCACCTCGCTGAGCACTGGCGTCTGCACCGTAAGCGGCAGTACTGCGACATTGACCCACGCGGGAACTTGCATCGTCGCTGCCGACCAGGCGGCAGCTCGTGGTTATCTCGCTGCTTCTCAGGTAACCCAGAGCTTCAGCGTCGTCGCTCCGCAGCCGCAAGCAATCAACTTCACCTCGACCCCAACTGTCCCGGCGCTCGTCGGCACTTCATACAGCGTGAGCGCGTCAGGCGGCGGATCAGGGAATCCGGTCCTCTTCAGCTCACTTACACCCAACGTGTGCTTTGTGGTGGGAAGTACGGTGAGCCTCAATACGAGAGGGACTTGTCGCATAGCTGCTGATCAAACGGGCAACACGTTCTACCTGCCTGCTGTTCAAGCGACTCAGGTCTTCGATATCTATGATGTTCAGGCGATCAACTTCACATCCTCGCCGCCTGCGCCCGCTGTTGTAGGCCAGACTTATTCGGTCGGCGCGACCGGTGGCCTCTCCGGAAATCCGGTGAGATTTAGCTCGCTCAGCGGCAGTGCATGCAGCGTGAGCGGTGTTATCGCGACGCTGACAGGTGCAGGAACCTGCGTCATTGCTGCGGACCAGAGGTAATCAACTTTACCTCCGCGCCTCCGAGTCCGGCGGTGGTTGGCGCATCGTATGTCGTGAGTGCGTCAGGCGGGGGGTCGGGTAATTCGGTGCTTTTCAGCTCTCTCACGCCAAGCGTGTGCTTCGTCCTTGGCAATACCGTAAGCCTCGTCGCCAGGGGGACCTGTCAGGTCGCCGCTGACCAGGCGGGCAACTCCCAATACCTCGTCGCGGATCAAAAGACGCAGGCCTTCGACGTTTACGACGTCCAAGCGATCACATTCACCTCCGCTCCGCCGGATCCGGGCGTTGTCGGCAATACGTATTCGGTCAGTGCAGCAGGAGGGCTCTCCGGAAATCCGCTGACGTTCAGCTCGTTGAGCACGAGCGTCTGCACGCTGAGCGGCAGTAGCGTGGCGTTGAATGACGCTGGAACCTGCATCATAGCTGCGGATCAAGCCGCGGGTGGCGGATACCTGGCAGCCCCGCGCAACACGCAGAGCTTCACAGTCATTCGGCCGATACCGCAGACGATCAACTTTACGTCTGCGCCTCCCGACCCGGCCGTAGTTGGCGCTTCGTATAGCGTGAGCGCATCAGGTGGCGCATCAGGGAATCCGGTTCTCTTCAGTTCACTGACACCGAGCGTGTGCTTCGTGCTCGGAAATACCGTGAGCCTCAATGCGAGAGGGACTTGTCGGGTAGCGGCAGATCAAACGGGTAACACGTTCTACCTACCCGCTGCGGAGGCGACGCAGGCCTTCGATATCTACGATGTTCAGGCAATCACGTTCACATCAGCGGCTCCTGCTCCGGCTGTAGTCGGCGCGACCTACGCCGTCAGTGCGACCGGAGGTCTTTCCGGCAACCCGGTAACCTTCACCTCACTCAGTATCAGTGTCTGCACTCTCAGCGGTTCCACTGCGGCTTTCAACAGCGCGGGAACCTGCATCATTGCGGCAGATCAGGCTGGAGGCAGCGGCTATCTGGCGGCACCGCGCAAGATGCAGAGCTTCACGGTAATCAATCCGATACCGCAAGCGATAACATTCACATCGGCCCCACCCAATCCGCCGGTCGTTGGCGGCGCGTATACCGTGACTGCGACGGGGGGCGCATCGGGGAATCCGGTGATCTTCAGCTCGTTGACGCCTGGCACGTGCGGGATCAGTGGGGCGATGGTGAGCTTCACTGCCGCGGGCGGCTGCACGATCGCGGCGAATCAGGCGGGTAACGGCACTTATCTGCCCGCGAATCAGGTTACACAGGGCCTTGTGATCGACACGCGGCCGGTCGCGAACGCTGGCAGCGCTCAAACGGGATATGAGGGATCCGCGGTCACCTTCAACGCTGCGGGCTCCTCGGACGCCGATGGCGACGCCTTGATCAGTTACAACTGGAATTTCGGTGATGGCACTTCGCAGAGCGTGAGCACTGCGACCGTGCAGCACGTCTACAACGACAACTCCAGCACCCCCTACGTGGTGACACTCACGGTTACCGATGCGAGGGGTGCGACGAGCTCACCCGTGACAACTTCTGCGGCCATCGCCAACGTTGCGCCGACTGCGACTTTCGCTCCTGCGAGTCCGATCAACGAAGGAACGATGATTCTTTCGCTTACCTCGGTGAGCGATGCGCTCGGCGATCTCCCGACGCTGCAATACGCGTTTGACTGCGGCGACGGCTCGGGCTACCAACCATTCGGCTCGTCGGCATCCTTCGCGTGCTCCCCGGTTGATAATGGGGTGCGTACCGTCCGCGCCAAAGTAAGGGATAAAGACGGGGGCATGAGCGAGTACACTGGATCCGTTACAGTGTTGAACGTCGCTCCGACGATCACACTCGTCAGCGCCCCCACGAATGGCAATGTCGGCGTGGATTACACTATTCAATTCCGTTTTAGCGATCCAGGGACGACTGATTCACCCTGGACTTACCAGACTACCTGGGGCGACGGAACGAAAACGGCTTTAACTGCGACAACTACCCAGGGCGCTCTGATCACTCAAACACATCGCTACTCCATCGGAAGCACCTATACGATCACTGTTCGCGTGACCGACAAGGACGGCGGGACGTCAACGGCCACCGTGCGGGTGACTATCGCCCGGCCGCTACCTTTGCCGGGCGGTTGATCTCACTAGCTAACAGGAGCAGATAGCAACGTTGAAGGTCCGCGTGAAACACGGACCTTCTTTTTTTTCTTCGATAGCATGCGCGCAAGGATGAGGCGGGACATCACAGATCAGAAACGGAACATGATCCCGATCTCGGGGGCGAAATCGGGAGCCTTGGACGTTACCCCGAAAGCGCTGTTCAACTTCAGGTGGACGCGGCGCGCGAGCCAGTATTGCCCTTCGACGATCCACTCTACCTCGTCCTGATCGCCCTCCATCCCGGTGTAAAAGCGAAACTTCGGTGAGAAGCGCTTGAGGTACTCGAGCGCGTACTCTCCGAATACGACCTGCTTGTCTGCCTCGTCGTACTGTCCGGCGACGCGAGCGGTGAGTGTGCCAAACGAAAATCCCTTGATAGCTCCGGCTCCGAACTTGTATGCCCACGTCTGAGTGCCGATGATTCGGCGTCCGCGCTGGAAGGGGAAGTCGACCTCGAGGTAGCTGAAAAGCTCCGGCCGCTTCACAGTCTCGTGCGCGAAGCGATAGCGAATCTCGGCCTGGGTGTCGCCGAATCCTGATTCCTTCAGTTCTGACGGCAGGGCGCTGGGGTCGGATGGATCTTTGCGCAGTCGCGCCGTCGTGAAAAGTGCGCTCTCCAACTCGAGCGCAATGCGATCGCTGACGCCGAGGGCAAGAAAGAAATTCGCTTCGTGCTCGCGAAACTTACCGCGAAAATCCTGATCGAGTCCAAATCCCAGCTCGGCAGGCTTGTACTCGAACTGGTTGAAAGCCGTGAATTCGTGGAATGGGTAGACGAGCAACTCGCCCTTGTGGACGTATTCGCCGAACATCGAAGTGGCGATCCCTGTTCCTCGGTCGGCTAAATACGGTGGGAGTCTCTGCGCGTCGGCGGCTGCTGGCATCCAGATGTTCGCGCATGCGAACGTAGCGAAACCTGCGAGGCGCGCTGATGAGCGGACCTTCGACGCACCACAGGGGTCAAAGAGCATTCTTCCTCCTGGTTGCAATGAAGAGCGCGCACCCGCAATCTAAAGGACACGCATGACAAGCCCGCACCCTCCGGCAAAGGTTAAGAGCAGAAAACGTCATCACTGGATCGTGCGCGTCACCCACTGGGTGAACTTCGTCGCCATTGTCATCATGGTCGGCAGCGGGCTCCGCATCTTCAACGCTTATCCTGCGTTCGCCCGGAAAGGGGAAATGTTCTGCTGCTATCCGTTCGAGCACAAACCGATTCCGGCGTGGCTCACCTTCGGTGGCTGGCTCGGCGGCGCCAGGCACTGGCACTTCGCGATGATGTGGGTGTTGGTCGTGAACGGTCTGATTTATCTCACCTTCATCTATCTGCACGGCGACTGGCGCGACCTCGTCCCGCGAAAGGGCGACATCCGTGACAGCTGGCAGATGGTGAAGTTCTACACGTTCCGACGCAAAGACCATCCACATCAGGGCAAGCACAACGCCTTGCAGAAGGGAGCGTACTTCGCGTTGCCGATCGCCGGCGCGCTCGCCGTTCTCACCGGCATCGCGATCTGGAAACCGGTGCAGCTGTCGTGGCTCACCGCATTATTCGGCGGATACGTCTGGGCGCGCTATTGGCATTTCATCGCCATGCTGGTGATCGTCATCCTCAGCGTTATCCACGTCTTCATGGTCTTCGCGGTCGATCCGTACTCGATCACGTCGATGATCACCGGCAATTATGATCCGGCGCTGTCACCGGAAGCGCGCAATGCTCGGCCGTTCTATCATCTGTTGCCCCCGCGACGCCCGGCGGCACCGGTGCCGGTAGCACCGCCTCCCACGGAGAGCACATGAGCCGGGATCTGCGGAAATTCCTGATCATCAACGGAATCGATCGCCGCGACTTTCTGATTCGGGGAAGCGGAATCATCTCGGCGGTGCTGCTCGCAGCCTGTGATTCGCGGGGACCCAAAGCTGCCGACAAGCTGCTCAAATACGCCGAGAGAAAAAACAGAGTCGTGGAGCGAAAACTTTTCCGTCACACGTCGATGGACGTTGTTCGGGCGGGCGCATACGACGCGGGCAACAAGCTACCGAGTTACTTCATTGCTCCGACCGTACCGGTGTGGGACGAGACCGCGCGCGGAAAATGGTCGCTCGAGGTCAGTGGGCTCGTTGGTAATCCCGTGCGACTAACTCTCGAGGATCTGCAGCGGCTTCCCCAGACCGCTGTCGAAACGTGGACGGGCGTTCCGTTCAGCGAGCTCGCGAAGTTCGTGCGCGCCGATCCGCAGGCGCGCTTCGTCGACTTCCAATCGTTCGACGACGACTATCATGAGAGCTGGGACATCGAGAGCGCGATGCACAAGCAGACCGTCGTCGCCTACGGTCTCGACGGAAAACCGTTGCAGCCGGCACACGGAGCTCCGGCGCGCGTCTACTCGCCGGTCAAGCTTGGCTACAAGAACACGAAGTATCTGACGAAGATCGTGTTCATGCCGCACATGAACGGCGGCTACTGGTCAGACCAGGGCTACGAGTGGTACGGCGGGGTATAGACAAGGCGGCCCGTTGATCTTGGCGCGATCTGGCATCCACAAAACTAAAGCAGGGAGCTGCAAGCTTAGTCAGCCCGGAGCTACTCAGCTATTCCGGCGGATTACAGTGTCGGACGATCGTGGTTTCCCAGCTTCGAAAGGATCTCGATCGCTACCTGATCCGAGTCTTCGGCGGCGTCTGATTCAATCGCGAATGCTTTTCGCCCTCGCCGCGACGGGCGGCACCGCGAAATAGCAGAACTTCGCGCAAGTACGCCCGGTTCATGATCGCGCCAATGAGAAGTAGAGCACTCCCCGCCAGAACCGAGATGGTGCCGTAGCGCCAGGTATCGCGGCCCAGCAGCGCGGCGGCCATGCACATCGTCCCGAACGCTACCAGCGTCTGCCCTCCCTTGTTCGGCACGGCTCTGGTGCGACGGCGCCGCTCCCGAAGCGGCGCCACCCCTCCTGCTTGCCACGCGTCAAGGAGGATTGTCAGTGCGAGCAGAGCTACAAGCACGCCGAGCAAGAGCGGGAACGTTTCTATCCTCATAGGCCTCTTGAAATGCAAAAAGGGGGCGCGGGTTTTGAGTGCCTCCAGGCGCGCCTAACCCGGCGGAGTCTGTTAATTTGAAGCGATGAATCGCGAGCGCGAGCGCGTACGCTCGACAACCATACTAGCTGTACGCAGGAACGGTCAGGTTGCGTTGGGCGGCGACGGCCAGGTCACCGTCGGTCAGACGGTGATGAAATCGAACGCCCAGAAGGTGCGCACGCTGCACGGCGGCAAGCTGCTCGCCGGGTTTGCCGGCGCCGCCGCTGATGCGTTCACCCTGTTCGAGAAATTCGAGGAGAAGCTCGAGCGCTACCCCGGGAACCTGCAGCGCGCAGCGGTCGAGCTGGCGAAGGACTGGCGCAGCGACCGTGTGTTGCGCCGACTCGAAGCTTTGCTTGCCGTGACCGACAAAGAGCACGGCTTCATCATCTCCGGAACCGGCGACATCATCGAGCCCGATGATGGAATCCTCGCCATCGGATCGGGCGGCTCGTACGCTCTCGCCGCTGCTCGTGCTCTGCTCGGGAATACCGATCTGTCGGCGAAAGAGATTGTGAAGCGGGCACTCGAGATAGCTGCCGAGATCTGCGTCTACACCAACGCCAACATCACGGTGCTGGAGCCGACCTGATGGCGTCGCCACGCACCCAGCAAGCGCTGGAACGACTGGCCGGGTTAACGCCAAAGCAGATCGTCGAGGAGCTCGATCGCTACATCGTTGGCCAGGCGGACGCCAAGAAAGCAGTGGCCATCGCGCTCAGGAATCGCTGGCGCCGTCAACGCGCGCCCGATCAGATACGCGAGGAGATTTCACCCAACAACATCATCCTCGTCGGCCCGACCGGCGTTGGAAAGACCGAGATCGCGCGCAGACTCGCCCGGCTCGCCGGCGCGCCGTTCGTAAAAGTCGAAGCGTCGAAATTCACCGAAGTCGGGTACGTCGGCCGCGATGTCGAATCGATGGTGCGCGATCTCGTCGAGAGCGCCATCAACATGGTGCGCTCGGAGCGCGAGTCAGAGGTGCAGGAGGTCGCCAAGCAAAAAGTGGAAGAGCGACTGCTCGACTTGCTCCTGCCGGTGCCGCCCGACATCAAGCAATCGACGCACACTACCGCCGCCGCCGGCGGTGGCGCACACCTGTTCGTGGTCTCGCCGGGCGGCTCCGTCTCGAGCGAGACCGATGCATCGGAGTTGCGCTACAAGCGGACGCGCGAGAAACTGAAAGCGTTGCTCGTCGACGGCCAGCTCGACGAACGCGAGATCGAGATCGAGGTCACCCAGCAGTCGCCAATGATGTTCGACATGATGGTGCCGCAGGGTGCACCTGAGGGAATCGACAATCTTTCCGAGATGCTCCAGGACATGCTGCCCAAGCGCAAGAAGAAACGCAGCGTGAAGGTCTCGGAGGCGCGCCGCATTCTCCTCATTGAGGAGCTGGAGAAGTTGATCAACAAGGAGGACGTTACCGCCGACGCGCTCGAGCGCGTGCAGACGATGGGCATCATCTTCCTCGACGAGATCGATAAGATTGCGGGCCAACGTGGTCCCGCCACTGGCGGACCGGACGTGTCGCGCGAGGGCGTGCAGCGCGATCTGCTGCCGATCGTGGAGGGATCCAATGTGCAGACGAAGCACGGAATGGTTAAAACCGATCACGTTCTCTTCGTCGCCGCGGGCGCTTTCCACGTCGCCAAGCCGAGCGATCTGATTCCAGAGCTGCAGGGTCGCTTTCCCATTCGAGTCGAGCTGGACTCTCTCACCGAGGCTGACTTCGTCCGCATCATGACCGAGCCCGAGAACGCCCTCACCAAGCAGTACTCGGCGCTCGTCGAGGCGGAAGGTGCCAAGCTCGAATTCACCGAAGACGGCATCGCCGAAATCGCGAAGATCGCCGCACACGTCAACGACCGCATGGAGAACATCGGCGCTCGCCGTTTGCACACGGTGATGACGACGTTGCTGGAAGACGTGCTCTTCGGTCTGCCCGAAAGCGGCGACAAGACCGTCCGCGTCGATCAGGCGCGAGTGCGCAGCAAGCTCAAGACGATCGCCGACGACGAGGATCTCAGGCGGTACATACTATAAGCAGCGGGGAGCGTGGAGCGCGCAGCCGAGAAGCGGGTAGCCGAGAAGCGAGAGCGTCTTTTCATCGGGGTTCCGCTCAGCGAGGAAGCGCGGGGCGCGATCGCTCGATCGCTTCCGAAAAAATTGCCGGGGAAAGTAGTGCCGGCGGAGAACTGGCACTTCACGCTGCGCTTCCTGGGATCGACAGAGCCCGACAAGCGCGATCAGGTAATCCGGACTCTCACAGCGGCCACCTGTGGTCCCCGATTCAACGTTCGATTCAACGAGCTCGGCGCGTTCCCGAGTCCCGGTCGCGCGCGCATACTCTGGTTGGGAGTCGACGAAGGAGCGGAGCGCATGGCGCAGCTTGGGGCGATCGCCGAAGCAGCGGCCCGCATTGCCGGATTCGCGGCGGAGACCAGGGAATTGAAACCCCACCTGACGCTGAGCCGCATCGATCCTCCCGCATCGGTGAGAGCTCTGCTCGGCAGCAAGCTACGGTTTGGAACACGAATGACGGTCGATTCGGTGATTCTCTACCGCAGCCGACTCGGTGGCGGTCCGGCGCGCTATGAAGAGATCGTCAGGATTGCCCTCGGGCGATGATCAGTCGCGAAGTTCATTGCGGACTGTGGTTCCTCGACCTCGACCAGACGATCGCGTATGCCGCAAAATTTAGAACCAGCACGGCGCTTCCCAACACGAGCTGGGTCGAACGCGTGAGTCCCGCCGGATACAATACCGGCTGAATGTAGTGCTGAATGAATCCGCCGCTGTACCCGGCCTCGCCTCCCTTCACACGAAGTGAATTCTCGAGCGGCGTGAGCGGGCAAATCCACCCCGTGTACTCGATGAGAACACCCCACACCGCCGCCGGAATGTGAAGCCACGCCAGACGCGGCCAGCGCAATACAAAAAGTCCTCCCAGAACAACGAAGAGGACGAACGCGAGATGAATTACAAGTACGAGATCCGCGAGGACGCGGTAGATCAAGCTCCGGCTGCCCGCGACGAAGCTGGTATCACGACGGGCGGCGCCGCTGGCCGATCGAACATCATTTTCTTCACCAGCTCGGGGAAGCGCGGGTCGTCGCGCAGCGGATCGACGACCGGATGCACTCGAAGATACGCCGGCCACCCACGACGCTCGTCGATGGCGCGATCGACCCAGTCGAGCGCTTTCTGATAGTCGCCAAGTCCGAGCGTGACGAGAACCATGTCGACGGGCGATACGTAGTCGGTCTTGATTCGCTCCATCAGATCTTCATAGACCTGCTTCGCGAACGACTTATCGCCGGCGAGACCCAGGGAATACGCGAGCGTCGCCCTGGTGGTGTTGGCACATTCCGGCGCCAGCGCCAATCCCTCGCGCAAGACGCGCTCAGCGGCCGGATAATCCCGTTGCAGCGTCAGGATCAGACCGGCAATGCGATAGCTCTCCTCGGCCGTCGGGTTCATGGCGACGGCGCGATCGAGGTGATAGCGAGCCTGGTCGTACTTGCGAGCGTAGAGATAGCAGTAGCCCAGACTGCGCCGCACCGACACCGATGCGGGATCGTTTTCCTGTGCAGTGTGTGATTCGATCAGCGCTTCATCGAAATGCCCCTGCGATGCCAGAATCAACGCGTACCACTGGTGCGCCGGCGCGTAGCGCGGATCCAGCTCGATGGCGCGGCGGAATTCCCGCGCCGCTTCGTCCCAGCGCCAGTCGTAGATGAAAAGGCTCCATGCGAGCGATGCGTGGGCTTCCGCCAGCGACTCGTCCAGCTCGATTGCTTTCCGCGCGTAGAACTTTGCCTTCTCGTGACCCTCGTGGACGGGGACGTTCCGATAGTCGATGTGCAACGAGTACGAATCGGCGAGCCCGGTGTACGCCAGCGCGTACCTCGGGTCGAGTGCGATTGCTTCCTCGAAGAATTTGATTCCTTCGATCACGCCTTCCGACGTGCGCTTGTTCCAGGCGTAGCGGCCGCGCAGGTACAACCCGTAGGCCTGAATGTTCTCGGTGTGTCGATTGGCTGCCGCCGGCGCCAGATCGGCAAACGATGTCGACCGCAGCGTAGTCACGATCGTGCGCGCGATTTCATCCTGGATGGCAAAGACGTCATCGAGTCGCCGGTCGTACCGCTCGGACCACATCAGACGTCCGTCGTCGGTCGAAGTGAGCTGCACGGTGATGCGCAGGTTGTCGACCGACCGGCGAACCGTCCCTTCCAGCACTTCCGACGCCTCGAGCAGAGCGCCGATGGCGCGCACGTCCTGCGCCTTTCCCTTGAGAGCGAACACCGAAGTCCGCGACGCTACACGCAGCCCGTCGACCTTCGCCAGCGCGTTGATCAACTCGTCGGTGATGCCATCGCTGAGATACTCGTTGTCCGGATCGGGGCTCGCGTTCACGAATGGCAGCACCGCGATCGACCGGCTCGTCATCATGAACGGCCGATTTGGCTCCGAGCGAGCGCGCGTCAGTGCGTCGCAGAACTCGACGACACTCTGGTAGCGCTGCGTCGGATCCTTGGTGAGCGCTTTCTCCATCACCCGGTCGAAGCCGGCGGGCGCGTCGGGGCGCAGCGCGCGCAAAGGGCGAGCTCGTTGAGTTACCTGCTTTGCCATCGTCGCGCGCGGTGTCGCGCCCTTGAACGGCGGCTCGCCGGCCAGCATCTCGTAGATCACGCACGCCAGGCTGTAGACGTCACCCGCAACTCCTACGCTCTTCTCGCCGGCCGCCTGCTCGGGGCTCATGTACTCGGGCGTTCCCAACGCCAGACCGTCGAGGGTCAGCGGCTCTCCTTCCTCGGTGGTCTGGACGTACGCGATCCCGAAGTCCGACAGCATCGCATGGTCGTCGGCGAAGAGAATGTTCTCGGGCTTGACGTCGCGGTGTACGAAACCATTGCGATGGGCGTAGTCGAGCCCGGCGCCAATTTCGTGGGCGATGCGAAGCGCGTCATCGACACCCAGCCGCTTCTCACGATTCAGCTTGTCGCGCAGCGAGCCGCCGGGAATGAACGGCGACACATAGTACAGCGAGCCGCCGGATTCGCCGGAGTCGATGAGCGGAACGATGTGCGGATGCGACAGGCGCGCAGCGATGCCGATCTCGCGCAGGAATCTCTCCTTGCCGACCGAGGCGCTGAACTCCTGCCTCAGAACCTTTATCGCAACCTCGCGCCGGTGCTTCCGCTCCTCGGCCAGATGAACGGTGGCCATGCCACCCGAGCCGAGGAGTCGTTCTATCGTGTAGCGATCGGCGAGCGATGTCTGGAGAGTGAACGGCGATTCGCCGACGTCACTCGGCTCGAGCCGTGGACTCTCTGGCATTCGCGGGACCTACGGTGTTAACACGCTCGGGGCGAGTCATGCCAACAACTTATCGCAGTGCCGCCCTACGCGCACCGTTTTGCGCAAAGAGCGGCGCATCGCGCCCTGTTAGTGGCGCTTGAAAAACTGCACCGCCCGTTCGTGTTTTTTAGCGGCTGCCAGGCTCTTGAAAGTCCCCAGGTTTCTCCGACGGCCAGTCTTCGGATTTTTCTTACGCGAGTATAGGCGATACTCACCGGTCTTGAGTTTTCGGATCATGTCTCTACCTCTGGTTGTTGTCGAAGCAACGCGGTTATTGCGGAGGCCGGAGGACTCCTCCTCCAGTATCACGACGCCCCACGACGACCAGCTGCGAAGCGATGGAGCGCCCCGCCATGATCGCCAGCGTCGGAGCAGTGAGCTGCCATTCGTCGACGATCCACGCTCCGGACGCCACGCGACTGAAGCGGGTGAAACCGCCCGCGTCAAAGCGACTCAGTGGCCCCGCGTTGACGAAATTGAAGGCGATTTCGCGAAGCTCGGAAGTCTTCTGATCTACCCAGATGACACCGCTAATGTCCGGCAGTTTCCGGAGCGGGACCGGCTCGAATGCCACGCCGATCAGGCCCGGCCGCTCACGCTCGCGCACCAGTCTGAAGCAATGCGTCGAAGCGAATTCGTCGGACTGGAGAACTGTTTCGTCGGGGCCAAAAATCGTCCAGCCCCGATCCATATCGCCGATGACGTAGCCATCCGTGGCTAACCGCGCCGGGTCCTCCACGCCGAAGGGTCTACGGTCGGTAATCGAGAACTCGCTGCTGTCACCGCCGATGACTCTGCCGGCATTGTCGATGTCTCGCCTGTATTTCCGGGCGCGTCCGATTCCGAGCAGGTCGAGAATGGTTAGCTGGCTCGAGCGGAGCGCCTTGTCGATTTCATCCCAGACGGTCGACAGCGCCTGGGCGTTGGGATCGCTGCGCGAGCACTGCGATTTGGAGTTGACGACGATGCTCTGGAGCACGACGCGCGGGCTTTCGACGCTGAGCACCAGCTCGTTGGCGCGGGGAAGAGTGAGCTCGCTGGAGACGAAGGGTAGATATCCGATTCTCCTGACGCGCACTCGGTAGGCGCCGCGGGGCGCCAGCAGCAGGCGTATCCCACTCTCCGAAGCAAGACCTTCGGCGACGACGCTGTCCTTCGCGTTGAGCAGGGCGACGAGCGCGCCGTTGACGGGCGATCCATCGGGCGTGCTCAGTTTGATGCGCAGCTCCGACGTCGCTTCCTGCCCGCGCAGACTCGAAGTCCACGCCAGCGCACCAGCTACAGCATAGAAAATCGCTTTACGCGTCAACATGCCTTCCCGCACCAGCCTACCGGAGAATTAACTACCTTGCGCGACCTTGAGGATAGTGTTCCCCGACATCAGGTACATCTCGCCGCCAAAATCCAGACCGAACGAAGTCACGTAGCCAGCGGCCAGACCCCAATCCTTCTCATCCACGGCGGCGCCGCTCGAGTATCTGAAGCTCTTGAGGAATCCGGCGCAATAATCGGAGTAGAAATAGTGGCCGCGTATCCCGGGAATCGCGCTGCCGCGGTAGACGTACCCGCCGGTGATCGAGCAGGCGCCGCCAGTATGGGCGTAGTCGATGATCGGCAGCGTGAGGCCAGTCTGATTGCAGCTGGTCGCGTTGTAGCAGGTCGCTCCTTCCATGATGTTCCAGCCGTAATTCAACCCGCCCAGGTTGGCTGGCTCCACGTCGACCTCCTCGTGCAGGTTTTGGCCGACGTCGGCGATGTAAAGGAGACTCGTCGTGGCGTCGAAGGCGTAGCGCCAGGGATTTCTCAACCCCTTCGCCCAAACCTCGCCGCGATGATTCGCCTGATTGACGAACGGATTGTCGGCGGGAATAGCGTAAGGATCTCCGTGGTCGACATCGAGCCGCAGCAGCGAGCCAAGAAGAGCGTTGAAATTCTGTCCGTTGAGGAATGGATCGCCGCTGCCTCCTCCGTCACCCAGCCCCGCGTACAACATTCCGTCGGGGCCGAAGGTAAGCAGGCCTCCATTGTGGTTTGCCTGACTGGAGTGCGCCGTCGTCAGAATCAGCTTCGACGTCGTCGGATCGGCAACGTCGGGGTTCGACGTCGTCGTGAAACGCTCGATCCTGATGTCGCCGTTCGTCTGGGTCGTGAAGTAGACGTAGAAGAAATGATTGGTTGCGTACTGCGGATGAAACGCTACGCTCAGAAGTCCCCTCTCACCGCCGCTCAAAACTCTGCTGGTGATGTCGAGGAACGGCGTCGTTTGCAGCACACCGTTCTTGATAAGTTGGATACGTCCGCCCTGCTCGACGACGAAAATTCTGCCGTCGTTGAGGGGCTGGGTGAGAAACACCGGCGCCGAGAGGCCGGTGGAGATGAAAGGATCGAGCTTGAGGGTCAGTCCCGGAGGTAGACCGCCATCGCCAGGCCCGGTTGAATCAGAATGACATGCGGCAATCGAAAACATTGCCGCACTCGAGCACAGCAGACGAATCATGCGTGAGGTCATTGCGCCATCGCTGACAGGGTGATTGGCGGGGCCGTGATATATTTCCGACGCCCTTACGAAGCCCGCGCAACTCATATGCCCCGAAAAACTGCGTCCGCTCACAAGGAGCGCGCTCACCGAGATTTTCTGCAAATCCCCGATTTCTCCGCCAAAGAGATCGACAAGCTTTTTTCGCTCGCCGAAAAGATGCGCGCGGGGAAGTACACCAAAAAGCCGCTCGCCGGCAAATCGCTGGCGATGATCTTCATGAAGTCGTCCACACGGACGCGCGTCTCGTTCGAGGTCGGGGCGTGGCAGCTGGGCGGACACGCGCTGTTTCTTTCGCCGCGCGACGTGCAGCTCGGTCGCGGCGAGCCGATTGCCGACACTGCCCGCGTGCTCTCGCGTTACGTCGACGGCATCATGATCAGAACCTTTGCACACTCCGAGGTCGAGGAGCTGGCAAAGTACGCCGACGTGCCCATCATCAACGGGCTCACCGATCTAGTGCACCCGTGCCAGGTCCTCGCCGACCTCCTCACCGTCAAGCAATTCCTCGGCAGCTACAAGGGGAAGCGCATCGCCTGGATCGGCGATGGCAACAACATGGCGAACTCGTGGATCAACGCCGCGTACGTGCTCGGCTTCGAGCTGACACTGGCGTGTCCCGAGGGCTACGATCCCGATGCGACGATCCTCAAGCGCGCGCAATCGAAAGCCAAGGTGCGCGTGGTGCGCGATCCCGCCGAAGCGGCCGAGAAAGCCGACGTCGTCAACACCGATGTCTGGGCATCGATGGGTCAGGAAGAAGAGCAGACCGAGCGCGAGAAGGCGTTCAAGGGATACAAGGTCGATGGCGCTCTCATGAGGCGCGCCAACAGGGACGCGATCTTTCTCCACTGTCTGCCGGCCCACCGCGGTGAAGAAGTAGCCGTCGAAGTTATCGACGGACCGCAGAGCAGG
>QHUA01000010.1 GCA_003221805.1 Gemmatimonadota bacterium
GGGTAGGTGACGAGCACCTCGGTGTAGAGATCCTCTCCGTCGCGCTCGAAGCGCGGATCTTCCTCGACCTCGAAGACGATGAGTATGTCGCCGCGCGGGCCGCCACGCGGACCGACGTTGCCGACACCGCGCATCGTCATGTACTGGCCCGTCGCCACGCCGGCGGGAATCCGCACCACGATCTGCTTCTCGCCGCGAACGCGTCCTTCGCCGCGACACTTCTTGCACGGCGCCGCGATCACTGAGCCTTCACCAGCGCAGTTCGGGCAAGGCGCAACACTTATCACCTGACCGAAGAAGCTTCGCTGCGCGCGGCGAACTTCACCGGTGCCGTGACACGTGTTGCATTTGGTCGGCGCTGATCCCGGCTCGGCGCCGCGTCCTTCGCACCGATCGCACGGCTCCAGCAATTTCACCGGCACGGTTTTCTCGGCCCCGCTGGCGACTTCGGTCAGCGTCATCGGCATCGCGATCTTGATGTCGGATCCGGTGCGTGGTCCACCGCCGCGGCTAGCTGCGGAAGCAAACAACTCGCCGAATCCGCCCAAACCACCGAGGTCGCGCATGAAGATGCTGAGCGCCTCGGACAGATCGACGTGGTGGAATCCGCCGGAGCCTCCCCGCAATCCGGCCTCGCCGTAGCGATCATAAACCGCGCGCTTATCCGGCTCACGCAACACGTCATAGGCCTCAGTGATCGCCTTGAATTTCTCCTCGGCTTCCTTCGACCCGTTGTTGCGATCGGGGTGATACGTCATCGCCAGCTTGCGATACGCAGTCTTTATTTCTGCATCGCTGGCGTTCCGTGAAACGCCAAGCGTTTGATAAAAATCAGCCATGAACCCTTGAATTCTCCTTCAACAAATCAGTCACCAGCTCCGACGCGTGCGTGACGAGCGAGATCACCTTGTCGTACGGCATCCGCGTCGGTCCGATGACACCAATTACACCCCTCAGCGGCCCCGCGTGATAGGACGCAGTCACCACCGAGAAACTCGCCAGGCGCGGATCGTTGTGCTCGTTGCCGATGGTGATCGACACCGCTCCCGTTCCGCTACGACGACGCAGCAGCTCGCCTAGTTTCTCGCGTGTCTCGGTGAGAGCAACAAGTTTACGCATGTTGTCAATGCTCGCGAACTCCGGCTGCTCGGCGAGAACAGATGCCTGGCCAAGCAAAACGGTGTCGTCGCTCGACTCCAATGCGCTATCGAAAAGTTGGTCCCCTTCCTCGATGAAGACGTTGAGGAGATCCGATGCTCCGCGCGTCGGTCCGACGTCGCGCAGCCGGTCGCCCAACGATGACCGGATCTGGCGCAGTGTCAGACCGCCGAGCCTTTCATTGAGAACTCGCGTCACTTCGGCGATCGCGGCGTCCGCAATTTCACCGTGGACATCGACGAAGATGGTGCGCACCGCACCAGCCGAAAGTGTGAGGGCGAGCAACAGCCGCTCGGATGAAAGCTTGATCAGGTCCACCTGCTCGAGGATCGCGTCGTCGAGGCGCGGCCCGAGGGCAATGCCCAGCTCCTGGGTGATCACACCAAGGCTCTGGGCAGCCCGACGCAGAATCGCTTCGACGGCGGAACCACCGGTCGAGATCTGAGCCGTAAGGCGGCGACGTTCATTTGCTGCCGGCGGTCGGATCGGGATCAGAGAATCGACATACAGCCTGTACGCGACATCCGTCGGGACACGACCAGCGGACGCATGGGGATGATAGAGATAGCCCTTCTCCTCCAGGTCACTCATCGTGTTCCGGATGGTCGCCGGCGAGACGCCGAGCCCGAATTTGTGCGCCAGGCTCCGCGATCCGGCCGGCTGAGCCGTCTCGACATACGTCTGTATTACGGCCTCGAGTATCCGCCGTTCGCGCTCGTTCAGACTGGGGAGAGACATAGTCTTAAATATAGCAATGACTAGAAGTTGCGCCTAAGGCCGTGTTGGCCAACCGGGCCCGTCGGCTGGCCAAATCGACGGCGAGACTGTCCAGCCTAAGCCAACCCGTCGGGGTAAGCCGCAGCCAAGGCGAACCGACTCCTTTTTCGACCACCGCCCAGCCAGACTCTACCCAGCTTTGGACGTCGGGAAGCTGATCTAGCCCGATTGCCACGCCGCGCCGCGTTCTCAAGCCCAGATACACTTCTTCGGCATCCCGGTTCTCGCTGGTGAGCGTTTCTTCACCCGCTATCACCGACTCACCGTTCGAGAGACGTCGAATCCATTCGGAGTAGGCCGGAACGTTCCATCGCCTGATCGCGCCATCGAAAGCATGCGCGGATGGTCCAACGCCGGCGTATGCGGCCCCCGTCCAGTAGGCAGAGTTGTGACGAGACGCCAATCCAGGGCTGGCGAAGTTGGAGACCTCGTAGTGCTCGAAGCCGGCGCCGACCATCACTGCATGGGCGGCGAGGAATTCTTCCTCGTACTCCTCTTCGCTGCCCTGGACGATCGCGCCCCGATCAGCCCAGCGGGCGATTGGCGTCTGCGCCTCGACCGTCAACCCATAGAGCGACAGGTGCGACGGAGCCAGGTCTAACGCTCTCTCGAGATCGCTTTTCCACGATCGATTCAGATGCTCGGGAAGGGCGAAAATCAGGTCGAGCGAGACGTTGTCGATGCCGCCGCGGCGGAGTGTCCGGACCGCGGTCCCGATCTGATCGGCGTCGTGGGTCCGATGCATCCATTTGAGCGCGGGCTCATCGAAGCTTTGCGCGCCAAGGGAGACCCGATTGACCCCGGCGGCGAGCCAGTGGGCGACGGCGAGGTCATTGACGTCATCCGGATTGGCCTCGATGGTGATCTCGGCATCGGTCGCGACTGCGGCATGCGCGCGGATGGATCCGAGCACGTCCGAGATCCCAAGTCCACCAAGCCGCGATGGTGTTCCGCCGCCCAGGTAGACCGTCTCGAGCGTCGAGGCATCAAGCTCAGCGCGCAGTCCATCTAGCTCCTGGCGAAGAGCGGCACAGTACTCATCGACGGGCGTGGCGGCACGCACGGCGATGGAGAAATCGCAGTACGAGCAGCGGCGGGCGCAGAACGGGACGTGAACGTACAGATGACGCACGGGCATAAATGAATATAGGACTTGGTCACTACGAGCCGATTATATTGTGAGTACGTTCGCAGTGTGGCGTGGGGACCGGGGACAGCCCCGGTCCCTTTTTTTGTTGCCCGCGGTTTCCGTGACTATCTCCGCCGGATCTCGCCGGCGAGCGAGCACTCGATCAGCCCCATGATTTCCAGGGACGTGATTGCGGTCAGACATTCTGCCAGGCCCAAGCCGGTGGCCGCTGGTAGGGCATCGGTTTGGACAAACCCTTCGGCGATCGCCTCCCACACTTTTTGCTCGGAGTCGGGTAGTAGTGGCGTTAGCAGCTTTTCCTTTGGTGCCGAGATGCCGAGCAAAGAAAGTGCGTCGTCCGGCGTGGCAATAAAGGCGGCTCCGTCGCGTAAAAGCTGATTCGAACCGCGGCTTTGCTCGGAGTCAATCGGGCCGGGAACCGCGGCGACGGCGTGATTGACCTCCAGTGCTTGCGATGCAGTGTTCAGCGCGCCACTGCGAAATCCCGCCTCGACCACGATAGTCAGGGGAGCCAGCGCTGCGATAATCCGGTTTCGCTTGGGAAAGGCGCCCTGATAGGCCTTCATCCCCGGCGGGTTCTCGGAGATTACCAGCCCCTTCTCGGCGATGGTTCGGTGCAGCTGACGATGCCCAACGGGATAAGGGACGTCGATCCCCGTGCCCAGAACGGCGACGGTGTTGCCACCTTCCTCGAGCGCGGTCCGGTGGGCGGCGGCGTCGATGCCGCGCGCCATTCCGCTGATTATCGACACTCCGGCGCGGACGAGCGTCCGCGTCAGCATCCGCGCTGCGCGCTCGCCGTAGCCGGTGCAGTTGCGCGTCCCGACGATAGCTACGCGCGGTTTGGACAAGGCCGAGTGGCGGCCGATTGCGTACAGCTCACGCGGTGGCTGAGGGATCGCGCGGAGCTCCGGCGGAAACTCTTCCGCCTCCTGATTCCAGCAATGGATGGTGAATTCCGACTCGGTCGGAGAAGCTTGAAGTGATAGCATTCAAGCTCAGGGAAGACTTACGATTACATCTTCAGGTCTGACGCTTTGCTTGAGGCGTAACAGTTCCGTCCACCATGCCGCCGTCAGCATGTCCAAACCTTCCCGCGCAGCGGCACTCACTGCGAAGAGTCCGAACGCTCCCGGCGCGTTGATCGGCGGCGCGTACTCTTCGCCCAGTAGATCCATTTTGGT
>QHUA01000011.1 GCA_003221805.1 Gemmatimonadota bacterium
GGCCGACGAGTTCTTCGTTCGTGTAAGGACCGTAGATCTCGGCAGTGTCGATGTGTGTGACACCCAGGTCGAGCGCCCGGTGGATGGTGCGGATGGATTCTGCGTCGCTGCCTGAGCCGATGTTGTAGTAGCCGGCCATCGACATTGCGCCGAGTCCTATGCGGGAGACGTCGAGTCCTCCGATCGAGATGTGCTTCATAGCGGTGTGCCTCCGTTCTCCGAATGGTTTCTGCATTCTCATCAAACCACTTGCTCATTCCTGCTCTTGCTGCATTCCTACGGAGGGATGGTAATGGTCTCCACCTGCTGCGTCTCTGCCAGATCGGGGACATCTCTTGCCTATTCCTCCATAGCTCTGGAGAAACGGTGAGCGTGGCGCTATCGTCCACTCATGGCGAATAGATCCTCTACTCATCGGAAACGCTCAGCGACGACATTCAATCGCGGTCGATCCAAGTCGGCGGAACACGGCGAGGAGGTCGCACTCGGCGAAACTCTGAGGCGGGAGCTCGTGAAGCTGCTTGATCGCCGGACGAGTTCTGAAGGGCGGAACGAGACGGCGATACCGGAGTTGAAGTTCTATCGGTATTCACAACCGACCGAATCGGCGAACATCCTCATGGAGCCGGCGGTGTACGTTGTGGTGCAGGGCCGCAAGCGGGTTACAGTCGGCGACGAGACGTACATCTACGACCGGTCACAGTACCTGGCTGTCTCGGTGGATCTACCTGCTGTCGGGAGTGTCTTCGAAGCAAGTCCGGAAGAGCCGTACCTGTGTATGACGCTCACCGTGGACCCGCGAGACCTCGCAGCATTGATTGTGGAAACGGGACGGCAGGCACCCCGCGACGATCACGACGGACGAGCCCTTTACGTGAGCGCGTTACGGGCTCCGCTGCTCGATGGGTTCCTGCGTCTGGTGCGGCTCCTCGATGCTCCTCAAGATGTCTCCGTGCTAGCACCGCTCATCCTGCGAGAGCTCCATTACCGGCTGCTACAGAGCGAGCAGTTTGGACGTTTGGCTCAGATGGCGATCGGCGACGGCCGACTGCGCCGAGTCTCCGGGGCGATTGCCTGGATCAAAGAGCACTTCGCGGAACCCCTCCGGATCGATGCACTCGCGAAACAGGTCAACATGAGCCCCTCGGCGCTGCATCATTACTTCAAAGCGGTCGCGGCAATGAGCCCGGTCCAGTACCAGAAGCGACTGCGGCTGCAGGAGGCTCGTCGCCTCCTTCTTTCCGACGCGACGAGCGCGGAAGCCGTCGCCTACGAGGTGGGGTACGCGAGCGCGTCGCAGTTCAATCGCGAATACGTCCGGCTGTTTGGTCAGCCACCGCGTCGAGACGCCGAGCGTTTGCGCGCGGCAGCGTCTCGGTAATGTGTCCGTTGCGGTGTCCATTGAGATGCGCAAACGGTTCGTGAGACGCGCAAGCTGTTCGGCAGGACTGGAACCCATCATCGCAATCACATAGCCAGTTTGTTCGCCGCGTTGAGCGCCGAAACCTTGTAACACTCGGCCAGAGTCGGATAATTGAAGACGGTTGAGAGGAAGTAGTCCAACCCACCGCCGAGTCCGAACACCGCTTGCCCGATATGGAGCAGCTCGGTGGCACCGGTTCCGATGATGTGCACGCCAAGCAGCCTTCGGTCCACGCGGTGGAAGAGCATCTTGAGAAGGCCGCTGTCGTCGCCGAGGATCTGGCCGCGCGCGATCTCCCGGTAGCGCGCGATCCCTATCTCGTAAGGCACCTTGTCCTTCGTCAACGTCTGCTCGGTCGAGCCGACCATCGAGATCTCCGGCACCGAGTAGATCCCGATCGGAAAGTGGTCCGCCATCGGCGCCGCGGGCAGGCCAAACGCGTGGCAGGCGGCGAGACGTCCTTGCTCGCTCGAGGTCGCGGCGAGACTGGGATATCCGATGACATCGCCGGCGGCGAAAATGTGGGACACCGAGGTGCGGAACTCTGCGTCCACAGCGATGCGGCCGCGATCGTCCGCGGCGACCCCCGCGTTCTGGAGGGCGAGTGTTTCCGTCGCGCCGACGCGTCCCACCGAGAAAAGTGCCATGTCGGCGACGATGCGTTTGCCCGACTCGAGCAGCAGCACGGCGCGCTTCGGCGGGCCGTCGTTCACGGTCATCCCCTCGACCGCTTCACCAAAGCGGAAATTGACGTTCCGCTTACGCATCTGATGTATCAGCTCGTCCACTATCTCGGCGTCCACGAACTCGAGCGGCCGCTCGCGCTTGTCGATCACCGTGACCTCGACGCCGAGGGCCGCGAACATCGATGCGTACTCGATCCCGATCACGCCGGCGCCGACAACCGCCAGTGAGCGCGGAAGTCGCTTGAGACCACCGATGTCGTCGCTGGAGATCACTGTCTCCCCGTTCGACTCGATGTTCGACGGCGGCACTGCGCGCGTGCCACTGGCGATGAGCACGTTCGTCGCCGAAATCTCGCGCGCGATCCCCTCGTTGGTGACGCGGATTCGGTGCGGGTCGACGAACGCCGCCTCGCCGCACATCACGTCCACTCCGTTGCGTGACAGCTGGTTGGAGATGACCGACCCCTCGCGCGCTACCACTTCGTCTACGCGAGCGAGCAGCTCGGGCGCCGTTGGCCGTTGCATGGCCCGGGTGCTGCCGCCATCTGGACGTGCAGCGGCGGCAAAGTGCAGGACCGCCTCGCGAAAGGTCTTGCTGGGAATCGTGCCAGTGGCGAGGCAGGTTCCGCCGAGCGTGTCTCGACGCTCGATCAAGGCGACGCGCTTACCAAGCTTCGCCGCCTGAACGGCGCCGCGCTGGCCTGCCGGGCCGCTCCCGATGCAGATGAGGTCGTAGTCGAAGGAGTCGCTCACCGCAACCTACCGCGGCACACCTTCGAACGTTGCCGTCAACACCCCAAACAGAAATTGATCGCCCTTCGACTCTGCGTTCCTGAACACCAGATAGACATCGTGCACTCCCGACGTGGGCCGCAACACCGTCCGCAGACGTAAGGGCGCAACGCCGTCGGAAGGACGAATCAGCTCGCTCTCGCCGAGCAACGCGCCTGTCGGCGAATCGAGATGCACTTCGATCTTCCCACCCTTCGCCTGGTATTGAGCCGGCGCCACCACGGCGAACGTGACCGCACCGACTCCTGTCAGGTCGATCTGCTTCAGCGCGACGGACGCACCGGGGCGATTGACGACGGTGACCGGGACCGGCAGCTCGGGCACGCTCTGCTTCGACACTCCTTCCGACAGTTCACCATTCGCGACCGCCACGGTCGGCGAGCGGAGGGCGATCTCCTTTTCCGTCGTGATCGCAGGCATCCCGTTCGCGCCGCGATCCGTGTACGCTGCGCGTAGCACCGTTACGCCGCTGGGCGAATCACCCGAGCCGGCCGGAGGCACATATGTACCTCGAACCGGGAGTGACGGCCCGCTCGTCG
>QHUA01000118.1:0-36937 GCA_003221805.1 Gemmatimonadota bacterium
ACGAGCGCCGGCCGTCAGTCGTTGGCGAAAGTCGAAGAAGGAACGGTCGAGGGCGAGGATCTGAGCGGCCGCATCGAACGATCAGTCCGCGATGCCAACGATATGATTTCGCACATGACTCAACGTCTGGCCGAGGTGTCGCACGGTACAGCGGGCTTCTCGCGCGCGATGCATGGTGTCGCGGTGTCGAGCGAGCACCAGAGCAAGGCCCTCTCCGAAATCGCCGCCGTGGCGAGCGCGATGACCGACGCCGCCGGTCGTATCTCGGAGCTGGTCGGAACCTTTAAGCTCGGCGGCAGCTGACCTCAGGCATCATCGGGCGCTGTGCCCGCGAGTACTTGAAGGCCATCGGCACGAGCCGGGCACCACTGGCGTCGGCGACGGAAAATTGTCCGCCCTCGTACGCGGAAGCAGCTCCGAACCGTCCATCTTTCGCCAAGGCGTAGAACTCGAGATCGAATAGCGGCCGGCCGTTGCGGTCGAGGAGTCGAGGCTCGGTCAACGCGACGACTCTCTCGATCGTGCGTAGGCACGCTTGCTCGGGCGTCATCCCCTGGCGCATGAACTCCACGATCAGGAACGCGCCACACACCTTGATGTTCGCTTCACCGCGGCCGGTCGACCCGGCCGCGCCGACGGTGTTGTCGCAGTACTGACCGGCGCCGACGAGCGGCGAATCGCCGACTCTGCCCGGCAGCTTCCATGCGCGCCCGCTCGTCGTCGTCACCGACGAGATGTCTCCGCGCGAGTTTACCGCGTTCATGTTGATGGTGCCGGTCGTGAATTTCACGTGGAGCGGATCGTCGTACGCCACTTTGTCCGCCGGCGGCGGGGTGCCGGGATTGTCGAGCCAGTTGTCGTTCGGGTTGAGGCACGCCTTCCAGCGCAGCCAGTCCTGCCGGCTTTTTTCGGTGAGAAGGTTTTGCTCCTTGAATCCCATCTCCAGGGCGAACTTTTTGGCGCCGGGCCCGACCAACAGGATGTGATCCGTGTAGTCCATTACCGCCTTGGCGACATTCGACGGCGTCGCGATGTCCTGGAGCGCGGCAACGGCGCCGGCGCGTTTGGTGGGACCGTGCATGCACGAGGCGTCCAGCTCGACGACGCCCTCCTCGTTGGGCAATCCGCCGAGGCCCACCGCCTGGTCATCGGGATCGAGCTCCTCGATGTTGACGCCGGCGATGATGGCGTCGAGGGTGTCGGCGTTCTGCTTCGTGATCATGTCGTAGGCGCGGGCGACGCCGCGGATGCCGTTGGCGGAGGCGACGACGACAGGCGGCCCTGCAAAATCGCCGACGCGATCGCCACTGCGCTCGAGAATCTCCGCGCGCGCTGGGCGGTGGAGCGTCAGGCCAGCAGCAGTTGCTGCACCGATGCCGATGAATTCTCGTCTAGTAACTGTCACTTTTCATCCTCCGCTAAAAGACAACTGCCTGCTGGGCGCTGACCGCTTCTATCGCCGATCGCTAACCGCTGCCTACGACGGGACAGATCGCGTGGCGTGACAGCAAAGGCGTTGTTCGTCAGAGCGTTGCGAAGATCTGTCTAGTCGTTTGCAGCGGTAAGCGCTTAGCGCAAAAGCGGTCAGCGCTCAGCAGGTAGTTGTCTTTGTGTTTGGGAAAGCAGTGTTTCTTTAATCCTTGTAAATCTTTACAGTGCCGCGCTCCAGAATCTCGTATCCGGTGTGCAGCGCAATCGTCAGAGTGTCGATGTACGCTTTCTCCACCGCCGGCGTCATGCGGGATCGAAGGATGGTCCCGGCGCCACCGTGGATCACCATTACGTACGTAGGCGCAGATGCTGCTTGTGATTGAGCGACAGAGGAAAGACCGAGGGACAGCAGGGAGACGGAGAGGCCGGCACACGCGGCCAGTCGGAGAAAATGGCGGGTCATATTCGGATTGGACGGGGGATGCTTTGCCGCCCGCAGCCACTAGCGGGCGCGTGCCTTCAATAAGGTATGGGGTCTTTATAGCTTCCCGCTACGCATGAAATCCCCACGCCCTTCCCGTCTCAGAAAGCTGCGTCTCGAAGCGGCGGAGGGACCGCGTGTCGATCTGTCGGGACCGACGCGTCGGGAGCACGACCTGCTCGGAGAGCGAGATGTACCCGCCGGCGCTCTCTATGGAATCCAGACACTGCGCGCAATGGAGAACTTCTGCATCTCGGGAATCGAGCTTCGTGAATTCCCGACTCTGGTCGCCGCGCTCGCCACCGTGAAAGAAGCAGCCGCGTTGGCCAATCTCGAGCTGAGGCTCATCGATCGCGAGATCGTCGACGCGATTTCGCAGGCGGCGGGCGAGATCAGAGACGGGCTGCACCACGACCACTTCCGCGTCGACATGATTCAGGGCGGAGCCGGAACTTCGTCCAACATGAACGCCAACGAAGTGATGGCCAACCGCGCGCTCGAGATCCTCGGCAAAGCGCGCGGGCAGTACGACATCGTTCATCCCAACAATCATCTCAATCTGAGCCAGTCGACGAACGACGTCTATCCGACGGCGGTGAAGCTCGCGCTTCATACCAGTATTTCCGATCTGCAACTGGCGATGATCGCGCTGGCAGCCGCATTTCTCCACAAGGGCGAAGAGTTCGCGGCGTTCATCAAGATGGGACGGACCCAACTCCAGGACGCCGTCCCGATGACTCTCGGTCAGGAGTTCAACGCCTTCGCGCATACCATGCTCGAGGACGTCGATCGACTCGGCGAGGCGCAGGCGCTGATCCGCGAGATCAACATGGGGGCGACGGCGATCGGCACCGGTATCAACGCTGCACCGGGATACGCCGAGAGCGTGCGGCGACACCTGGAGCACATAACGGGACTGCCGCTGATTACAGCGCCCGATCTAGTCGAAGCGACGGCTGATACCGGTGCGTTCGTGCAGCTCTCCGGAGTTCTTAAGCGCTGCGCGGTGAAGCTCTCCAAGATCTGCAACGACCTGCGACTACTCAGCTCAGGCCCGCGCGCCGGACTTGGCGAGATCAATCTCCCCCCAATGCAACCAGGCTCTTCGATCATGCCCGGCAAGGTGAATCCCGTCATTCCCGAGATGGTGAACCAGGTCTGCTTCGACATCATCGGCGGCGACGTCACGGTGACGATGGCGGCAGAGGCGGGGCAGCTCCAGCTCAACGTCTTCGAGCCGATCATAGCATTCAGACTGCTCAGCGGAATGACATACCTCGCGCGCGCCTGTAAAATCCTGCAAGACCGCTGCATCGAGGGAATCACCGCGAATCGCGAGCGGATGCAGAGCTTCGTCGAGCAGTCGGTTGGCGTCATCACCGCGCTCGTACCCGTGCTTGGCTACGAGACGACCAACGAGATCGCGAAGGAAGCGCTGCAAACTGGGCGGGATGTTTACGACATCGTTTGCGAGCGCGGACTCATGACGCGAGACCAGCTCGACCGTCTGCTAAACCCGGAAGCGATGACGGCGCCGCGGCGCACGGAATAACCTTACGCGTCACTCGAAAATTCTGCGCGTGTGAGAGAAATCGGGGCGGCTCTTGCCCTCCCACATCGACTCGTCGAGAGTTAGCTTGTACGTGCAAAATCCGGGAAAAAGAGCAGTCAATAAACCCGTGACACCTCTTGCACAACTGCTCTTTTATCGTGCGTAGCTTCACCCCGGCGAAGGTGGAACACTCCCAACACGACGAGAACAGGATTTCCTTCCGCATGAAAGGTTCCGACCGCCTCCGGCGGCTTGCATGCTACGCCGTGATCGCCGCGCTCGCCGTCGCGGCGGTATCCTGCAACGAAGCGCATCCCAACACCACGCTGGTCCCGCACTCCGATTTCGGCCGCGAGATCGATTTTCTGTGGAACCGTCTTCTTCTCCTCGGCACGATCGTATTCATCCTCGTCGAGGGGGCGCTGGTTTACGTCGTTTTCAAATATCGGCGGAGAGAGAATCAGGGTACTCCCCCACAGACCCACGGCAGCACCAAGCTGGAGATCGCCTGGACGCTGATCCCGGCGGTCATTCTGGTTTTCATCGCCGTGCCGACGGTGAAGACGATCTTCATCACCCAGGCGCAGGCGGCGCCCGGCTCGCTCAACATCGACGTCACCGGCCACCAATGGTGGTGGGAATTCAGATATCCCGAGTACGGAGTCACCACGGCGAACGAGATCTACATTCCGGTCGGGCGCACCGTGAATTTCAGACTTCGCTCGGCCGACGTTATTCACTCGTTCTGGACTCCGCAGCTCGGTGGCAAGCGCGACGTCGTGACGAACCGCACGAACTACCTCTGGTACACGCCCGACAGCTCGATCGCGAGTAGCGTCTGGAACGGATTCTGTGCCGAGTACTGCGGCTCGTCGCACGCGAACATGCGCTTCAGGGTTTTCACCGTCACGCAAGCACAGTTTGATTCGTGGATCGCCGGCCAGAAAATGCCGGCGAGATTCGGCGCCGTCGCCGGGCCGACACCTCCGGCGGGCGGCCAGATCCCGCCGCCAATGGAAGCGCCGGGCATGAGCGTTCCTGCCGGCGCGAATGCGCCGTCGCAGACGGCACAGGGCGCCGCACCAAGAATCGCGCGGCAAAGTTCAGGGACCCAGGCGCCCGGCGGTGCGCAGCCCGCAATTCCGCGTCCGCAAACTCCGGCAGCAAATCCAGGCGCACAGACCAGCGTCGGTGGCGTGACTCCATCAACTGGTGCAGCTTCGATTCCAGGAGCACTTCCAGCCGGATACATCTTTCCCCGCGCGAACATTCCTGATTACGCCATTCCACATACGCCGATTCCTGCCGATCTGAAATTCACTGCCGGCCTTACGGGTAGTGCTGCGCGCGGCAAACAGGTCTTCTCCGGCGCCGCGTGCATCGGGTGCCACTCGATTGCGGGCAACCCGGCGGCGATGGGTGTGCTTGGTCCCAATCTCACCCACGTCGGATCGCGCAGTATTATCGCGGCCGGCCGCTATCCCAACACCGCGGCATATCTCGCGCTCTGGATCAAGAACGCGCGCAAGATGAAACCCGATGTGTTGATGCCGACGCTCGGCATGGACGAATACGATCCTGTTCTCAAAGCGAAAGTCACATCTGCCAACGGCGGACTAACCGATCAGCAGATTGCCGACATCGTTGCTTACCTCACTGCACTGAAGTAACCGGAGACCAGACTTGGCAACCACTGCAATCCGAACCCCGGCGTATGGCGCCGAGTATCCCGGTGAGCACGGCGGGCTCTATAGCTGGCTGGCCACCGTCGATCACAAGCGGATCGGCATCCTCTACCTCTACACCGCGCTCGGCTTCTTCATTTTCGGCGGACTCGAAGCGGTGGTCATCCGCGCCCAACTCGGTGCCCCGAATCAGCACCTCGTCTCGGCCGAGTTCTATAATCAGTTATTCACGATGCACGGGACGACCATGATCTTCCTCGCGATC
This sequence comes from Gemmatimonadota bacterium, assembly GCA_003221805.1. GTDB lineage: Bacteria > Gemmatimonadota > Gemmatimonadetes > Gemmatimonadales > Gemmatimonadaceae > UBA4720. Next base: position 5,415 of record QHUA01000118.1, read on the forward strand.
ATGCCGCTCTCGTCAGCCTTCTTCAACTTCTTGATCCCATTGCAGATTGGCGCGCGCGACGTCGCCTTCCCGCGTCTCAATGCGTTCAGCTACTGGGTGTACCTCTTCGGCGGATTGTTCATCACCCTCCCGATCTTTTTCGCCGTCGCGCCGAACGGAGGCTGGTTCGGCTACGCACCGCTCACCACCAAGGCCTATTCGCCCGGGCTCAACATCGACTTCTGGGTCATCGGTCTGCAGATCCTCGGCGTATCGTCGCTGGCGGCAGCGTTCAACTTCCTGACTACGATCATCAATCTGCGCGCGCCCGGCATGACGCTCATGCGCATGCCGATGTTCACCTGGATGGCGTTCGTAGTACAGGTGCTGCTGGTGCTGGCGTTCCCGGTCATCACCATCGCGCTGGTTTTCCTGCTATTCGATCGATTCTTCGGCACCAACTTCTACAACACCGTCAGCGCGGGGGCCGACCCGCTGCTCTGGCAGCATCTCTTCTGGATTTTCGGACACCCCGAGGTCTACATCCTGGTTCTGCCGGCATTCGGCCTTGTGTCCGAGGTGATACCTGTCTACTCCAGGAAGCCGCTATTCGGATATCCGGTGATGGTCTATTCAGGAATCCTCATCGCAGTGCTCGGCTTCGGCGTTTGGGCCCATCACATGTTCGCCGTAGGAATGGGACCGATTGCTGACACGTTCTTCGGCCTGACTACGATGCTCATCGCCATTCCGACCGGAGTGAAGATCTTCAACTGGATCGCGACGATGGCGCAAGGCGCAGTCCGTTATACCACGGCGATGTTGTTCGGCGTCTCGCTCGTCGGACTGTTCACCATCGGCGGCATCTCGGGGATCATGCACTCTTCGCCACCAGCCGATCTACAGCAGACGGACACGTATTTCATCGTCGCGCACTTCCACTACGTGCTGTTCGGCGGCTCGATCATGGGAATCTTCGCCGGCATCTATCACTACTTCCCGAAGATCACCGGCAGAATGCTCGACGAGAAGCTGGGCAAATGGCATTTCTGGCTGATGTTCATTGCCATGAACCTCACGTTCTTCCCAATGCATTTCTCGGGGATGCTCGGCATGCCGCGCCGCATCTACACCTACGATGCCGGCCAGGGCTGGGACCTCTACAACGCGATGTCCACCATCGGCGCCATGATTTTCCCGATCGCCATGCTGTTCTTCATCTACAACTTCTTCAAGAGTCGGAGGAGCGGTGAGATTGCCGGCTCGAATCCGTGGGGAGCCGGCACTCTGGAGTGGAGCATTCCCAGTCCGCCGCCCGAGTACAACTTCGCCAAGATTCCGACCGTGACCACTCGCTATCCGCTCTGGGAAGGCAAGGAACCGGATCACGAGAGCGCGCGCATCAACGCGCAGGAAGGAAAGACGCCGCACGAGCTGGGGATCATCATTCCGTACAGCACCATGAAGCCGCTCTTGGTGGCGGCCGGACTGATAATCATGTTCTGCGGATTGATCTGGTCGCACGTGCTCCTCGCCGTCGGTGCTGGCACGCTGATTCTTTCTCTTTACAGCTGGCTCCTGAGCCCGCTCGAGCCGGAGCATTCCTAGCATGGCAACCTCAGTAGCGCACACCAGCGCGCCGACGCACCACCACTACACGACGCTCGGTCTCGACAGCCGGAAGGTCGCCATCTGGGCCTTCATCGGCTCGGAGTGCATGCTCTTCGTCTCACTGATTTCGACGTACCTGATTTACAAGGGACGAAGCGTCATCGGACCGTTCCCGCACGAGTCATGGACGGATCCGAGCACGGGTCAGGTGTTGAAACCGATTCTCAACATCCCGGTGACTTCGGCATCCACTTTCGTGCTGCTGATGTCTTCGCTGTTCATGGTGCTGGCGCTGGCAGCAGTGCAGAACAAGGAGCTGCCGAAGCGCACGCGCGGCGAGCGGATCCTCGGCAACTCGAAGCTGTGGCTCTTCATGACGGCGTTAGCGGGAACGATCTTCCTCAGCTTCCAGGCGTTCGAGTTCACTTCGTTCGTACACGAAGGCCTGTCGATCAGACGAAATCTGTTCGGATCGACGTTCTTCACCCTCACCGGTTTTCACGGCGCCCACGTGACCGCCGGCGTGCTCTGGCTCGTCACGCTGCTGGCGATCGACTATCGCCGCGGACTGGGCTCGCGGGATTCGCTGCTCGTCGACATCTGTGCCTTGTACTGGCACTTCGTCGACGTCGTCTGGATCGTGATCTTCACCCTCGTCTATCTACTCAGGTAACGGCGGAAAGATGGATACTCATGCCATGAACGTTCCCGATTCCGCGGAAGCCGCTTTACACGCGCCGACCGGAGAGGTTGAGCACTCCCATCCGACCTGGTCCATATACTGGAAGGTCGCAACCATCCTCACGATCATCACGGTCGCCGAGGTCTGGGCCTACTATATCCCCTCGTTCGTCGCGTCACGCGGGTTCGTTCCGACGCTGCTGATTCTGTCGGCGCTCAAGTTCACGATCGTGGTGATGTTCTACATGCACCTGAAGTACGATCACAGAATCTTCCGGGTGCTATTCACTGGCCCGCTTCTCATCGCCGCGCTGACACTGCTGGCGCTGATGTTCCTCTTCGGACACCTGTACATCAAAGTCATGTAGGTATGTTGGTCCTGGCACTGCTTCATCCGATCGCCAATCTGAGCTGGTGGCGATGGTCGGTTCATCCGAGTACGGTCATCGGCATCGCAGCACTCGGCGGGCTCTACGTCTGGGCGTCCGCGAAGATTCGCCAGCAGCCAACCACCGGTCAGAAGATCTATTTCCTCTCAGGGCTGGTGGTGATGTTCGCATCGCTGAATGGCCCCATTCACGATCTCAGCGACGATTATCTCTTCAGCGCCCACATGGTGCAGCACCTGCTACTGACGCTCGCCGTGCCGCCGCTCCTTCTCGCCGGAACACCGGGCTGGATGCTTCGTCCGGTTTTGACAAAGCGATACATCGCGCCGATCGCGCACTTTTTCACACGGGCTCCGATAGCGTTCGTCACGTTCAACCTCACCATTGATCGAGCATCTGATGTTCATGACCGGGGCGGTGCTGATGTGGTGGCCGCTACTCAGTCAGCTGCCGGATTTTCCGCGGCTCGCCTATCCGGGACAGATGCTTTACAGCTTTCTGATGAGCATTCCGATGTCGATTATCGCGATCTACATCGCGATGGCCGACCACGTGTTGTATCCGGCGTACAGCGCGGCACCACGCGTTCTGCCGCTCACTCCGCTCGAGGATCAGCTCCTCGGCGCGTTGATCATGTGGATTCCTGGCGGAATCATCTTCATGATCATCATGACGGTGGTGTTCTTCAAATGGAACGCCCGCGGCGAAGACTCGACCGCGGGCGCGCAGGTGGACTGGAAGCCGTCGACGGCCTAGTCGTCGGTTCCCTCAAGCTCTCGCTTGAGCTGATGATCGAGCTTCGGGTGCTTTCGCCACAAGTACCACAGCATCAGCGACGATGCCAGCAGATTGGCGATGAAGATCTGCACCCAGGACATTTGTCCGAGAGCTGATTGCGCGAACGCCGCTGCGATCATGTAGAAACCCAGCGTCATCATCACGAAAGCGACGAGCAATCCGGCGAGAATCCCCGGCGTCCGCTCCGCCTGATGAACGATGACGGTCAGCAGAATCCCGACGATGAAGAACGCCACGTAGTGGAACACCGTGTAGCCCAGCACCTGGGTGAACGCGGTATCGCCCATCATGTTCTTGCCGAGGATGCTGACGACGCCCTTGCCGAGGAAGATCGGCGTGTAGAATGGATGGCCGGCGATGGTGTCGACGATGAGGAACCACACTGCGATCGCCGTCGCGCCGATGAAACCGGTGATGATGCCCTCACGCAAGAAGTTGTGCGGCCGCTCAGCCATCGGTATCCTCTCGTGCGGTGGGATGCAACTCTGTTTCCGAGGAAAATACCCAACCCGTCGATATATTCCTAGCGAACTTCCAACGCGGCGCCGGCTGTGAGTGCGTCGCAACCATGGCACCGTTCTCGCCACTCGATGCCGTTCCGCTCCCCTCGTTCATTCAGTTTCAGACGCTCACCGCTCGACAATGTTCTCTCGTAAAATTCGCATCGCCATCCTCTGCGCGCTCACCGCTTGCGCCGCAGCTCCTGCTATTCTCGAGTCACAGACTCCAAGGCGAACGACGACGAGGCGTCGAGTAAGAAGGCCAAACCGTAACCGGCCGCCCGTCGTTCCCGCGGTTGCCTACAGCACCACGCGCAGCACAGACGACCTCGCTTCGACGCTGAGCAGCCTCGCCGGGAGAATCAGAAGTGGAATGTGGGGAGGCATGGTGGTTTCGCTGACGCGTGGCGACACTCTTTACGCCTACAATGCCGGCGAAGAGATGCTGCCGGCGTCGACGATGAAGCTGCTGACGAGCGCCATCGCCCTGGACAGATTCGGTCCCAACTACCAGTTCAGCACCGATGCCCTGCGCGACGGAGTAGTCGGCTCGGATGGAACTCTCACCGGCAATCTCTACATCCGCGGGGACGGCGATCCCGCTCTCTCAGGAAAATTTCTTCCCGGTGGCCCCTCTGCGCCCATGAATCGACTGGCCGACCTGGTGGCGCAGAAAGGAATCAGGCACATCACCGGCAGCGTCATCGGCGACGCGACCGGATTCGACGAGCAAAAAGTTCCTGAAGGCTGGTTGTCCCGCTACCTCCAGGCGGGCTACGCAGCGCGAGTCTCGGCGCTTTCCCTCAACGAGAATCTCGTTGCCGTCGCGGTCACGCCGACGACACCGGGAAAACCCGCGATGGTCGCGCTCGAACCTTCCAGCAGCGCGATTCAGGTCATCGCCAACGTCCGCACAGTTGCCGGCGGCGGCGCTCGACTTGGATTCCGGAAGCAGGGCAACGGGACGATCGTAGCGAATGGATCGATCGGGTCGCGCACCGGAACCCGACGCTACGTCTACATCGTCGAGGATCCGGCGAGCTTCACGACGGGCGCCTTCAGAAACGCGCTGGTCGCCCGCGGCATCAAAGTCGATGGCGACATCCAGCTCGGAAAGACTCCCGCCAGCGCGGTAAAAGTGGCCAGCCTCGCCTCGCCGCCGCTCGCCAGCATGATCGCGGCGATGAACCGCGAGAGCATCAATCATTATGCTGAGCTGCTTTTTCGTAACGCCGCCCGCGGCCCCGATCGAAACGTCACCGGCAGCGTCGCCACCGCCAGCGCTCTGCTCGATCAATTCTTTGCCTCCAAGGTCGGGGCCGACACGACGCGTCTTGTTTTTGCCGATGGCAGCGGCCTCTCCATCCTCGATCGGGTAACCCCCCGAGCTCAGGTACAACTGCTGGGGTACGCCCACCACGCGTCTTGGGGTCCCTGGCTCCACTCATCCCTGCCGGTGGCAGGCGATTCCGAACTGCTCAGGCGCCGCATGCGAAACACCCCCGCCGAGGGCAACCTCCACGCCAAGACGGGCACGACCAACGACGTGATTGCGTTGGCCGGATACGTAACGGCGGTAAATGGTGAGGTGCTGGCCTTCTCCTTCCTCTACAATGGCCGGGACCGCTGGATCGCCAAGTCGATGATCGACGTGATGAGTGAAACTCTCGCCAGCTTTGGCAGGTAGATATATTCAAAGGGTAACCCCTTTGAAAACATATATTTAGCGTGGTAGGAAAAAGCCCTCACTTGGCATTTTTCCTGCACGCCACCAATGCATACCGCGTGTTGAAACCGCGTGAGGTCATAGATATGTCTTATCGCACTTTCGTGGACAAAGACGGCTCCTACTGGCAGGTCTGGGACTCGCAGCCGACAAAGGTAGAGCGGCGGGTCGCGATCGAGGACCGTCGACGTCCAAGATTCTTATCGTGGCACGGCGAAGAGCGCCGCCGGGGCGGTCCGGATCGGCGCACCATGACTCAGCGCCGCATCACTCTCTCCGAAGGCTACGGCGCTGGTTGGCTGACCTTTGAATCCCTGAGCGAGAAACGCCGCCTGACTCCTATTCCTTCACGTTGGGAAGATTTGTCGCAGGGTGAGCTCCGAAGCCTTTGCGAGAAGGCAAAGCGCATCGCCCGCACCGAAGGGATGAGCCCCACCTAAAAAAACCACCCCCAGCCGACTCCTGGCGAGAAGAGCCGACTGGGGGTGCGAAGCGGATTCGTTCTGGGTGCGCCGACGAGGTCCGCTTCTTAGTCGTGACAGTCCACGCCCTCACCCACTAGCGAGAGTGTTCCGGTCTTCGTGGTGCCGTCCTGCGTAATGCTGATCTGAGCCGTGCTCGTTCCGTTGAAGGTGATGACTTCGCGGCGTGAGGACATCGTCGAAGTCTGGCCACTCGACGTCACCGTCGCCTGCATCGACCGCACGATTGTGCCGGCGGTCGGGAAAGTGGGTCTTCCGTTCTGAAGCGGGATGATCACGCCGGTCGCAGTATCACCGGCGACGCGCGTCGAAGTAAAGTGAACCCCATCTTCATTGGTGCCCGAGGTGTTCTCGGTGCCACTCGCAGTTCCGTTGACTGTCCGCTGCGTGCTTCCGGAAGCGAGTCCGGCAACAGTGATGTCGCTCTTGCTGTTGACAGTGCTCGTGTCTGCGCCGTCGTGGTGAACCCTCGTTCCGGTGACCGTCGTCTGCGCGTTGACGGTGTTGGTCTTGGCGGTGTCGAATGCCTGCTGTACGGCGCCCGACGCATCGAGATACGAGAAGGATCGGGTGATGGTGAGTCCGCGACGTGTTACGGCGGGGCAGTCAACTCGATTGTCAGTCGAAGAGAATGCGCAGGGCGAAGGCGAATCGTCGTCGCGAAGATTGCCGAAGGGGCCTCTGCCGAAGCCGAGCCCGAACAAAATGCGACCTCTGAAGACGTCGGCGATGCCGCCGCCCATCAGACTGGTCCAGCCCGGTCCTCTGTGGTGCTCGCTATCCTCGCCGTCGGAGTGTTCGCTCCCCGGAGCGAAGCCGGCGTTGGTGTCGGAATTCCCGACGAAGGTCGTGTTGATCTGGTCGAAGCTGACTGGCGCGGTCGCCAGCGCGGATGCCGCCAGTGCTGAAGTGACCGGTGTGGTCGTGCTATCGGAACAGGCGGCGGCAATCACGCCGGCACCGGCAATGAGAAGGAAACCGAGAATCTTTTTCATGTGCCTCTCCAAGATTTTTGTTGCGAGCTCTTCCGGTTTTCGCAAACCGTCCTGGAAAACGAGACACGCGTGATTCTCGTTACCCTACACCTCCCCGGGCCTGACCGGTCTTAGCCGCCAACCTCCCGCTTTCTGACGTTTCGAGGAAGCCATTGATCGAGTCGCTGGCGCAGCTCGGCCAACGCCTGACCCATCCGCTTTTCGACCGTTTTTACCGAAATCTCCAACGCGACGGCGATCTCAGCGTACTTGAGACCCTGGTCGCGGCTTAGCAGAAACACTTCTCGGCATTTCTTCGGCAACCCATCGATTGCAGCGCGGACGGCCTGCTCCAGCTCGGTGCCGAGCACCTCGTCTTCGGCCGACGGCGCGCTCGGCGCGTCGATCGCCGCGATTGCTGCTTCGCGCGCGACAATGCGCTGGTGACGAACGTGATTGAGCGCTCGATTGCGCGTCGATCGCAACAGATAGGCGCGAAAGGTTTGCTCGACCTGCAACGTCTCACGCCTGCGCCACAGCTCCAGCATTACTTCCTGCGCAACTTCCTCGGCCAGCGCATGCTCACGGACGACTGACTCAGCCATCCGCACGAGGTGTGCGTAGTGGGTGCGGAAGACAGTGTCGAAAGCGCTTTCGTCTCCTGCCCGAATTCGCTGCTGTAGCGCCCGCTCGCTCGCGTCGTTCGTGTCCAAGTAGGGTGGCGTTTGGTTCAGGTGTCTGTCTTATTAAATGAATATGTCGAATCCTGACGGGGGTTCCGCCAAGATCAGTCCCGACGAGTGGGAGCGCATCGCCCGCTACGTAACGGGCGAAGCTGGTCCGGGCGAGGCCGAGATCACCAAGCGGTGGGTGGAAGCTGATCCTCATCGCGTCGAGATCGTGCGGCTGCTCGAGTCCATCGTCAGGAACGTAGAGCGCGACGACTCGTCTGCTACCGCAATGGATGTAGAAAGTGCCCTCACCAAGGTGAAGGCGCGGTTCGGCGAGGCGAAGGTGATCCCGTTCAGTCAGCGCCACGTCGAGGCGGAATCGCGTCGCACGTTGATTGCGCTCGTCAAAGTGGCGGCAGCGGCGGTCATCATCGTCGGCGGCACCGTGCTTTGGCAACGCCTGCGGCTCTCGGAGTACAACTCCAACGGTCAGACTTTCGCGACCTCGGTTGGAGAGCGCAGGCAGGTCGTGCTGACAGACGGCACCCAGGTGCTGCTCGGTCCGACCAGCCGACTGGTGGTTGCAAAAACAGGGAATAACGACCTCCGCCTGGTCACCCTCGACGGAATTGCCTACTTCAGTGTCGTGCACGATCCGTCGCATCCGTTTACGGTGAAAGCGGGGGCGATCAGCATCCAGGATGTCGGGACGGCCTTCGCCGTGGAAAGCGATGACAGTGCTGGCACGCGCGTGGCGGTTGATTCGGGCTCCGTGGCGATCGGAGCAGCGGATCAGAAGCACAGTCGCGGGGCGGTACTCAACGCCCGGGATCGCGCTATCGTAGATGCTCAAGGGGTTGTCTCGGTTGAGAGATCAGCTGTTTCCGAAGACGACCTTGCCTGGATTCAGGGACGGCTTGTTTTTCGCGATGCTCCGCTGATCCTTGTTGGTGCCGAACTTTACCGCTGGTATGGAGTAAGGCTACGAGTGGCTGATTCGTCCCTGGCGAATCTGCACCTCACTGCATCTTTTTCTGGTGAGCCAGTCGATCGGGTTCTCAATGTCATTGCGCTCTCACTCGGTGCTCGCATCGAGCGGCAGGGAAACGTCGCCATTCTCTACCGGGCTCCGGCGTCTGGAACACACCCGTAGCGGTCGCGTACTTCTCCCAGCATCGCGCGTTTCGCTCGCGATCGCGCTTTCTATTGCGTCGCTGACATTCACGCCCGCGGCGGACGCTCAGTCCTGCTCGACATCGAGTGATTTGCTGGCGTCCCTCGCCAACTGGAACGCGCCGCTCGACCGAATGGTTTCGCTTCATGCACGCGACATCTCGCTGCGCGATGCTCTCGATCGGATCTCTTCGGATGCGCGGATCAAACTGTCGTACACGTCGGAAACAATTCCGCTCGATAACAGAATCTGCGCGGTGTTTGACTCCGTTCCATTAGGAGAAGCACTCGGACTGCTGCTCAAAGGAACGACGGTTCTCCCGGTGTCGGCCGGTGGTGAACATGTCGTTCTCATGCCGTCGCAGACGCCGGGCGCGAATCAGGGTATACCGCGAATGCTCGACCGCGTTGTCGTCACCGGTAGTACGATCGAGGCATCCGCGCGACCGCTTACAGTGGCGATGAACGTCGTCAGTGGCGCCCAACTCTCGCATTACGCCGAAGGAAATCTCGGGCAGGCGTTGAGTGACGCGGTGCCTGGCTTGTGGGTGTGGCAGAGCGGCCCGACATCGCTGCTCGCTCACTATGGAAGCATCCGCGGCACCAGCTCGTTCGGCGCCAGCTATCCCAAGGTCTATGTCGACGGGATCGAGCTCGCCAATCCGCTGCTCGTCACCCAGTTCACTCCCGAGACCGTGGAGAGGATCGAGGTGATTCGCGGACCGCAGGGCGCCGCTCTCTACGGAACGGACGCCATTAGCGGCGTGATCAACATTGTAACGCGTCACGATGGATCGAACGGCGGACCGAGCACGGTGGTACGCTCGGCGGTTGGCGCCGCGTCGAGTGCATATGTGCCGCGTTCGGCCATCACTCAGGATCACGCGGTCACCGTGCGTGAGGGATCGAACGCGCAATCCGGCAGCGCCAGCTTTACGTCGGGCGGTGTCGGTGAATACTTGCCCGGTGCTTTTGCGCGGCACGCTACCGGCAGCGCCGGTTTTCGGATCGTCCGCTCGAAGTTGATCGCTACGGCGATGGGAAGAATTTTCGCCAGTGAGTCCGCCGATCCGACGAGCCCGCTCTTCCGTGACTCAGTCAGCGCGGCACGGGCAGGACTGGTCGTGCCACAGTCGGTGCAGGAGTATACGGTGGGCGCCACGGCGACGATCGTGCAGAGCGACCGCTGGACGCACTCGATCGTGGCCGGATTCGATGGCAGCCGGCTCACGAATCTCGCCGACTATCACACACCGCTTCCCTCAGCGTCCGCGCCCGATCTCGGCAGCGCCGGCGGCAACGCCAATCTGACGTCGCTGCGAATCAGCAGCGTCGCCAAGCTGGGCGATCCTGAAAACCTGGCAACGACGCTGACATTCGCTGCGGAAAACTCGATGCTCGACTTCAAGGCGCAGGCGGATACGGTGTCGACGCAGCCGACGACTGCTGCACTCTCATCTGCGGTTGTGCGCAGATGGACGACTGGCGGCGTGGCGCAGGCGAACATCGGTTGGCGCGATGCCGGTTACGTCACGACCGGGCTCCGCGTAGAGCGCAATGAATCACTCGGCAGCGACGCCAATGTCTCCGTGCTGCCGATGCTTGGCGTCGCGGGCCTGCGCGATATCGGTCCTGTGACCGTGAAATTGCGTTCGGCATACGGGCGCGGAATCAGGCCGGCGACGACTCCCATTCGCGAGACCGCGTGGTTCGATCCGCGCCGCGAAGCTCAGCTCGTCGACTTGGCGCCCGAGCAGCAATCGGGAATCGAGACGGGGATGGATCTCTACGTCGGCAAGGTATTCGGATTTCAGGTGACTCGCTTCGACCAGCTTGCTTCGGGACTGATTCAGCGCGTTGCGTACGCCGCCCCGGAATCACACGCCGAGGGCCCATCCACCGGATGGTACACTCCGCCGCAGCAGCCGTATGCGCCCGCTGATCGCCACATCTCGTATTTGCTGCAGAACGTCGGACAGATCACCAATCGCGGCTGGGAATTGAAGAGCGATCTCAATCTTGGCACGCTGGCCCTCAGCGGGACATTCTCGACGGTGGACAGCCGAGTGAGACGAGTCGCGACGAACTACATCGGAGATCTGCGGGTCGGTGACCGGATGCTCGAGGTACCGTCAAAGACTGGCAGTCTCTCGGCGGCGTGGACCGGAGGCGGCTGGACCAGTTTCCTCGTCGCGTCGCGATCGTGGGACTGGATCGATTACGATCGTGTAGCACTCGCGGGCGCGTTCTCGAATTCGACTCAAGCGGACGCCCAGCTCGTCGGACAGCAGCTGCGCAATTATTGGCTGAATTACAGCGGCGTGACGCGCCTGCGCGCTTCAGTCGGGCGGAATTTGTTCCGCGGGCTGTCGTTCACGTTGAGTGGAGAGAATCTGCTCAACCGGCAGCATGGAGAGCCGGACAACATTACGGTTGTTCCAGGGCGTACGGTGAGCTTCGGGTTGCGGGCGGTTATGTAGGGATTGCGAATCGCTAACTGATTGCGAGCTACGAACTGGCTGCGAACTACGAACCTACTGCGAGCTGCGAACCGACGGCGAACTGCGAGTTGAATTAAGAACTGGCTGTATCAGTGTTCCGCCAGTACGAAGATCGCGGTGAGAGCCAGTAGAAAGTATGGGACGAGGGCCGCTGCTCCCGCGTAGTCTTTCGAGACGCGCTGGCCAAAGAAAAGGGCGATCAGGTTGATCGCGGCGATCAGTGCGCCGAAAAACGCGACGGTGGCGTTGCGGGTGATGAGGAGCAGAATGCAGCCGACGGCGCTCAGTGCGCCGGCTGACACCTCGAGGATGGTGACGACGAGGAGCATCGGACCGACAGTTCCACCCAGTGGGCTCTTGGCGAAGTGTTCATCGAGGTAGGCGCGGTTCCCCTTGCGGTCGATCACTTTGTCCAAACCCGACTGCAGGAACAGCACGGCAAGGATCGCCGAGACAAGAATTTGCAGGATATACAACGCCCATTCGGGTGAGCGCAGATTTGGCATGCAGCTATTGTAGCACGAGCAGGCAGAGACTGTCCAACACCCGAGTCTCAAAATGACAGGATGAGCGCGTACAAACGAACGTCTGGCGTTGGACTTCTGGCAGTATTTTGCACGTGCCACGTTGGGCCGTCGGTCCAGCCCCGCGCTGAAATCGACGCCTCGCGCCAGCTGGTGGTAGTCGTCACCCCGACTTGGACGTCGACGGCAGGGATAATGACGCGCTTCGAACGCGCGGGTGGTGCATCAGCGTGGAGTCGCGTCGAATCAGCGGTTCCAATTGTCGTAGGGCGCACCGGACTGGCGTGGGGCGTTGGGTTCGATGACGCCTCCGCCGCTGGCCCGCACAAGAGCGAGGGTGACGGCAAAGCGCCGGCGGGAATTTTTCCTCTCGACACCGCCTTCGGCTTTGCGCCCGCCGAGTCAATGCTCCAAGTGCGCCTGCCCTACGTGCAGCTATTCCCAAGCACCGACTGCGTAGACGACACGGCGTCAATTCACTACAACACCGTCGTCGACAAATCCCGCGTTTCGCGTGTCGATTGGAACAGCGCCGAGCACATGCGGCAGATAAATCAGTACGAAATCGGCGTCATCGTCGGCTACAACGCCTCGCCACCGCTCAAGGGACGCGGCTCGTGCATTTTTCTGCACATCTGGAACGGCCCCGATTCCCACACCGCCGGCTGCACCGCATTCGACGAAACAAAACTGCGCGCAGTGCTTCAGTGGCTCGATCCGACGAAGAATCCGCTGCTAGTGCAGCTAACCAGCGATGCCTACACCCAACTAAGCACCAAGTACGGACTCCCCACGTTGAATTAGTTAGTCCGCAGCTCGCAGCTGTTAGTAACCAATCCGCAGTTAGTCCCCCATCCGCAATTAGTCAGCAGTCCGAAATGCCGTTGGTCCGCACTCCGCAGTCCGCACCAGACCGTTACCGCATCTCGCGGATCATCACTCCCCGCTGGGCCAGCTCGCGAATGTACTTCTCCGCTGGTATGGCTTCATCTGGCGTGAATACCCCGGCTTTCCCAATCTCTCCCCTTACTTGCATCTGGCCCGTGATCGATAAAGAGTAGCCAGTCGACCGTTCCATCGCGCTGATGCCATTGTCTTCGTCGTAGTAATCGACCATCTCCCAGCCGATGCGCTTCGGCTTCCCGGCTTTCTTTCCCTCGGCGAAGACGCGCAACGCGACGAGATCCTGGGCGTTGGGCTTGGTCAGTCGCGGACCCATCGCCGCCACGACGAGATCGCGCGGAACAACCTTCATTCCTTTCACGTCAACTGCTTTGAGCTCCAACAGCCCGAGCTCCCGGATCGCTTCCATGATCCGCGCGTGTCCGGGATAGCGAAGCGTCTTGTATTCCATGGTCGGAATTTTTCCTTCATAGCGGAACGCCATCGTGGAGAGACCGCCGGCGGTATGGAATCCCTCGAGCTCGCCCAGCGAGCCGCCGAAGTACACAGGCTCGATCTCCGACAACGCTTTCATCTGCCTGCGCTTACCCTTGCGCAGCACCCATGACAGCGTCGTGTAGTAATCGAGCACGCCCTCGAGCGAATAAACGATCTGATAGTTGAGCGGCGGCTCGGGATGCTGCGGCAACCCGCCGACAAAAATGCGCACCGAATCGACGGTGTCGAGCTGTTTGATCGCGTGCTCGGCAAGGATGTTCACCATCCCCGGAGCCAGTCCACAATCGGGAATGACGGTGATGTTTTTCTTCTTCGCTTCGGCGTCGAGAGTCTGCTGCTTGAAGACGATCTCGGTATTGCCGCCGAGGTCCGAGAAGTGGACGCCCGCCTGAACGGCCAGCGCTGCGAGCTCGTAATTGAAGTAGTAAGGGATTGCGCTCATCGCCGCGTCAGTCTCGCGCATCAGCGCCAACACGGCTTCCTTGTCGCGGACGTCGAGCGGCGTGAAGATCAAACGCTCGCCGGAGTACGGCGCGAGGAACTGCGGCAGGTGGCCGGTATGCAGATCGGCCAGCCTGACTTCCTTCACTTCCGGATTTTGGAGGAGATCATAAGCACACGCGGAGCCCTGCAGCCCCGCGCCGAGTACTAGCATTCGCATTACTTGTGGATCTCCAGGGTTTGGGCTGGACTCGCTCTTGCAAATTTATTGACGGCGGTTGTTTCCCGTCACCCCGCGGGCGTGACTTGACACGCTCACGACACAGTCATTTGCATTGTCGAGTAGACGATGAGCCACCAACTAGAGCAGAGCATGACAACCCAAACCGACGGCGCAAACTGGCGCGATCATCTGATCGAATCGCCCGCCCAGATAAAGAATCTTCTCGACAGCACTCACCGAGTGGCCGTGCTGGGTATCAAGCCGGATCGCGCACAACCAGCCTTCTACGTTCCCGAGTACGCGGAGAATGCGGGAATGGAGATCGTTCCGGTGCCGGTTTACTACAAAGAGTTGACGGAGATGATGGGGAAGAAAGTCTACCGCAAGCTCGTCGACGTCCCCGGCGAGATCGACATGGTAAACGTCTTCCGCCGGCCGAAAGACATCCCGCCGCACGTTGACGATATCATTGCCAAAAAGCCGAAATCAGTCTGGTTCCAGCTGGGGATCCGCAACGACGAGGCTGCCGAGAAGCTGGCGAGAGCGGGAATTGACGTCGTCCAGGATCGATGCTTGTTGGTGGAGCTCCGTCGGCTCGGGAGATGACTACCAAGTGACGGTGTATACCACCGGCGCGATAGCCATTCCATTCGGATCCGGATTCGATTTTGGCGCGAGCGCGATGATGTAGCGTCCCCCCGCGGTCGCGGCCAATGCGATCCCGGCACCGACGATGCGTTGCGCGGCTGTCGTTCCGGGAGCCGTTGGAGTCTGCGTGATCGTGATCACTCCACGCTCACTGAGAATGTTGAAGGCCTGATTTCCGCGCTCGATCTTGATCGGCGGGGCCTGGGTCATATCGATTGGCACCGATCGATCGAGCGTCGGTCCCATCGTGAATCCACGTCTGACTCGGCTCGTTGTCCTCGGCGCGGCCGGGATTGTTTCCCAAAGCCAGCGTCGAGCCATCGGTAGTCCAACGCACGCGCCAGCCCCGGGCAATGGGGAATAGTCTCGGTGCCGAGCTGTCGGCAGCGGATTGCAGGCGGGGATTGTCCGGAATGTGAATCACGCCGGGCTGGGCGACAGCGCGCGCCATCGACATTCCGCTCGAGGCAAACGATCCAGCGCGCAGAGTGGCGGTGTCGATCGACGTGCGACGCGAAACGTCGGCGATGAGATCAGTCCCAGTCCCTTCCCCGCGAACGACGCCATAGGCGCGACCGAAGCCGATCCACTTCCAGTCGGGCGAAGGCTCGACGTCCCACACACTGTCCATCTGCGTCTGGAATCCGCGCGTCTCGTCGCCGAAGAAGAAGCCATTAGGCACCGGCTCGTTCTCGACGCCGCCCGGATCGGCAACCACCAGGACGGATTTCCTGTCGGGCGAAAACGCCCACAGCACGCGCTCCGCCATTCCCGTCGAACCGCGATTCACCGGAGTGACGGTGATCACCGGGCCAGCGGAAGTGGTATCAGCGCTGGTTTGTTTTTTCGACGAGTCGACGATGCAGCCGGAGAGAAGGAGCGGGATGAGGAAAAGCGGGAAGAGGGAAGCGGGAAGAGGGAAGAGGGGCCGGCGAAATCGGGGGGAATTGAGCATTGGCGGAGTGGCGAACGTGGAGCGCCAGTACGACGAGAGCGCCAGGGTTGAGCGCAAAAGCTAAACCGTTTTCACCCCTCCCGCTTCCCTCGTCCCTCGTCCCGCCGTCAAACGCACACCAGGTTCCGTCCGCCGGCCTTGGCGCGGTAGAGCGCGCGATCGGCGCAGTCGAGGAGATCTTCCGCCGTCTCGACCTTCGCCTCGGGGAAATCGGCCACGCCGATACTGACCGTGAGCTGCAGCGGCTCGCCCTTCCCGATGTCGAATGGATGCGCCTGGATCTTGTCCCGCAATCTCTCGGCGAAGGCAATCGCACCAGCCTCACCGGTCTCCGGAACGGCGATCACGAATTCATCGCCGCCGTAACGCGCGACTGAATCGACACTGCGCGCGGTGCGAGCGAGCAATAGCGCCACTTCAACCAGCACCTGGTCGCCGGCGAGATGACCGTACGTGTCGTTGACATCCTTGAACTCGTCGACGTCGATCATCAGGATGCTGAGCGGCGCGTTGTACCGACGCGTACGCTCGACTTCGGTGCCGAGCTGCGCCAGAAGCGCACGGCGATTGAGCAGCTGGGTCAACGGATCGGTGCGCGCCAGGGCCTCGAGGCGAAGGTTGTCCGCCTGCGTCACTTCCACCATGTGAGCGCGGCGCATCGCATTCATGGCGCTCTTTACTACTGTCTCGGCGAACTCGACGTCGGCTTCGTTCAGCGAAGGCTTGTCCGCCGTGCGACGGAGCAGGAACACGCCAGTGCGATCGAGATCGAGCCGGAATGGCAGCGCGATGATCGAGCGCACCGAGATCACGCTGCCATCTTTTTCCCACGCTTCGCGAAGGATCTTGTAGGCTGCCGAGTGCCAGATGTCGGGTATCAACACCGGCTGCTCGCTCGCCAGCGCCGCTTCAATTTCCGGATACTTGTCCAGCTCGACCTGCAGATTCTCGAGCTGAGGATCTTCGTGGGCCGAGGCGACGGTTCCCATCTGGTCGCCCTTTTTGGCAAAGATCACCGACGAGTGGCTCAGATTGAGCGCGCGAGCGAGACGGCGCGCCAGCATGTGGAACAGCTCGCCCATCGACAGCGAGCCCATGACGTCGTGCAGAATGTCCACCAGCGCACCGCGCGCCGCAGCTTCATCGAGCAGCCGCTGCACCTCGGCTTCCGCTTTTCGCAGAGCCGTGCGCAGTTTATCGATTTCTTCGAGCTGCGGGTTAGACGCGGTCCGCTTGGTCTTCATTCGTCGTCGGTGAGAGCCTCGACCGGCTCTGTGTCGGGGGCGGGAGCACCATTTTCGGCGCCTTCCTCTTCATCGTCGGGTACAACGCGCGCCACTGCGGTTACGAGATCGCCCTCGTCCAGATTGACGAGTTTGACCCCCTGCGCGATACGACCCGTGACCCTCACCTGGGAGACCGAGCTGCGGATGATCACACCATGTTTTGTGATGATCATGATTTCGTCGGCAGGCAGAACTTCCATCAGGGCAACGACATCACCCGTTTTCTCGGTCCTGTTGACCGTGATAATGCCCTTCCCGCCACGTTTCTGAACCCTGTAATCGGCAATATTTGAGCATTTCCCAAGACCGCGCTCGGTGACGACCAGCAGCGTCGCATCACGCTTGACGACGACCATTCCAATCACGGAATCGCCCTCGCGAAGCTCGACGCCTTTTACGCCGTGGGTGTCGCGGCCCATCTCGCGTACGTCCTGCTCGTGGAATCTCACCGAGAGGCCATGGCGCGTGGCGAGGACGATGTCGTTCGTTCCGCTCGTCACCTGCACGTCGATCAGCTCGTCGTCCTTCTCGATCTTGATCGCCTTGATCCCTGTCTGGCGAACGTTGGAGTACTCGGACAACGCCGTCTTCTTCACCGTGCCGTTGCGGGTGCAGAAGAGCAGGAACTGCGTATCTGTGAATTCACGCACCGGAACCATCGCTTTGATCTGCGTCTCGGGTGAGACGTTGATCAGGTTGACGATCGGCTTGCCCTTGGATGCGCGACCGGCCTGCGGGACTTCGTAGACCTTGAGCCAGAAGCACCTGCCATCCTCAGTGAAGCAGAGGATGTAGTCGTGCGTCGAGCCGATGAAGAGACGCTCGATGAAATCCTCGTCCTTCAGTGAGGCTCCCGCCAATCCGCGGCCCCCGCGACGCTGCTTGCGATAAGTCGAGACCGAAGTGCGCTTGATGTAGCCGGAGTGGGAGATGGTGATGACCATGTCCTCTTCGGCGATCAGGTCCTCGATCGTGAACTCGCCCTCGTCGCTGGTGATCTCCGAGCGGCGCTCGTCGCCGTACTTGTCGGCGACCGTCTGCAACTCGTCGCGGATGATCTTCATGCGGCGCGGCTTCGATGCGAGGATATCTCTCATTTCCTTGATGAAGCTGCGCACCTCTTTCAGTTCTTCCTCGAGCTTTTCAATCTCGAGACCGGTAAGCTTCGCCAGGCGCATGTTGAGGATCGCCTCGGCCTGACGCTCAGTGAGCTTGAATCGCTTCTGCAGCTGCGTGCTCGCTGCGGGAGTATCGGCAGCGGCACGAATGAGCTTGATCACCGCGTCGATGTTATCGACGGCGATCTTGAGGCCCTCGAGGATGTGCTCCCGCTCGAGCGCCTTGTCGAGCTCGAACTGTGTCCGACGGACGACGACTTCGTGGCGGTGGTCGATGTAGTGCTGCAGCACATCCTTGAGCGGCATCACCTTCGGCACCAGCTGGCCCGTATGCGAGTCCGGGACGAGCGCCAGCATGATGACGCCAAACGTCGACTGCATCGCGGTGTGCTTGTACAGCTGATTCAGTACCACCCGCGGAATCGCGTCGCGCTTCAACTCGAGCACGATGCGCATTCCATCCTTGTCCGACTCGTCGCGCAGATCGGCGATACCCTCGAGCTTCTTGTCGCGAACGAGCTCGGCGATGTCCTGCACGAGCTTCGACTTGTTGATCTGATAGGGAAGCTCGTTGATCACGATCTGGGATTTGTTCGAGCTCTCCTTCTCTTCGATTACCGCCCGCGCCCGCATGACGATTCGTCCGCGGCCAGTCTCCTGGTAGTCCTTGATTCCCGCGCGGCCGTAGATGTAGCCGCCGGTCGGGAAGTCAGGTCCTTTGATGAGCTTTCTGATCTCGCCCGGCGTCATCTCCGGATTATCGACCATGGCGATGATAGCGGCGACGACCTCGCGGAGATTGTGTGGCGGGATGTTCGTCGCCATGCCGACTGCGATGCCCGACGAGCCGTTGACGACGAGATTCGGAATCGCTGACGGCAGAACCTTCGGCTCCTGGAGGCGATCGTCGAAGTTCGGGGCGAAATCGACGGTGTTCTTGTCGATGTCGGCCAGCATCTCCATCGCAATGCGGGTGAGTCTCGCCTCGGTGTAGCGGTACGCTGCCGCGGGATCGCCATCGACCGAGCCGAAATTTCCCTGACCATCAACGAGCGGATAGCGCAGCGAGAAGTCCTGCACCATGCGCACGAGCGCGTCGTACACCGACGTATCACCATGCGGGTGATACTTGCCGAGCACGTCGCCGACGACCGTCGCCGACTTCTTGTAGGGTCGACCCGGAACGAGTCCGAGCTCGTTCATCGCGTAGAGCACGCGGCGGTGTACGGGCTTCAGTCCATCGCGCACATCAGGAAGTGCGCGGGAGACGATGACGCTCATCGAATAATTGATGAACGATTCTTTGATTTCTTCGTGAATGAGGCGCGGGAGAATGCGCTCTCTGTTGTTCGGAGCCGTCATTAAATCAGCTGTCTGCTAACGGGGATCGGTTGGGAGGCCGGTGGGCGGTGGGAGTGCAGTGAAAGCCTCCATCATTGATAACCGAAATGTAGCGTTTCGGCGCGTTGAAATCAACCAAATCAATCGGCCGTAAGTAACGATGCGATAAGCGCTTAGGTATTTGAAAAGCTCATCGGTAGTTTACGACATGAGAGAGTCGAAAAAATGTGAGCGGTTCAAGCTCAGCAGTAGCAATGCGTTGCCTTATTTGGGCGGGTTGGGGATGGTGTTAGTTTGCCTTTCTTTCCATTCCATGAAGGAATCGCGATGAAGTTCATGGTACTGATCTACAACGATCCCGAACTATTGGCTGCCTTGCCTGAGCGCGAGTTCGACGAGACGATGCGCGGCTGTCTCGAACATGCCGACGAGCTCCAGGAACAGGGATACCTGATCGAGTCACAGCAGCTCGAGCCGCCATCGACGGCGAAATCGATTAGGGTCCGCAACGGCAAGATGACCACGATCGACGGCCCGTTTTCGGAAACGAAGGAAGTGCTCGGCGGATTCAATCTTATCGAAGCCGAAAATATCGAGGAAGCAATGCGAATCGCCCTCGAGTTTCCCTGGGCGGAGACAGGTTGTATCGAGGTCCGCCCGGTGCGCGATATTCAGGCAGTGGCGAAGCGGGTGGGAGCGAAAGGAGCTCCGGTAGCAGCGCGGCGATAGAGCGGGAAGCGGGAAGCGGGAAGCGGAAGGTAGTAACGGATAAACGGGAAACGGATACGGGGAACGGTAGGCGCGCTTCCAGCTACCCGTTATACGTAACCGCTACCCGTAATAGGTCGCCCGTTGTCCGCTTCCCGCTTCCCGCTTCCCGCTTCCCTCTAGTTGTTGCCGGCGGGCGCCTTCTCGTCGAGGAACGGAATCACCGTCGCCGCCAACGCGGGCGCAGCAAAAATCGTGTAGTGCGTCAGGCCGGGAAGAATCGCCAGGCGCGACTTCGGCTGACCCGATCCGTCCCAACCACCATCGCGCTGGCCGCCGCCGAGTAGTCCGAACATCTCGACTGCGTGCGACGGCGGAAAAATGTCGGCGTCTCCGGCGACGATCAGAGTGGTTGCGGTGATGCCGCGGATTTGCTGCGAGAGG
Organism: Gemmatimonadota bacterium; assembly: GCA_003221805.1. Taxonomy (GTDB): domain Bacteria; phylum Gemmatimonadota; class Gemmatimonadetes; order Gemmatimonadales; family Gemmatimonadaceae; genus UBA4720. Next base: position 25,989 of record QHUA01000118.1, read on the forward strand.
TCGAAGTCGGCCTTCATCGCGTCGCCGATTTTGCTCAGCAGTCTTCCCCAATCCTGTGGGCGCGGGGCCAGGCTGGCGTATAGCTGATACATCGGCGTCTGCTTCATCGCTTCCGCGGCCTGGGCGCTCACCTGCCCCTGCTGGGCGAGAATATCCGGATAGAATCCGTTCCGTCTGAACGGAGTCGAGACGACGACCAGCTTGCCGACAACTTCGGGATGTCTGATCGCGGTTTGCAGAGCGACGCCGCCGCCGAGTGAGTATCCCATCACGTCGGGACGCTCGAGCTTGAGATACTTGATCAGCGCCGCGATGTCATCGGCCATGTACTCCACACTGAGCGGGCGATCGATGTCGGCAGTGCGGCCATGGCCCTGCAGATCGACGGCGATGACCTGGTGATTCGCGGCCAGCGCGGTGAGGTTGGGCCCGAACATCTCGATGGCGCCGAGTCCGCCATGGAGGAGAACTAGCGGGCGGCCTTTGCCGTGGATCTCGTAATAAAGCTTGATCCCGTTGACGTCGGCGTAGTGTCCTTCCGCTTTCTTGCCCGATCCGCCCCACGAACCTGCGCCCTGGGCGTCCGCGTTCGCTGGGGCGGCAATGATGGCCGCTGCGGCAAGAACGCTCGTGATGTTGGTAAGTCTCGATATTGAACGCATCAGTCGGTCTCCATTTCGGGTTTGGTTGTTCTAGTGAGGCGACGAACGACGTGGGCCGAAATCGACACGAAGCGAGCGCAAAGTACGCCTGAGATCAGGCATCAATGGGGTGGCGTCGTTCGGCGGATAGAGGGAGCAGCGATTGCACCGCCGCAACGATGTCATCGATAGCCAGCGGCCGCGAGAGTATGCGCTGCCACGGACCGGGTGGCGCCGCGATCGTCGCGCGTGCTATGAGAATGGACGCTGCGCCGTGTGTCTTGATTAGCGCGTCGACCGGAGCTTCACTCTCATCGAGAGCGTCCTGATCGACGATGATCAGTTTGACGTCGCCTCGCGCCGGATCCCTGGCCGGAATTCTCGTCGCTGCGCTCACATTGCGCGTTCCCACGGCGTCGTAGCCGACCTCGCGCAGCGCCGCGCGCAATAACGCCCGACGCCACTGATTGGGCAGCACGATCAGGACCCGTGGCGGAAACTCCTTGCTCGTCAGGGCGCCACTCCGAATACAGGGCTTCCAGCTTTGTCGCGCGATACCGCCGGGCTGAACGGTCCCAGCTCTTGACGTCGCCACCAGGCTCCAGTTTTCCTCTTCGTGGCGAGGTCGGTGAACCAGTACTGCCACAGCATCGTTCTCACCATCTCTGGTAGCCTGCCATTGAAAGGATCTCGGCGAAATAACCCGAGCACGTCCGGATTTCCCTCCAGCAATCGCTCTTGCGTTAGGACAACCCACGGGTTCGCCTGCCACGAATTGAGCGACGCGAACCAGAGATTCCACTCGAAGCGGGGCTGATAGGGAGCGTAGAAACCCGGTCGTTCGTTGGGATCCTGTGGTTTGTAGCGGAACGGATACGCGATCCAGCTCGCTCCGTCGTTGCTTCCCTGGAATTCGATCTCGTATCTCGCGGGCGTCATCACCGCAAACAGTCCGTACGCGTTGGCGATTCTGAATGGAGAGAGCAGTCGATACGGCAGCGCGAGAACCGAACCAGATCCTCCTATGAAAAACGCAACGACCGTCGTGTAGAGCGCGACGCCAAGGATTGCTGACTCCACTCGCCGATAGATCCTGAATCGCGGCGTAAGCTCGCGCGGAATCGACTGCGCGACTGGAAACCCGACTCTCGCGAAAAAGCGGTCATCCAGGAGAAGGATTCCCAGAACGAGAACCAGATAGTTGAGAAAGGCATAGTTGGCGGTGGAGATGATGCTGACCTGCAGCGCAGTGAGTACGAAGAACACAGGAATCCGAACTCGACGCGGTAGAAATACCGCCCACACCAGCGCCAGCTCCGCCAGAAACGTGAACGCCACCGCGCCGGCGTGAAACCAGTGCGGCAGCTGTTCGACGTACCATCCCAACCACGACGGCAGCGGACCGTTCTGATAGTAGTTGTCCATCGCCGTGAAATTCCGCCACGTCGGATCGCCGCTCAGAATCTTTACCAAACCGGATTCGAAATAGATCCGGAACCACTCCCAGCGCAGCATGAACAGGCTGAAACGCGACGGCGGATCGGTCGCGCCGAGTCCGGGGCGCGATCCGCGGGGAGCAAAGAACCAGGAGAGAAATCCTGCCTCGAGCAGCATCCCGTCCGACTGGTACGACGAGAAATCCTGTAGGGCGCCGATACAGGAGAGGAAAACCAGAGTACATAGCGCAATCGTCCATTTCGGCCGGAAGTTGAACACCAGCAGAATCGAGGCGATGAGACCGGCGACGACGACCAGCGTGAGCGCGAAATCCGACGCGTTGATCCAGAACAGCGTCGGTGCGAACCACACTCCCTCCAGTTGACCGAGCTGCGAGCTTACTTGGTGGAGATAATAGTCGGCGGGGAGAACGCCGCGCTCGCCGATCAACCCGTGGATCTGGAAAGCGAGCGAGTAAAACGCGGAGAAGAAAATCAGGCCGAGCGCGCGTAGGAAGAGCCAGCGCGCCCAGAGATAACTATCGGCCGATTTGTCGAGTGATCGTGGATCCGTCATCGCCGAGAGTTGCTCGCAATCAGCGAGCTACTCCACGGCGACTAAGCTAATCGATCGTGTCCAGATTCTGGTTTGGCGCGAACAGATAGACCATTGCCCCATTGGCGAGCTCGGGCAGCACGCGCGCGGCCCGCTGTTCTTCCATCGCCGGGCAGCCTTCGCTCCGTCCGGCTTTCGTCGACGTCACATAAGGAGCGCCGTGCGCCACGACCCCGCGCGCACGCGCATTGTCGTTGAGACCCGCAGTCACACCCTGGAGTCGAAGGCCGACCGAGCTGTAGGCCTGACCTCCGGTGTGACCGGTGAACTGATACAAGCTCTGCGCGAGGTACAATCCGAGTGATGTCATCGCGCTACCGGATGCGTTGGAGAAGCGCGTCGGTACACCGTACTGCGACGTCGACGATCCGCGACCGTGCGCAACCGTGAAGGGGCCCTCGAGAATCTGAAGCGTGCTCATGTTGAACACGTAGCCACGCGGCTGGGTGCTCGGCAATCCGTAATCGACAAAGTAAAGAAGTGGCTTCTTCACGTCGGTCGGATGAGCATTCAGATACGCGAAATAGCTGTGAAAAGCGGTCTCCAGCGCCTTGGGGTGACTCAGCGGACGCACTGCTGACGTCAAAGCTTCCAGTGCGGCGGTTATCTTCGACGAGAGCGCATCATCACTGGTGTTGTTGGGCGCGTCAGTTGGACTGGCTGTCGCGATAGGTGATGTCGCAGCAGCGAGAACAGAACCGGCGTTGTCCGATCCACGAACGACACGCGCGCCAACGCACACGAAAGCGAGTGTGGCAATGAGACCGTTTTTCAGATATTTGTGTCGCAATATTACTCCTCTCGGTAACTGGAAAGTGCGGGGGATGCGTTGACTGCGAGAGACGACTAGACGCTCTCGTAGTGACCTCATCAGTTGTACTGCTGAGCTGCAGAATTTCGCAGCGTTTTACACTACCAATCTAATAAGATTAGACGATCCCACAATAAATTTGTTTATGGCCCAACGCACTGGCAGCGCTACACTTCCGCTACATGGCGGCAAGGCTCCGCGGTGGCTCTTTGACCGTATGGCTCAGCTGGCTCCAGAGATAGCTGATGCCATCGTCCTCGAGCACGGCCGCCCCGAATTTCTGAAGCGGCTATCGGACCCGTGTTGGTTCCAGGCCTTCGGCTGCGTGCTCGGATTCGACTGGCACTCGAGCGGGGTGACCACCACCGTCTGCGGCGCCCTCAAAGAGGGTCTCGCCAAGCGCGGCAATGAACTGGGCGTTTTCGTTGCCGGAGGTAAGGGGAAAGTGTCGCGTCGAACACCTCACGAGCTCCTCGACTACGGCAATCGCACCGGCATCGACGGCGCGCGGCTCGCCTACAACAGCCGCATGGCGGCGAAGGTTGATTCGGCCGCGATCCAGGATGGCTTCGGCATCTACCACCACAGTTTCTTCGTCACCAGCGAGGGTGAGTGGGCGGTCGTCCAGCAAGGCATGCGCGGAAACGATGGCACCGCGCGGCGATACCACTGGCTCGGCTCGCAAGTCTCCGATTTCGTGAATGAGCCGCACGCCGCCATCGCCAGTGACAAATCCGGTCAGCTCGTACTCAACATGGTCGCCGGTGAATCCGCTGGCGCGAGAACAGTCTCCGCCGAATTCGCGCGACAGGAGCCAAGAGTGGTCGACAAGGAGATCGCGCGCGTGATCACGATGGCGTTGCCGACGCGTCATTGGGTCGACATCAAGCAGGACATCAATCCGGCCCACCTGCGGAAAGTGATGTTGAGCACCTACGAAGCGAATCCTCAGAATTACGAGCAGCTGCTCGCCATTCCTGGCGTCGGGCCCAAATCGGTGCGAGCGCTGGCACTCATCGCCGATGTCGTCTACGAATCGCCGGCGAGCATGCGCGATCCGGCGCGATTCAGCTTCGCGCACGGCGGCAAGGATGGGCATCCTTATCCGGTGAATCGCGCTGTGTACGACCAATCGGTTGAATGGCTGCGAGACGCGGTCGCCAAGGCGCGCATCGGACATAGTGAACGATTGAAGGCCCTGCGAAGGCTGGCGGACTGGCAGAAGGGTTAACTAATTAAGCCACAGCCGCTTGCAGGCATCAGTTTTGTGACCTTTGAGACGTCAAACGTTTGCCATAGTTCGGCTCAAATTGTAACGTCGCTTTGCAAGCTGAGCTTGCAAATTGTTCCAGCGGAAGGTGGGTAGCTCATCGACAGGTAAATCGTCTTTAGACGATGCCCGTACCCACATCCGAACCCGGAACGATTAACGCCGCCCAGCCCGCGACGAATACTACGCCGCGCGCTCGCGCGAAATTTCCCCTCCCCTTCCCGCGCCTCGAGAGCCTGCGTAGCAGAATTCTCGCGTTCGCGGTAGCGGCAGCTTTGCTTCCGGCCGGCACAATGTTGGGCGTCTTCTACTCGCAGAATCGCAGCGCCCTCGAGAAAAAAATCAACGAGGATCTCCTCTCCGGCAGTGCGCAAAGCGCGCGCGCAACGGGCGTCTGGCTGAGAGAGCGTCTGTACGATCTGCGCGTCTTTGCCGGATCCGACGAAGTCGTCATTACCCTCGATCACGGCGCGCGAGTCATGTCGCCATCAGCATCGCCCACCCAGGGAAGACTTCGCGATTATCTCGTTTCGCTCCACGAAAGATTCAGCGATTTCGAGAAGCTGATGGTGCTCGACCTCGACGGAAAGGTCATCGCCACCAGCGCGCCGGAAGTAACAAAAGTCCCACTGCCTCCCGACTGGCAGCAAACGCTCAAGTCCGACAACCAGATCGTCGGCGACGCGTACTGGGATCCTGTATCTAAACGGGCAAAGCTGATCGTCGCCGTCCCGGCACAACGCGCCGACGGACGACTGCTCGGCGCTTTTGCCGCCGAGCTCAATCTGGCTCCGGTGCAGATGCTGCTGCGCTCCTTTGCGCCGGACAGCACTGGTGCGATCCATCTGGTCAACACGAAGGGTGCCCCGATCGCCAGCTCCGACGGTGTATCGGAAGGTTTGATAAAGAGTCCGCTCCCTCCCGGCACGATGAAGAAGCTGCGGGAGCGCGCGCGAGCGCCGTTCGAGTACACGAGCTTCTGGAAGCGCGACGTGATCGGAACTCTCGAGTACGTCCCGCAGGTGAGCTGGGCAGTCATCGCCGAAATTTCTGCTGAAGCCGCGTATCTACAGGTACGTCGTTTCCGTGACGTCGCACTGGGAGTCATCGTATTCCTGCTTGTCGCCGTTACTCTCGCGGCGTACCGACTCGGTCGACTGATTTCGCGTCCTCTCGATCGACTCACCAAAGCTGCCGGCGAAGTCGCAGCTGGAGATCTCACCGTAGATTTGCCGCCTGCTCCGGGTGGCGGCGAGGTTGGCTATCTCACCGACGTCTTCAATCACATGGTCTATCGCCTGCGCGATGGACGCGCCGAGCTCGACCGGGTGAACGAGACACTGCGCAAGAAGAACGAAGAGCTCGAGCTCCTTTCCACTACCGACAGCCTGACGGGCCTGTCGAACCATCGCTCGCTGATGCAGCGTCTCGACGACGAAGTCACGCGCTTCAAGAAGGACAAGCGCGGCTTCTCGGTTCTCGTCGGCGACGTCGACCACTTCAAGCAGTACAACGACGCATTCGGGCATCCCGCGGGCGACGAAGTGCTGCAGACGATCGCCGAGATCATGCGCGACTCGACGCGCAAGGTGGACTGCTGCGCTCGTTACGGCGGTGAAGAATTCGTCATCGTCCTGCCCGATACGTCGGCCGCCGATGCGCTGGACACGGCCGAGCACATTCGCGCGCGTGTCGCCGCCAAGAAATTCAGCGGTCGCAAGATGACGCTCAGCATCGGCGTCGCCACTTTCCCCGAAGATGCTGATGACGCCGAGGCGATCATCGCCGTCGCCGACGAAGCTCTATATCAGGCGAAAAGAGAAGGGCGCGACCGTACGGTGCGCGCCCACAGACTCAAGAAAACGGGTTGACCTAGTCAGGGTCTGGCGACGAGAGTCCGGTGAATCCACCCGGATCGTCCCGTGCTATCATCAGTGATGCGAATCCACTCGTCGGCGTAGGAATACGCCGTAATCGAGCTGTTGGCGTCAGCCGAGAATGAGACAGAGAAGTTGGTCCCCGGTCCTTCGCGTACGTTGCCCTTGGTCGTCGTCTTGAGCTTGATGGGAACCGCGAATAGAGTTTCGCCCGGACGAGCTTCCTGGTTGTTCATCCCGAGGCGTCCGCGGTAGGAAGAGGCGACGGTCTTCGCCTGGTTCGCGAGGTAGAGCGCACCACCGTAGTTCTGTTTGTCGAACTCGGTGGAGCTCTGTCTGACGAGTCTCGTCACCTGGGTTACTTCCGGCGGCGGATCCTGCGACGTGCTGGTTTTCAACGTCTGCAGTATCACCTCGGCCTCGGCCATCGCTGATGCGGCCTGCGCTCTGCTGGCGACTGATTGGAGTTTAGCCATCGCGCGCACGACTTCGGCGCGGGTGTCTTCGAGTCGCGATTGCAGATCTTCGATTTGCGCATCACGGGCCATTAGCTGGAGCTCGAGCCGCGCGGCGCGCCTGTCCACCTCGGGGTCGCGGACAACGACGGTATCGCGAACGATTTTCACCGCCGGCGGCGGTGCCGGTTTGCTCTGCGAGCAGGCGGCGGTGATTCCTGCGCAGGCGAGAACTAGGTAGGTATAGCGCACTGAGGAGGTCCTTATCGTTGGGAAGGGGCGGCTCGGAGGTGTGCCCCTTACCCCGCTAACGAATGAGGCGGCCCAGAGTCACATTCAACCGCTCGCTTCCCGCTCCTGACCCCAATATGACGCGCGTAACGACGGCTTTTCTGGCTGCGGTGTCGGTGCTCTGCTCGGCTTCCGGCCAGGCCCAGGCCGGATCGGGAGTGCCGGCGGCAGGGTCGTGGATGTTCGGCCCGTTCGAGAAGCCAACCGCCGTGAATCCGATCATCGCGCCGAGCGCATCGGCGACATTCATGTCGCCGATGACCGATAGCGTCGTGCGCTGGGAAGAGCTGGCGACGTTCAACCCGGCGGCAGTGGTGAAGGACGGCAAGGTCTTCGTGCTCTATCGCGCCGAAGACGCCTCGGGCAAAAAGGAGATCGGCTTTCACACTTCCCGGATTGGTTTGGCCGAGAGCAGCGACGGTTTGCGATTCACCAGACGGCAGACGCCGGTGCTCTACCCGGACAAGGACGCGCAGGCTCGGTACGAGTGGACCGGCGGGGTCGAAGATCCACGAGTCGTGGAATCCGGGGATCACACCTACGTTCTGACGTACACGCAGTGGAATCGCGATGTACCGCGACTCGCGATCGCGACCTCTAGGGACCTGGTGCACTGGACGAAGCACGGCCCGGCGTTCGCCAAAGCAGAGAGCGGGAAGTATCTGCGGATGGATACGAAATCGGGCGCGATCGTGACGAGAGTCGAAGGCGATCATCTCATCGCGACGCGAGTGAACGGGAAGTACTGGATGTACTTCAACGTGCCCGACATCATGATCGCCACGTCCGACAATCTCATCGACTGGACGCCGCTCGCCGACTCCGACGGAAAGATTCTCAAAGTTCTGTCGCCGCGGCCGGGTTACTTCGATTCCTGGCTGGTCGAGGCAGGACCACCGGCGATCATGACCGACCGCGGAATCGTGCTCCTTTACAATGCCGGGAACAGCGGCCAATTCGGGCGGCCCGATTTGCCGCAGAAAGTTTATACCGGCGGTCAGGCTCTATTCGACGCCAGGAATCCGATCAAGTTGATCGCGCGAGCCGACGAGCCTTTCATCAGGCCGACGGAAGACTACGAGAAGACGGGCCAGTACAGGGAAGGAACGACGTTTACCGAAGCGCTGATTCCATTCAAGGGTCGATGGTTTCTCTATTATGGCACTGCTGATTCGAGGGTGGGCGTCGCCGTTTGGACTCCGCCTCGGTGAAGCAGAACGAGGTGGAGATTCCGCTGCGCATCACGCTGTATCGTGTGCCTCCAGGAGTACGCTTCGCGCTACAGAAAGGAAAGTCCGACGCGAAGGGCAACGCCGAGCTGGTGCCGCCGTCGCGTATGGATGCGACTTCGCTGTCGTTCTTTTTTTCGGTGCGGGTCGCGCAATCCAAACCCGGCGCATCGCCGCGATTCCTCGGCGAGTTCACCCAGGGTCCGCCCGATAAACGATTCGTGTACGTGAATTCGGGAAGGAGCGCGGGACAGCCCGATACGCTGTGGGATCGACGGGCAAAGATTCCGCTGACGACGATCACCCCGGCGTTGATCGACGAGGTGCGATCTGCCCCGAACAAGGTGCTCGCCATCGAGATCGAGGGTAAAGGGCGGGATGGCGGGCCGGTGTGCGCGAGTCTTTTGTCGTCCACACAATGGCGAACTGTTCCGAAATGATCAGAGTGCGCGGCGCGGCGCTGGGCATCTCGTTCGCTCTGATTCTCGGCGGTTGCTCGAACCGCGCCGTTTCGAAAGTCGCGACCGGGGTGACTCTCAATCAGAGCATCTGGTGGCGCGACGGAGTTTGCTACGAAGTCTTCGTCCGCTCGTTCTACGATTCCGACGGCGACGGCATCGGCGACCTGCGCGGACTCACGGCTCGACTCGACTACATCAACGACGGAAACCCAGCGAGTACCCATAGCCTGGGTGCCAACTGCATCTGGCTGATGCCGATCGACAAGTCGATGAGTTATCACGGATACGATGTGGTCGATTATTACCACGTCGATCCACGGTACGGGACTGACGATGATTTTCGGAATCTGGTGACGGAGGCGCATAAGCGCGGGATCCACGTCATCGTCGATTTCGTTCCCAATCACACCGGCAGCCAGAACCCCTGGTTCCAGGCGGCGCTGCACGATCCGCGCAGTCCATACCGCGATTGGTACCGCTGGTCGAAGACCCGCACAAGTCACCGGTTCGCGACGAGTACTACTACGGTGTCTTCTGGCATGAGATGCCGGACCTGAATTACGAGAACCCTTCGGTGCGCGCTGAAATGCAAAAGGTTCTGACGTACTGGCTGAAGGAAATGCACGCCGATGGATTTCGATTCGATGCTATTCCTTATCTGGTGGAGGACGGGGATGTCCTCCAGCATTCGCGCGGGACGCACGACGTGCTACGTCAATTGGGCAGCGCAGTGCGGACGCAGGCCCCGCAGTCGTTCACAATCGGCGAGATGTCCGACGAGTCGCCGGATGTGATGGCGACTTACTATCCCGACCAGCTCGATTCGTACTTTGCATTTGCGGTGGCGAGGGCGACGATGCAGGCTGCTGCAACCGGCGAGGCGCTTGGATTCTTCAAGGCGGTCGCTGTGGCGAATGAGAAGTTTCCGAGCGGACGCTGGTCACCGTTTCTCACCAATCACGATCAGCCACGAGTGATGACAATGCTCGGCGACGCGGCCAGGGCGCGAGTCGCGGCGAGCACGATGTTGATGCTGCCGGGGATGCCGTTCGTGTACTACGGCGAAGAAATCGGGATGGTCGGGCCCAAGCCCGATGAGCCTTGGGAATCGCTGCAAGCGGATTGGAAAACGAAGAACGTGGCAGCTCAGGATTCGAGTCCGCGTTCCCTACTCAATCACTATCGCAAGCTGATTCAACTGCGAAACGCGCATCCAGCGCTGAATCATGGATCGCTCGTGCTGTTGGGGACAATGGATACGACTGGAACGATCGTAACCTGGCTACGATCCTGGCAGGATGAAGCTTTCCTGATCGTCGTCAATTTTGGCCCGCGTGAGAGCGAGGCTTATATGGAGAGGCTACCGCACTCGCTGCCGGCGGGGAGGGAGTACCGCTTGGAGTCTGCTTACGCCGATCCCGTCAACGCGTGCGCCGGTTATATGTATCTCAATGGAACCCACTCGCTTTTCGTCAAGAAAGTGAAGGCGCGCGGGTTTTGTGCGCTCCGGATTCGCCCTCGCTAGGCCCAGCCTCCACGGCGCCACTAATTGGGGCGCGACTAACTGGGTCCGTCTACACGTCTGAAGGGACGCGTTGCGGGTTGCGGGAAGCACCGTTCCCTGTTCCCCGTCAACTGCGGTGCGAACTTGTCGGCCCGCCCATCAGAAACTGCATGCGTGTGCCTGGGGTCAAACGATTGCGAATAATTGACATCCGCTCGACATGCTTCAGAGGTGAGCGACTTTCGGAAGCTTGACGTTTGGCGCACAAGTCACGCCCTCGTGCTGAACGTTCATGCAGCTATCAAGAAAATCCACGGCTCTGATTACCTGTCGCTAAAGAGCCAAATGCTGCGAGCAG
>QHUA01000118.1:37054-46002 GCA_003221805.1 Gemmatimonadota bacterium
GAGCTAGGAAAATGCTGCATGGTTTGCTCAGGAGCATTGGACGTCAGCCTCCGGACGGCGGGCAGAAAAGTTCGCCGCGCAGTTCACGGGCAACCGGCAACGATGCTTCCCGCAACCCGCAACGCGTCCCTTCAGACCTCCATTATGAGCCAGACTAAGCGCCGCTCTCTTCCATAGTGACGGGCGTGACCGCCGACCGATCTTCCTCCCCCGTCCGAATCCGGTACACTTTCTCCACCGGCAACACGAAGATTTTGCCATCGCCAACTTCCCCGGTGGCGGCGGAAGTGAGAATCGCCTTCACCGTCGGCTGCACGAAGTTATCGGAGACTCCGATCTCGAGCCTCACTTTGTCGTGCAGCTCCACCTTCACCGTCGTCCCGCGATAGGTCTCGACCTGCTCGGTCTCGCCCCCGTGGCCGCGGACTCGGCTGATGGTGAGGCCGGTGACTTCGGCGCGGTAAAGCGCTTCGAGCACGTCGTTCAATTTCTCAGGTCGTACGATCGCCACGACTAATTTCATTTCTCAGCTCCCATCGGCAGTGACCAGGATCGCACCCTCGCCCCTGCTGTACGCCTCTTCGCCGTGTTGCGTGACGTCGAGGCCGATTCCTTCTTCCTTCGTGCTCGCGCGCAGCTTGAATGCGAATCCGATCACCTTGATGATGACGAATGTCCCGACCGTGCTGTAGATGATGGTTGCGACGACAGCAGCGGCTTGAATGGCGAGCTGTTTCGGGTTCCCGAACAGCGCGCCATCGGCGACGCCGTTCCAACTTTTCTCTGCCAGAATTCCGGTGAGCAGTGCGCCTACTGTTCCGCCGACACCGTGTGCAGCGACGACGTCGAGTGAATCATCGAGCCGGGTGCGGGCTCTCCAAAGGAGCGCAAAATAGCTGGCGGGAGCCGCGATTCCGCCGAGGGCAATCGCCGAGAGCGGACTGACGAATCCGGCGGCGGGTGTGATGGCGACGAGACCGACGACGATCGCAGTCGCTGCTCCGATGGCGGTGGTTTTGCGCGTCCGCATCAAATCGAGTAGGCTCCAGACGACGAGCGTCGCCATTGGCGCGAACAAGGTGTTGGCGAAGGCGAGCGCCGCCGATGTGCTGGCGCCGAGGGCGCTGCCGCCGTTGAATCCGAACCACCCGAACCATAGAATTCCCGTTCCGAGAAGGGTGAACGGGACGTTCTGCGGGATGATTGCCTGTCGCGTGTAGTCCTTGCGCGCGCCGAGCACGACGGCTAGGACGAGCGCCGCAGCGGCGGCGTTGATGTGGACGACCGTGCCGCCGGCAAAATCGAGCGCGCCGAGCTTGCCCAGCCACCCACCGCCCCACACCCAGTGGGCGATCGGTGCGTAGACGCCGATGCACCACAGCGCGACGAAGGTGAGATAGGGGCCGAAGCGCATCCGCTCGACGATCGCGCCGGAGATGAGTGCGGCGGTGATGATCGCAAAGGTCCCCTGATACGACGCGAACAGGATGTGGGGGATCGTTCCTTTTGCCTCGAGCCCAACGCTATGCAGGAATGAGAAGCGCAACGAGCCGATGAACGGGCCGCCTTCGGAGAAAGCGAGAGAATATCCGAACAGCGCCCAGGCGATGCCGACGAAGCCGAGGGCGACGTAGGACATCATCATCGTATTGAGAGCGTTTTTTGCTCTGACCATGCCGCCGTAGAAGAAGCCGAGGGCGGGGGTCATGACCAGCACCAGTGCGGTGGCGGTCAGCATCCATGCGGTGTCGGCCTGATTCACGGCGGATTGCATGGACGGAGATTATATCAGTTTTGGAGGAGTTCCGCGAACTCCTGGGCTGGAACTGCGGATTGCGGACCAACGGCATTGCGGACTGCTGACTAATTGCGGATTGGGAGACTAATTGCGGATTGGGGACTAACAGCTCGCCGATGAAAGAGGGTTGGTGCCTGGTTTGGGCGGCCTTGCTCGCGCTTTGCGCGGGGTGCGCGGGGCTGCACTCGGCAGCGCCGGACGAGGGCGTAGATCCGCCGTTGGCGGCGGGGATTGCGACCGCGGATTCGCTGATCGCAAGTGGGCTGGGGCGGTTATTTCCGGGGGCGGTTTTTCTGGTCTCGAAGGATGGAAGGGTCATTCATGAGCGGGCGTTTGGGTACGCGCAGCTCAATGACTACGACGGACGGCGGCTGGCGGCACCGCGAGGCATGCGGATCACGACCATGTTTGATCTGGCATCGGTGACGAAAGTCATGGCCACGACGATGGCCATCATGCTGCTCGTCGATCAGGGAAAGATCGATGTTGATGCGCCGGTCAATCAGTATCTGACTGATTTTCGAGGACCGCACCTCGATAGCATCACCGTCCGGCAACTGCTCCAGCACTCTTCGGGAATCGTGCAGTGGCAGCCCCTCTACTATCACGCCTCCACCACCGCGCAGACTTACGGCGTCATTCGGGACATGCCGCTCGCCTGGGGAGTCGGCGAGGACAGGCATTACAGCGACCTCGGCTTCATGCTGCTTGGTGACATCGTCGAGCGCGTGAGTGGCCAACACCTCGACATGTTTCTCGAACAGAATCTCTATCGACCGCTTGGATTACGGTCGACGAGCTTCAATCCACGCGCGCATCGGTTCACCGAATTCGCGGCGACCGAGTCTGGCAACGTGTACGAGAAGACGGGTGGAGACAGTACGTCCTCAATGGAGAAGTCGACGACGGAAATGCGTTCTACGCCAACGGCGGTCTCGCTGGCCACGCCGGACTTTTCTCGACCGCACCTGACCTGCGGGTATTGATCGACCTGTTGAACAACGACGGCACTTACGCTGGACGGCAGTACATTCGACCGCTGACGATCGGCAGGTTTCTTACGCTCGACAAATACCAGAACTACCTCGGCTGGCAGGCGCCCACTTATTTGCCCTCGGGAAGTTTCTCCCACACCGGATTCACCGGCACCTACGTCGCCGGAATTCCGAAGTACAAATTGTCGATCGTGCTCCTCACCAACAGACAGAACCTGGGCACCGACGCTCGTGGCTACTTCCCTGACCTCGGTCCGGTGCAACAGGCGGTGGCGCGGGCAATCGTTAGCGGAGCAGCATCGTCACAATGACAGCAGGAGAAGCGCCGACGCTCGCTGCGATCCGCGCCGAGCTGCAGGAGCTTGGCGACCCGGTGCGCGCTACTCACTCGCTCCGGTTCTTCAAGACTGGTCCCGGCGAGTACGGCGAGGGCGACAAGTTCCTCGGGCTTACCGTCCCAGTGATGCGCACACTGGTTCGGAAATATCGTGCACTCGCCGACGACGCCGCCCTGGAGCTGCTGGCATCGCCATGGCACGAGGAGCGATTGGTCGCGCTACTGCTGCTGGTTGATGGATACAAGCACGGCGACGAGCGGCGGCGTCAGAAAATCCATCGCGCATATCTGGCCAACGCGCGATGGATAAACAACTGGGATCTGGTGGACTCCTCAGCGGAGCACGTGGTAGGTCCGCATCTCGATGCCGGAGACATCTCGCTCCTCGAACAATTGGCGCGATCGAAGAATATCTGGGAGCGACGGATCGCGATCGTCTCGACGTTTCACTTCATCAAGCGCAATGAATTTCGGCCGACACTGAGAATCGCCACGATCCTCCTGGGCGACTCGCACGATCTGATTCACAAAGCCGTCGGGTGGATGCTACGCGAGGTCGGCAAAAGAGATCGCAAGACTCTCGATGCGTTCCTGAAGAAGCACTATCGGCAGTTGCCGCGCACCATGTTGCGGTACGCTATCGAGCGTCACCCGGAGCGGACGCGAAAGCGGTACCTCGCCGGATCCGTGTGATTGGATCCGCCGTCGTCTACACCGGTCTCCTGATCGCGGCGGCTGGATTGGTTTTCGTTGTCAAGCCGATTCACCGTTTGCATGTAACGACGCGCGGTCAGAGTCTGGCGATTCTTGGAGCGGGGGTGCTGCTGGCCGGCCTGGGCCTCAGTCTTCCAACCTCCGAGTCACGCGCCAACAAAATTGAGACTCGGCTCGACGAGTTCGTTCCGGTCTGGCAGTTCAGCGAGCGTCACACGATCGAGATCGACGCTCCGCCCGCACGCGTCTTCGACGCCATACGGCGCGTGAGGGCCGACGAGATCTCGCTCTTCCACGCATTGACCTGGATCAGGCGAGGAGGTCGTCCGCTGCCGCAGACGATTCTGGACGCCGGGAATCGAGAGCCGATCATCGACGTCGCACTGAAAGGCGGATTCGTGAGATTAGCTGATGATTCGGTGCGCGAGCTTGTTATCGGGACGGTCGTTGGTGCACCACCGGGCGCACGCGGTCAAATCACGCCGGCAATCTTCAAGAAACCCCTTCCGCCTGGATTTGCGCTGGCGGCGATGAATTTCCTCGTCACTCCCGAAGGGCCGAACAGGTCCATCGTCGTGACCGAGACCAGAGTCTACGCCAACAGCCCTGGGGAGCGCCGAAAATTTGCGCGTTACTGGCGACTGATCTATCCCGGCAGCGCCATCATTCGACGGATGTGGCTGCGTGCTGTTCGTCGGCGGGCGACTTCATGATGCTCCGGGCTCAGCGTCAGGACTTAGAACGGGAGACCGAGCGCCATCAGGATCAAGCCGGCCGCTGATTCAAGGGGCGTCGCCGACAGGCTGTTCACGACCACCCATACTGCAACAATCACGAACAGCGCCGGAATGACAGGATATCCGAGGGCGCGATAGCGCCGCGGCGCCGCCGGCAGTTTCCGGCGCAGAACGAAGAGCGACGAGCCGACTAGCGCCGTGAACAGCCAGACGGCAAAGATTACTGAAGTCGTGATCTGATCGAAGGTTCCGGAGAGCGCGAGCAAGCAGGCCCAGATTCCCTGGAACCAAATCGCCTTCACCGGGGCACGCGACTCGGGGTTGAGATCCGCCAGCGGACCAAAGAAAAGTCCGTTGCGCGCCATCGCGTACGGAACACGCGCATTCATCAAGGTGATGCCGTTGAGCGCGCCGATCGCCGAGATCATGAAGGCGAGCGAGACGAGCTGAGGTCCGTACGACCAGAACGACTGCGCAACCTTTGCCGCGACCGGCAGCGCATCGCGATACGCCGTTGAGTTCGCGGTCAGCACCTCGCCAAACGGCAGCGCGTAGAAATAGGCGAAATTGGTGATGAGATAGACGAGTATCACCAGCAGCATACCGTAGATGAGCGCCCGCGGAATGTTTCGCTCCGGCTTCTCGATCTCACCTGCTACCATCGGCACGTTCGACCAACCCTGGTACGCCCAGAGTGCTGCGACCATCGCCGCGCCAAATGCACCTGCGCCCGAGGGTGCGATCTGGTTAGTTATGGGTTTCGCGAGATTCGCCCACGTCCCCGTGCGCGAGAGAAGGAGCGCGCCAACTGTTATGATCGCGATCCCTCCGATTTTGGCGACGGTTGCGACCCACTGCACTTTTCCACCGACGGCAACGCCGCGCGCGTTGATGGCGCAGAAAAGCAGAATCACCGCGACCGCCACCCCCTGCTGAACGCCCAGGCGCCAATGCACCACCTGTCCGAGGACGTGGAAATCGTGGGTGATCCATACCGAGCCAAGTGGGACGAAAGACGC
The DNA here is from genome assembly GCA_003221805.1 of Gemmatimonadota bacterium. GTDB lineage: Bacteria > Gemmatimonadota > Gemmatimonadetes > Gemmatimonadales > Gemmatimonadaceae > UBA4720. Next base: position 42,655 of record QHUA01000118.1, read on the forward strand.
CATGAACGACGCGAGGGCAGTTGACACTGCAGCGAGCCCACCGCTGGCGATAAGCATCACCGACGTCCAGCCAAAGAGAAATGCGGGAAGATCGCCGTACGCTTCTCTCAGAAACACGTACTCTCCGCCCGCTTCCGGCATCATCGCGCCGAGCTCGGCGTACGTCAGCGCGCCGGCGAGTGACAAGAGTCCCGCCGCCAGCCACGCCCACAATACTTTAGAGGGAGATCCAACGAGCTGCGCCATCGGCGCCGCCTTGAGGAAGACGCCCGTCCCGATGACGGTGAGGACGAGCGCGATCGAATCGCGGAGCGAAAGTGCTCTCGCCAGCTCTCTGGGCGCGGACGTCACTTCTGGTGATGCCGCGACGCCGGAGGCTGAGCTCACTCTGGCGGTCTGACTACGTCGTGTGGGCCGGTGTTACGAATGCCGTACGTGGGGCGCACGTACTCTTCGGTGGTGGTGATTCCTTCCTGCCGATCGAGCTCGCGGTTGTCGCGCTCGATGGCGTCACGCTCTTCCCTGTACCGGCGATACCAGTTGCGGGTGATCTCTCCGGCGAGCTCGCGTCCGCCAATGCCAAACGCGAGCGAGAGCGCGAGGGCAACTGCACCGAACAGAATCGCAAATGCCGTGGTGACGATTTCAGTGGCGACGCCCAGCTCCTGGAGAGCCATGAACGCGGCGAGGATGATGACACCGCCCTTCCCCACTCGCGCCAGCGTCGGACCGCCGTGCAGTCCACCCGCCGAAGCCATGATCAAGCCGCCGACGAAGCCGCCGAGCACGATGCCGACGATCATGATGACGATGGCGGCGATGACGCTCGGGATGTAGCTGACCAATTCGGAAAAGACGTTGGCCAGCGATTGGAGGCCAAGTGCGTTGGCGGCGACGAGCATCACCGCGAACATCACGAACCAGAAGACGAGACTACCCGCGACACGCGTCGGGTTTACGCGCGAGCCCGATCTCTCCACCGCCTGCATCACCCCACCACGCTCGAGGATCTGATTGAGCCGGATGCGCCGCATCAATCGATCGGTTCCTTTCTCGAGTAATCTCGCCAGCAGGTAGCCGGCAAAAAGAATTACCAACGCGCCGAAGAGCGCGGGCACGTACCGATACAGCTGCTCGAAACTTCCTTGCAGTCTTTCGGTGAAAGTGAGTGTTGTCGTGGTGTCCACTAGAACCTCACGGTGAGGAGGGGGTGGTTCCCCGGGGCGTGGGCCGCCGTCAGAAAGATACTCTCCGGATTGAAGGTTAGCCCAATCCGACCGTGTCCGGTGTCGGGGGAGGGCTGGAGATAAAGCTCGGTACCGATGATTCCTGCCAGGCCGCCAACCGCAGCCAGGGCAAATACGGGCCCGGGATTGTGATGGGCGTTGGTGAAGATATTGGCGACTCCCGCCCCCATCAGCGACCCGGCGACGGTACCGAGGAAAAGCTGGGTGGCGTCCGTCCGACCGTGGTCCTTGCGCTGAACGAGGAACCGGTCGGCGAGAATCACACCAAGGACACCCCCGCTCGTCACCGCGGTGGCCGCCACGCTTCGTTTCGGACTCTCGGGAAGGAAGGCGGCGCCGGTCAGAGCACCGACGATGGCGCCCGACCAAAGGGTATTTACGTCACCTGCGGTGACGTGGTACCTGGCGTTGCGCGGATAAAGCAGTCCCATGGGATAGCCGACGATTCCCGAAGCAAGGATCGTCGTGACCTGCGCCCGATTCGCTTTGCAGGTGTCGTTGCCAAAAAGGTCGGTGCTGCAGCCTCGCTCGCCACGAACGGCGACAGTGACTCCATAGCCGATGAGGGCGCCGAGATCGGAGCCGAAGCCGGTGGCGACAGCGTCGGCCTCGGTCCATCTGCGCGCGATGCCAAGGCCGAGTCCGGTTCCCACCAGTCCACCGACGAATGCGCCCGCCGATTGTCCGCGCGTGTGGGCCTTGAAGATGTACATCGTCGCCAGGCCGGCCAGCGCGCCGTTGTGGCCCATGTTGAAGGCGAGGTCGCTCTGCGGGCGTGAGATTAGGGTGCGTCGCGAGATTTCAGACGCCGCGAAAAAGGAGCCGCCGGCGACGACGAGGTATCCTGCCACCTGGCTGGCGCCGTTGTCGGAGATCGCTGTTGCGAACGCCGGCCCGTAAGCGGCGAGGCCGAGCAATGTCTGGTTGCGCACGAATGAATTCCGTGCATCGACGCGCGCCGCGATCACATCCCGCGGCAGACGAGACACGATGGCGCGAATCGCCTCGCGATCGGCCGCGGAGAGAGTGTACCGCTCGACGACTCCGCTGCGGCGTCCAACCGTCAGCACGTAAGTCGAGTCGTTGACGGTGTAGAGTCTGGCCTCGGTGAAATCTCCCGACACCGGCCACCATGGCGCCCGCAACGCTGCGCGGTCGGCAATGTAGGGTGTCATCACCATCACTTGTCCCGCGTTGTCGAACGAAACGGGACGCTCCACGATCTGGGCGTGGAGACTGGGGACTGCGAAAAGAAAGATCGCGCCGGCTAAAGCCAGGCGTCGGGATTGGATCATGAGTGAATGGGGTGCGTTGATCGAGCAGCAAGATAACGCACACACCATCCGCTACGGCATCAACGTCCGCGCGAAATCCTTGAGCTCGGCCTCGTTCAGGTCTGAGACGATCCAAACCTCCATCGCGTTATGTCGGGCTCGAAGGAGATGATAGCCGTTGGAGCTCGACGACTCCGCCGTCTGCTCCGCCGCACCCGATGCCGGCCACGAAAAGACATTGATCACGTGCTGGCGGCGCATGTAGACAACTACGGCTACGTTGCGCCCATCGACGTAATCGAGCCTTCCGCCGATCAGCGGAAATCCGAGCGAGTCCAGCCGCGGCACATCGGGCGACATGTTGACGCGACCGTTGAACCACGGTTTGACATTGTGCTGATCGTTCGACGCGACGTCGGTCAGATGTCCGGGCATGAGAGATCTGATGTGGCTCGCCAGAACCTGTTGCTCAGTCGCATTCGACGGGGCTCGCTCGCGCAGGGCAGCGAATGTCAAGCCGCTACTCACGATCGCCACCGTTGCTGCAGCCGCGACCATGCGCGGCCACGCTCTGCCGCGCGGGAGCGGCACCAGCGCAGGCTGATCTGGCGCCTCACGCATGTCGGCGAGGCTGGCGCGAATGCGCGCCTTGAGTACGTCGGGTGCTTCGTAGCGCATGAGTCCTGCCTTTATTCTTGAAGATGTCGTCATGAGCCGGCGATGGGCCGCGGAGCAATCGGCGCACGTCTCGAGGTGCTTCTCCACCAGCGATGCTTCATCGGCCGTTAATTCACCGTCGATGTAGGCGCCGAGGCTATCCAGACAAT